>WRFE01000005.1 GCA_009778965.1 Candidatus Endomicrobium labiotermitis
AAGCTTTTACCTATTGGCGTTGGAGAACCTGATGACGGCGGGCTTTTAGCCCTATTCTGCGTCGTTCTTCCAACGCCCTTATACGCTTAATTATATATTCTTTTTAAGGAACAATTCTGCGCGTAGTCGCAGAATCTATAAATATTCATAGACCCTGCGACTACGCGCAGGGTGACAACTTGAGACTAATTGTTATCTGCCGTTTTCCAAACGCTGTATGCGGACGCTATTTCTTTTTTGTCGGTTTCTCTTACAAGTATATGCCAAAAACCGGAGTCTGTTTTGTAAGTATTAACTTTAATTTTTTCGCCGGGTTTAACTTCATTTTTAAAATTAATTGTTATATCGGTAAGTCTTGCGGTTTTGCGAATGTCTTCAGGCACTCCTTCAACTGCCCATGCCGTGAAATGAACATTGTTTACATGGTCGTTTAGGTCGGTGTCTTCAATTCTTGCAATGACTTCGTGCTCTTTTACCGGTGTTTGCCCTTCAAAAGACGGCTGCGATACTTCGATATCTTCCATTGCTGTTTCAACATTATCATACGGCAGCAGCAAACTTGCCGGAGTTCTTGTTAGTCTGCGTTTTTCCTGATCAAAAACAAGCCACCAGCTTACGGCTTTTGCCGCTTCTTTGCCGTTTTCGTCAAAAAAAACAAAATCTCTGCGGCTTTTTAATTTATCGCTTAAAACGTGCCATGTATTTAATTTTATATTGTCCATTGCTTTAATGTCACACAAAATTTTAAAACTCATTTTCATCAAAATCCATGCTATTTTGCTTTTTGAAAGATCTTCCCAGCCCAAATTGAAGCTTTGCGCATCAATACCGGCAGCCTGCTGCCCATAATTTTGCAGGACCCATACAGGAACGAAGTTTTCAGGGGTAACTTCACTGTATCTTACTTTAAAATTTTCAGTTATCATGT
The DNA here is from genome assembly GCA_009778965.1 of Candidatus Endomicrobium labiotermitis. Classification (GTDB taxonomy): domain Bacteria; phylum Elusimicrobiota; class Endomicrobiia; order Endomicrobiales; family Endomicrobiaceae; genus Endomicrobium; species Endomicrobium labiotermitis. The sequence goes on from WRFE01000005.1 coordinate 929, forward strand.
TTTTTCTCCATAAAATTATTTTTGGTATTATAACAAATTTTAACAGCGGACATTTGTTTTTGCTTTTGTCTTCCGTATTTAATAAAATATAGTATTATGAAAAAAACAGGCAGACAGGGTAATATTATAGTTGTTTCCGCTCCTTCCGGGGCAGGGAAAACAAGCGTGTGCAATGCGATAATAGAAAACGATAAAAATACCATATACTCCATTTCATATACAACCAGAAAGCCCAGAGAAGGCGAACGGAACGGTTCGGAGTACTTTTTTGCTGATGAAAAGAAGTTTAAAAAAATGATAAAAAGCGGTGAATTTGTTGAATGGGCTAAAGTTCACGGAAATTATTACGGTACGCCAAAATCTTTTTTAAATAAAACCCTTAAAAAAGGCTTAAATGTATTGCTTGATATTGATGTTCAGGGCGGACTTAAGATAAAAAAACAATATCCGCAGGCTTGTATGATTTTTATAATGCCGCCCGATTTAAAAACTTTGGAAAAACGCCTTACTTCAAGAAATAAAGACAGCAAAGAAACTATTAAAATACGCCTTGAAAACGCTAAAAAAGAGCTTAAATCGCTGCCTAAGTATGAGTATTTGGTAATAAATGATACTTTAGACAAAGCAATCGCTGCAGCGCAGACCATAATAAAGTCGTTAGATTATAAGATTAAAAAATAATATGTCATTCTGCGGAGGCTCTGCCTCTCGCAGAATCTATAAATTTATAGACCCTGTGACTATGCGCAGAGTGACAAACATAGGAGAAAGAAATGGCATTAACAGACGCTCAGTTGTCGGAAGCAGTATCGGTATCAAAATTAGGTAAATATGATTTGGTAAAACTCGCGTTGGACTGGATAGAAGTAAAAAGACATGAAGAAGATTATAGAAGACTTACGCAGGCCGAACTTATAAAAAAATCTTTGGATGATGTTGTTACCGGGGAAGCGACAGCTGAAAAAATTGAAGAACTGCGCAAAAAAATAAAAGCAAGAGAAAATAAAGCCGAAGCTGAAGAGGCAAAAGCGAAGAAATAATGAAAAGCTTAAAAGGCAAAAACATTGTTTTAGGCGTTTGCGGAGGCATTGCCGCGTATAAAAGCTGCGACATAATAAGAGCGCTTGTGAAACTTGACGCTAACGTCGAGTGCGTTCTTACAAAAAACGGCGCGGAGTTTATAACTGCGCTTACTTTGCAAACTTTGTCTAAAAATAAGGTTCATACGAAAATGTTCGGCGAAGCTGAAAATTGGGAAATAGACCATATATCGCTTGCGAAAAAAGCGGACATTATAGCGGTTGTTCCCGCTACGGCTGATATTATTTCAAGGCTGGCGGCAGGCAGAGCCGACGATTTGCTTACTTGTTCCGTGCTTGCTTCAAAAGCAAAAATAATGATTTGTCCGTCAATGAACAGCAATATGTTAAGCCATAAAGCTACTCAAAATAATATAAACGTTTTAAAAGGTTACGGATATAAATTTGTTAATCCGGAATCCGGCGAACTTGCCTGCGGCGATGTCGGCGACGGCAGGCTTGCGAGCGTTGAAACGATAGTTGCGGAAATAGTAAAGGAATTATTTTAAAATATGCCTTTAACTTTTTTGATAACTTCAGGACATACGAAAGAATACATTGATCCCGTGCGTTTTATATCTAACGATTCTTCGGGAAAAATGGGAGCGGAACTTGCCCGCCGCGCTTTAAAGAAAAATCATAAAGTCATTTTTATAACCGGCGGTTATGAAGTAAAACCTCCCGTGGAAGCAAAAATAATAAAAGTTACAAGCGCTTTGGATATGTTTAAAGCGGTTAAAGAAAATTTAGACAAAGCGGACATTGTTATAGGCGTCGCCGCAGTGGCGGATTTCAGGCCTGAAACTTACAAAAATCATAAAATAAAAAAGGAAGCAGCGCTTCCTGTTATAAAACTTATTAAAAATCCTGACATTATTGCCTATTGCGGTAAAAATAAGAAGAAGCAGGTTGTAGCAGGTTTTGCGCTTGAAACGCATGATTTAATCCCGAATGCCGTAAAAAAATTAAAAAATAAAAATCTGGATTTGGTAGTAGCAAACGGCAGGCAAAGTTTGGGCTCAAATAAAACGACGGTGCATTTAATTTCAGTTCCATCTGTCATTGCGAGGAATGGTAGCGACGCGGCAATCCAGGGTGGTTTTGCCGTCAACTCGTTAAATCAAGTTTCAAAAAATACAGCGGCGGGAAAAATTATCGATGAAACAATCAGAATATTTGGACATATTAAAACTGGCAAAAAGAACGCTTGAAGAATATACAAATTGGGATGAGGACGAAATGCGCAAAATTTCTGTTTCCGAAACCGCGAAAAAAGAAGATATTGTAAAGCCCGCGATTATTTCAGAAAAACAAAAATCTCCTAAAGATGTTTTGCAGTCATTGAGGGAAAAAACTTCGAAATGCAGAAAATGCCCTTTAGGCGCAAGCCGCTTGAACTGTGTTTTTGGCGAAGGCGCACCTAACGCCGAACTTATGTTTGTCGGAGAAGGTCCCGGTTTTGATGAAGACCACGAAGGGCGGCCGTTTATAGGCAGGGCAGGGCAGCAGCTGACTAAAATTATAGACGCTATGAGCGATGAGTACGCGAAAATCGGCGGGACGTCATTTAAGCGCGAAGACGTTTATATAGCAAATATCGTCAAATGCCACCCTATGAAAGATCCGTCAAATCCTGAACAGCGTAAAAACGACAGAAAGCCGACTCCCGAGGAAATGGAAGCCTGTAAACCTTATCTTGATAAGCAAATTGAAATTGTACAGCCTAAGATAATTGTAACTTTGGGCGATTCGTCAACAAAAGGACTTTTGAAAACAGAAGAATCCATAAGTTTAGTAAGAGGAAAATTCAGAGAATATAACGGTATAAAGGTTATGCCTACGTATCATCCTGCAGCACTTTTGCATAATCCCGGTTTAAAAAAAGACGTATGGGATGATATGAAAAAAGTTTTGAATTATATGAAAACAGGCGTAATATGAAAGTCTTAGAGGTTGCTGTTCCCGTTCCGCTAAATAAAATATTTTCTTACCTGCCTCCCGAAAACTCCGGCGCTGAAGATATTGTCGGAAAAAGAGTAAAAGTCCAGTTCGGACAACGTGCTTTAACTGCCTATGCCTTATCTGTTACTGAAAGTAATGACGAATCTTTTAAATTAAAAAGTATAAATGATGTTATAGATTCTCAGCCCGTAATAAATCAGGAATCTTTGATTCTCGCGAAATATATATCTGAAAATTATGTATGTTCTTTTGGAGAAGCTCTTTCCGCAGTAATACCTCCTTCAATGAAACAGCCGAAAAGACAGAACAAAAAATTACGAATTACGAATTACGAATTACAGAACGAAAATAAGCTGCCTGTTCATAATGAGCGTTTGATATTAAACGCTCGCCAGCAATATGCCGTAAATTCAATAAACCAATCCATAGAAAATAATATTCCGAAAACATTTCTTATTCACGGCGTTACAGCTTCGGGAAAAACAGAAGTTTATTTAAATTGCATAGAAAAAGCTATAAGCCTTAATAAAAGCGCGATTTTTCTTATACCTGAAATTTCTTTAACAGCACAGTTTGTGGAGATAGTCGTAAAAAGGTTCGGAGAAGAAAATGTCGGTCTTTGGCACAGCGGAATAAGCGATATAGAAAAATACAAACTTTTTTTAAAAGCGAAAAGCGGTGAAATAAAAGTTATGCTTGGCGCGCGTTCCGCGATTTTTGCTCCTTTTGAAAATTTAGGCGTAATAATTATAGATGAAGAGCACGAACACACATATAAGCAGGAACAAAAGCCGTCTTATGACGCAAGAGAAATAGCCTGGCAGAGAGCTTTATATCATAAAGCGGCGGTTATTATGGGTTCTGCTACCCCGTCTTTGGAAAGTTTTAAAAATGCTTTGGAAAACAATGCGGAACTTATAGAACTTCCGGAAAGAATTGACGGGAAAAGTTTTCCCGAATTTAAAGTTTTATCTTTAAAAAATAAAATTTTCGGCAGAAGCCTTTTTTTGCCTGAAACAATAGACGCGATTTCACAAACTCTCGCGAAAAAAGAACAGATAATAATTTTTCTAAACCGCAGGGGGTATTCTCCGTCTATAATGTGCCGTAAATGCGGAAATGTCTATCAATGTCCAAATTGTTCTATTTCTATGGTATATCACAGAAATCCCGATATCGTAAAATGCCATTATTGCGGGCACGGCAAAAAGCTGCCTGTGACGTGTTCTACTTGCGGAACGAAAGAAATAGCTGTTTTCGGATCGGGAACGCAAAGAGCGGAAGGCGAAATTAAAGGAATGTTTCCGAAAGCAAATCTTTTCAGGCTTGACGGCGACACAGCGTCTTTTGCTGAAAATTATAAAAAAGCTTATGACGGAATAAAAAGCGGCGAATATGATATTTTGCTCGGTACGCAAATGATTGCCAAAGGGTTTGATTTTCCTAAAGTTACTCTTGTATGCGTTATTGACGCAGACACATCTTTATATTTGCCTGATTTTAAATCAGCGGAAAGAACTTTTCAGCTTATTACCCAGGTTGCAGGACGCTGCGGCAGAGGCGAAATTTGCGGAAATGTGATTATTCAGACTTCTCATCCGGAACATTACGCCATTATGCACGCGCAAAAATACGATTATATGTCTTTTTATAAAGAAGAAGCAGGTTTGAGAAAGCAATTGATGTATCCTCCGTATTGCGATATTGCTAAAATTGCCGTAAGAAACAAAAATGAAGAAAAAGCGTCGCAGGATTCCGAGAAATTATTTACTTATCTTGACGGAATTATTAAAAGCTATGAACTGCCGCTTAAGCTTATGGGGCCGGCGTCCGCTTACATATCAAAAATGCATAATACTTACAGAAAACATATAATAATAAAAGGCGTCAGGGAAAATATTGTGAAATTGTCAGGCTTTGTCAGTGCGTATAAATCTTCCGCCGGCACGCAGATAAGTATAGAAATAATGCCCGCGGATTTGATATAACATTAAATAATAAGTCTGTCATTGCGATGACCGAAGGGAAGAAGCAATCCAAGTTGGCGGTAAAATGGATTGCCGCGTCAATGCTTCGCATTTCCTCGCAATGACAAAAAGGTTAAAATGAAACTTAAAGATATATTACCATTAGACAACGAAGTCGTTTACGGCAACGATGAAATCGAAATTGCGCAAATAGCCTACGATTCAAGAAAAATCGGCAAAGACTATTTGTTTTTCGCGCTTCCCGGACATACTGTTGACGGCAAAAAATATATTTCGGACGCGGTAAAAAACGGAGCGATTGCGGTAGTTTCGGACACTTTTGATGCAAAAATTCCTGTAACCCAGATTGTTGTCAAAGATATTTTTCATTATATGTCTTTGTTTTCTGCGAAGTTTTATAATTATCCCGACAGAGAATTGAAAATTATCGGTATTACCGGCACAAACGGTAAAACTACCATAACTTATATGATTGAAAGCATACTTGCGCGAATGAATGAGCCTTGCGGAGTTATAGGCACGGTAAGCTACAGATATGCCGGAAAAACTATTGAAGCTGAAAATACTACGCCGCAGTCTTTGGATTTGTATAAAATGATGAGAGAGATGCGTGATGGGGGAGTTAAGTATCTTGCCATGGAAGTTTCATCGCACGCGTTGAGTATTGGCAGGGTTTTCGGAATAGAATTTGATATTGCTGCGTTTACGAATCTTACAAGAGACCATTTGGATTTTCATAAAGATTTTGAAAGCTATTTTGAAGCAAAATCAATGCTTTTTAAGGGTTTGAAAAAGGCGTCAAAAAGGTTTGAAAAGTTTGCTATAATTAACGCTGATGATGCTTACGGCTTGAAATTATCAAAAATTCCTCTTGAAGCCGAAATAAAATTGTATTCTGTAAAAAAAGAGTCGGATTTTAAAGCCGAAAATGTTTCCATAGAAAGCGGCGGGACAAATTTTGACGTTGTATATAAAAACCAAAAAGAAAAAGTAAGCATAAAGCATATAGGGCTTCACAACGTTTATAACGCGCTTACGGCTTTGGGCTGCGTTATTTGTCTGGGAAAAGATTTTAAAGACGCGGTTGAAGGATTGAATGCTTCTTCGCAGGCTCCCGGCAGACTTGAAAGAGTTGATTCTAAAAATTCGGAATTTGAAGTAATAGTCGATTATGCTCACACTGATGACGCTTTGAAAAATGTTCTTTCGGCTTTAAAGGATTTACCGCATAATAGGCTTATAACTGTTTTTGGGTGCGGCGGAGACAGGGACCGTACAAAAAGACCTTTGATGGGTAAAACTGCTGCGGAAATGAGCGATTTTGTTTTTATAACTTCCGATAATCCGCGAACGGAAGACCCGAAACAGATAATTTTAGACATAGAAGTCGGCATTAAAAGAGCGGAAAAAAGAAATTATAAAGTGGCGGAAGACCGTGATAACGCGATAAAAGAAGCCGTGATGATGGCAGAGAAAGGCGATATAATTTTACTTGCCGGAAAAGGTCACGAAACTTACCAGATTATAGGTCATGAGAAATACCATTTTAACGATATTGAAGTCGCTCAAAAATATATTTCTTTAAAAGAAAAGCAAAGAGATTGTCCCAAGCAGATTGAACAAAAGGAGTTTGATTTCTGATGGAAGCGGTATATCTTAAAGATTTGATCAAGATAGTTAAAGGGAAATTCCTTATAGGCGATCCTAACCTTTTGGTTAAAAACATTACTATCGATTCCAGAACTGTCAGAAAAGGACAGGTTTTTTTTGCCATAAAAGGCAGAAATTATGACGGTCACGATTTTATAAAAGAAGCTATTGAGCGCGGCGCCGACGCTATAATTTATTCCAGGGAAGAAGTTGATTTTGCAAAGCCTTTTCCGAATTTTTCCTCCATAATTAAAGTCGAAGATACTCTTGTCGCTCTCGGGGAATTCGCAAAAGCTTACAGAGAAAGATTTAAAGATTTAAAAGTTATCGGCATTACCGGTTCAAACGGAAAAACTACCACTAAAGAAATGCTTGCCTCGATTTTAAGAACCAAAAACAAAACAGTTTCCAATAAAGGAAATTTTAATAACAGAATAGGTCTTCCTCTTTCGCTTTTTGAGCTTGACTCTGAAACAAAATACGGCGTTTTTGAAGCAGGGACTTCGCTTTTCGGAGAAATAAAAATTTTGGCCGATATTTTACAGCCCGATGTTGCGATAGTAACAAATATAGGTTTTTCTCATCTTGAAACTTTCGGGTCTCCGCAAGGGGTGTTCAGAGAAAAGCGCGACTTGTTTGACAGCGTGTCCGAAGACGGTTTTGTAGTCATAAACAATGACGATGAAATATTAAAAAAAATTCCGCATAAAATGTATCCGAATGTTATGACTTTCGCGCTTTACGGCGGAGCAGACGTTTATGCCAACAATGTAACTCTCTGGTCGGATAAACCCAGATTTACGCTTAACTACGGAACCGCATCCGTTGAAATTATGCTGCCTGTAAAAGGGAAGTTTAACATATTAAACGCTTTAGCCGCGTCCAGCGCTGCTTTGGGACTCGGTTATAATATGGACGACGTAAAAGCAGGAATAGAATCTTTTACTCCGCCTGCTATGAGAATGGAAACTTTTGCCACGCAATCCGGCATAACTTTAATAAACGACGCTTACAACGCAAACCCGTCGTCGGTAAGAGAAGCAATTCAGGGCGTTTGCGACGCTTATATAGACAGCGATATAAATCTTGTTTTGGGAGATATGCTTGAGCTTGGTCCAAATTCCGACGAATATCATTTTGAACTCGGCAATTTTATAAATTCGCAGAGAATAAAGTCGGTATATCTTATGGGAGATATGACTGCCTATACAAAAGAAGCGATAAGCAAAACTCCGGTTTATCACGCCAAAGACGCGAATGCGTTATTCAAAATTCTTGAGCAGACTAATGCGGGCAAAAAATCAGTATTTTTATTTAAAGCTTCGCGCAGCATGAATTTAGACGAAGTCTGTAAAAACTTTTTTGTCCAGCTTGAGAAAAGGAAAAAATAATGTTATATCATCTGCTTTATCCGTTAAGCGAAATTTTTACGCCTCTTAATGTTTTTCAGTATATAACTTTCAGAGCGGGCGGCGCCGTGCTTACCAGCCTGCTTATATGCTTTCTTCTTGGTCCCAGGATAATAAGAAAACTTAAAGAATTAAAAATCGGACAGACTGTCAGAACGGACGGGCCTTCATCGCATCAATGCAAAACCGGCACGCCCACGATGGGCGGTTTGATTATAATGCTGTCGATAGTTGTTTCATGCCTGCTTTGGGCAAGGCTTGACAGCAGGTTTATTATATGGCTTTTAAGCGGTACTTTGTGGCTCGGATGTTTAGGCTTTTGGGATGATTATCTTAAACTTACAAAAAAGAATTCAAAAGGGCTTTCAGCCGGCGCGAAATTATTCGGGCAGACTGTTTTTGCAGCGTCCCTTGCCGCTTATTTAAGCGTGTTTCCGTCAAATCCCGAGTTTGCGACTCTTGTAAATATTCCGTATTTAAAAGGTTTTTTTATAAATTTATCGTTTTTTTACATAGTGTTTACGATAATTGTGGTTGTCGGCAGTTCTAATGCAGTAAACTTAACGGACGGATTGGACGGGCTTGCCATAGGAAATATAGTTATAGCGGCTTTTTCTTTGGCTTTGTTTGCGTATTTTGCGGGACATTTCCAAATAGCGAATTATTTAAAGATTGTTCCGGTTCAGGGCTCCGGAGAAATAGCTGTTTTTCTGTTTGCTGTTGTAGGTTCGGGGTTAGGTTTTCTGTGGTATAACGCGCATCCGGCGGAAGTTTTTATGGGTGATACAGGAAGCTTGTTTTTGGGCGGAGTTTTAGGTATGAGCGCGGTTTTTATAAAACAGGAACTGATACTTGTTATTTTGGGCGGAGTTTTTGTAGCCGAAGCAATGTCGGTGCTGCTTCAGGTTTCTTACTACAAAAAAACGAAAAAAAGAATATTTAAAATGGCGCCGCTTCACCACCATTACGAAATGCTCGGCATTTCAGAAACTAAAGTAACCATAAGATTTTGGATTATAGGCATAATTCTTGCGATACTGTCTTTCGCATCCCTCAAATTGAGGTGATAAGTCCGTATTTGTCATACTGAGGCGGTATTGTTGCCGAAGTATCCAGCGCAGTTGTTTTTGTCTGTCATTCCCGAAATTTTTTATCGGGAATCCGTTTTATATTTAGTTTTTATTCTCCTTTAAGATAAAGGAGTGTCGGCGAAGCCGACGAGGTATGTGAGCAACAATGGATCTCCGATTACTACTTTCGGAGATGACAACTTTGTATAGGTACTTTGTTATTTTTTTAAGGATTTTAAATGTCAAAAAAAATAGGCGTTTTGGGTCTCGGTAAAAGTGGTGTTGCGGCGGCAAATCTTGCCGTTAAATTGGGTTATGACGTTTTCGCAAGCGACAGCGGTAAAAAAAGGGAAATAGCCGGACTTAATAAGAAAGTAAAAACCGAATTTGGCGGACATACGGACAAAATTTTAGATTCCGGCATAATAATTAAAAGCCCCGGCATTCATTCGGACATTCCTATTTTAAAAAAAGCAAAAAAAAGAAAAATCAAAGTAATAAGCGAACTTGAGTTTTCTTTAAATAATTCCAAGTATAAAAAAATAATCGCCATAACCGGAACAAACGGAAAAACAACGGTTACCGATTTAACTTCCAAAATTATAAAAGCCGCTCATAAAGATTCCATAGTCGCCGGAAATATAGGCTTTCCTCTTGCCGATAAATCTTTAAAAACCACAAAAAACACATATATAACCATGGAGCTTTCAAGTTATCAGCTTGAAGATATGCCGGAGTTTAGACCCGATATTTCGGTTCTTTTAAATATTACGCCCGATCATCTCGAACACCACAAAACGATGGCGAAGTACATAAAAGCGAAAGAAAATATTTTTATAAACCAGAAATCCAAAGATTATGCCGTAATTAATGCCGATGATAAAATCTGCAGAAAAATAGCTTCAAAAACTTCCGCTAAGGTTATATTTTTCAGCAAAAACAAACTAAAAAAAGGCGTTTATTATGACAACGGTTCTTTTGTCATCGCTTTAGGAAAAAAGAAAGTTATATTAAAGCCGAAAGTAAATATAGTCGGTATGCATAATATTGAAAATATTATGGCGGCAATCGCGGCGTCTTATTGCGCCGGAGTCAAACCCGCGGTAATTGAAAAAGTCATATCGAATTATAAAGGCGTTGAACACCGCATAGAATTTGTTAAAAAGGTCAAAGGAGCGGATTTTTATAATGATTCGAAATCCACTAATGTTGATTCCACAAGAGTCGCTTTAGAGTCTTTTGGCAAAAATATTTTGCTTATAATGGGCGGACTTGATAAAGGTTCATCATACAAGCCTTTGAAAAACCTTTTAAAAGAAAGGGTAAAAGCCGTTTTTCTAATAGGTTCCGCTTCAGAAAAAATAAAAAAAGACTTGGGCGGCTCTGCCGCTTTTTATGATTGCCAAAATATAAATAATGCCGTAAATAAAGCCTTAGCCACGGTAAAAAGCGGCGATATAGTTTTGCTTTCTCCTGCCTGCGCTTCTTTTGACCAGTTTGATAATTTTGAACAAAGAGGCAGAATTTTTAAAGAATTGGTTTGCAAACTATAAATCGGTATTGTATTTTTTTTCAAAATCTTGTATAATTTTCAATACGTTTTGTAAAAGGCAGGGAAATGTCGGATAATTGTCTTTTTTGTAAAATAGCTAAAGGCGCAATCCCTTCTCAGAAAGTTTATGAAGACGAGAAGGTTTTTGCATTTAGAGACATAAATCCGCAGGCGCCGCTTCATATAATCATTATTCCTAAAAAGCATATTGGCGCTTTGTGTGATGTTTCGTTATCGGATGAAAATGTTTTGGGGCACATTCAGTTTGTTGCTTCAGAAATTGCCAGGCAGTTTCCCGAAGCAAAAAACGGTTTCAGAATTGTAAATAATTGCGGAGCCGACGCGGGACAGACGGTATTTCATATACACTATCATCTGCTTGCCGGAAGAGTTTTCGGCTGGCCTCCGGGATAAAATATAGTTGTCGTAAAAATTCTTTTAGAAGAAAGGCGGTGTTTAAATTGGTTAATGTAAAAGTTCGCGAAGGTGAATCTATTGAAGAAGCGATAAGACGTTTTAAGAGAGAATGCGAAAGAAACGGAATTATGCAGGAAATAAAAAAACGCGAGTACTATAAAGCTCCGAGCGTTTTGAAAAAAGAAAAACTTGCCGAAGCTAAGAGAAAAATCCGCCGTAAAATGCTTAAAGACAACAGATGGGGAAAGTAAAACATAGATAAATAACGAGGGAGAGTCGCTAATATCAACGACTCTCCGTTGTTTTCTTTTCATTTCGGGGGGATTATGAAACTTAAGCAGATACAGGATTTGTTTGTCAGAGAAGGCATAAAAGAAGATCCGAGAGGAATAAACGAAGTTGATCTTGATCTTTTGAAACGCAAACAGGATTACGACGCGCTTTCTAAAGAGAAAAAAGAAAAATTCGATATTGAAAGCCTTGAAAATCCGTATTATGATTCCAGAATTTTAAACGGCGACAAAGAAACGGAAGTTAAAACAGTTATGGTCGGCATAGATATCGAAACTCCCGAAATTCTGCTTGCCAAGCAGCTTATAAATTCCGGAAAAAAAATAGATTTAGTTATAGCCCACCACCCCGAAGGTTACGCTTACGCTACGTTTCACAATGTTTTAGCTATGCAGTCGGATATTTTGAATAAAATGGGAATTCCGATTAACATAAGCGAAAAACTTCTTTCGCCGCGCATAAAAGAAGTTCACAGGAGCGTAATGCCCCAGAACAACGAGAGAGTTTTTGACGCGGCAAAACTTTTAGACGTAAATCTTATGACGGCTCATACAGTCGCGGACAATCACGTCGCATCGTTTTTACAGAGAGAAATAGACGCGTTAAGTCCCAGATATTTAAAGGACATAACCGCGTTTTTAAATAAACAGCCCGAATATAAACATTCGGCTGACGTCGCGATTCCTCCGGTTATTTTACTGGGAAGCGATGATTCAAGATGCGGAAAAGTTTTTGTGGATATGACAGGCGGAACGGAAGGTCCCGTGGAAGTTTTTGAAAAACTTTCTGCCGCAGGAATCGGCACATTGATTTGTATGCATTTAAGCAAGAATGCAGTTAAAGAAGCTGAAAAATATAATCTTAATGTTGTTTTAGCGGGGCATATCGCTTCCGACAATTTGGGTTTGAATTTGCTTTTAGACAAACTTGAAAAAGCACACGGCAAACTTGATTTTATAGAAGCCTCGGGATTTAGAAGATTCCGCAGAACGGCAGAGTGAAGATTGAAGAGTGTAGAGTTGAGATAGTTGTAAAAAACATGAAGTAGAAAATAGAAGGGCGAGAGTCATATTATCAAGAGAAGGTGAAGTTTTGGTTATTTTTGTTAACTTCACTCTTCACTCTCAACTCTTCAAACTGGTTTTAAACTATGGCTATTTCTGACGATATAATTGAAAGGGTCAGACTCTCGAATAATATAGAATCCGTTGTCAGAGAGTATTTGCCCAATTTAAAAAGGGCAGGCAGAAATTGGCAGGCCTGCTGTCCTTTTCATAATGAAAAAACGCCGTCTTTTATGATTAGCCCCGAAAAGGGAATATTCAAATGTTTCGGGTGCAGCGCTGCCGGCGATGTTTTTAAGTTTGTTATGATGATGGACAATCTTTCCTGGATCGAGTCCGTAAAAAAACTCGCAAAAAAAGCGGGAATAGAAATTCAGGAAACAAAAGAAGACGTTGTAAAAGTTTCCGAAAAAGCAAAGCTGTTTGAAATTTTAGAAAGCGCGGCAAAGTTTTATCACAGGCATCTTTTGGAAAGCGAAAGCGCCAAAAATGCTAGAGAATATCTTTCAAAACGCGGTATTACCGCGGAAACAATTAGAAAGTTTCAATTGGGATATGCTCCTAAAAACCAGCTTTTGCAGTCCGCGTTGAAAAAAGGCTATACGACTGAAATACTTTCTAAAGCGGGTATTATAACCAAAACGGAAAGAGGAACTTTTTACGAATATATGTCGGAAAGGCTTGTGTTTCCGATTTTTGACGTTCAGGGAAGAGTTGTCGCTTTCGGCGGAAGAACTTTAACGGAGCAGCAGCCGAAATATTTGAATACTCCGGAAACGGCGGTTTATTCAAAATCTTTCAATCTTTACGGATTGTTTCAGACATTGCCGGAGCTTAGAAAAGAAAGAAAAATTATAGTTCTTGAAGGTTATGTGGATGTTGTTATTCCGCAGCAATTCGGGATAACCGGCGCGGTAGCGTCTCTTGGAACGGCTTTTACGCATAACCACGCTAAGCTTATAGCAAGATATGCCGATTCGGTAAAACTTCTTTTTGATTCGGATGAAGCAGGCAGAACGGCAACACAAAGAGCTTTGGAAATTTTGATAGAAGATTCGGTTGAATGCTCGGTGTCGACTTTGCCTGAAGATACAGATGCCGATGAATATCTTAACAAACACGGAAAAGATAAATTTCTTAAGCTCTTGGAAGACACATCGGAAACTGCCGAAAGTTTTATGATTAAAAGGGTTTCATCTTTGGTTAAAGGAAATACTTCCGAAGCGAAAGCGAAAAAAGTTTTTTTGCTTTTAGATTTTGTTTTGAAAAGTTCTAATGCGATAGTGCGCGGGGAATGGATTAAAAAAATATCGCAGAATTTTAATCTCAATGAAGAAACCGTCTGGAAAGAGTTTAAAAAGAAGCAGGCGTCAAATTTAAAAAGCTACGGAAGCGACAATAAAACAGCGGCAGCTGACGTTATTAATGAAAGCGGACGAAGTCCGTCGCTTGAAGAAAGCTTGCTGAATTTGATATTGACGGACAGAGAATATGTTTCTAAGGTTCCGTCGGATTGTTTTAAAGATTCAAAATGCGCTAAAGTTTACGGGCTTGCGGCTACGGGTTTAAACGACGCTGATATTTTGAATTCTCTGGCGAAAAACGAAGCGGAGTGGTTTTCGTCGCTGGTATTGAAGCAGATTGAATATAAGAATATTGGTGAAGCGTTTAAGACGGTTCTTAAAGATGTGGAAAAAAGCAGGCTTGAATCGAGACGCAAAGAATTGACGGAGCTTATAAAAGCGGGCAAAGCCAAGCAGGATGAAATATTAGAATTTAACAGACTAAATAAGAAGTTAAAAGGTTCGGAGAAATAAAAATACCTCCATCCTGTCATTCCCGAAAGTTTTAGTCGGGAATCCACGTTTAAAATGGATATCAGACAAAGACACTTGAGTGCTTTGCATTAAATAAATTTTTGTAGTTTTCGGAGAAATAAAATGGCAAAAAAAGATTTGTTTCAGGGATTAATCGACATAGGTAAAGAGCAGGGATATCTGACTTATGACGAGATAAACAAAAGTATTCCCCAGCAGTCTATGGTCGCGGAAAAAATTGACAGTTTTTTTGTGACTTTGGAAGATTTAGGAATTAAGGTCGTTGACAATAAAGAAGCAAAATCCAGAAAAAGCGCGGGCGAGGCCGTCGAGCAGTCCGTTAAAATCGCGACAGAAGACGAAGAAATTAATCCGGTGAGAATGTATTTAAGCGAAATGGCGAAAGTTCCTCTGCTTGAGCGCGCCGTTGAAGTAGAGCTTGCCAAAAATATAAGAGAAAACGAGAAAAAACTTAAATTTATAGTTTTGGAATCTCCTCTTATAATTAAAGAAATCAGAAATTGGGAAACGCTTATCAGCCAGCAGGAAATGACTCCGAAAGAACTTATGCCAAGAGGCCGCAAGTCCGACGCGCAGCTTAGAGGTATGGGCGTAAGAATAAAAAAAGCCGTGCAAAAGATTACCCAGGTAGAAAGAAGCATAAATACATATGAGGCAAAATTAAAGCTTAAATCTATTTCCCAAAAAGACAGGGAAAAATACCAGCAGAAAATTAAAGAACTCCGCACGGAAATAATTGATTTTATAACGAGCCTCAATCTAAACCAGGATAAAATAAAAAGACTTATAAACAAAATTAAAACGACCGCTCAAAAGTTTAACGAAATTAAAGATGAATTAAGAAGATTTGAAAGAAAATACAGAAATCCTTTTAATAAAGTCCAGACGCTTTTCAAAAATTACCAGTCCGGAAAAATCAGCGCGGCTGAATTTAAAAAACATACCGGATGCCCTGTGAAAGAATCGGAAGAGCAAATAGAATACATAAAAAATCTTCTTGTAAAACAAGCTAATTTGAAAGAAGGTTTTGTTATAACGCCTGAAGAAATGATAGAAACCGACAGAAAAATAAGAGAACTTGAAGAAGTTATACACAGAGACAAAATGAAACTCATAGAAGCGAATTTCCGTTTAGTTGTTTCAATAGCCAAGAAACACGTAGGCGTAAGTAATTTGGAACTTTCCGATTTGATACAGGAAGGAAATCTCGGACTTTCAAAAGCCGTCGAAAAATTCGAATGGAAACGCGGATTTAAGTTTTCAACTTATGCTACCTGGTGGATAAGACAGTCTATAAACCGCGCGATTGCGGATCAGGCAAGGACAATAAGAATTCCGGTTCACATGAAAGAGCTGATTTCTAAACTTACTAAAGTTAAAAAGAAATACCAGCAGGATATAGGCAGAGAGCCTACTATAGAAGAATATTCAAAAGGCTTGAAGCTTTCTACGGACAGAATAAGAAAAATATTGAAAATGATGCAGGAGCCGGTATCTTTGGCTACTCCCGTAGGGGAAGAAGAAGATTCTCATTTAGAGGATTTTATAGAAGATCAAAATAGCCCGAGCCCTGTCGCGAAAGCGCAGCAGTACAGGCTTCAGCTTGAACTTGAAAAGGTTTTAAACACTTTAACGCCCAGAGAAGCGGAAATTATAAGTTTGCGTTACGGCATAGGCGTAGGTTATCCCAGTACTTTGGAAGAAGTTGGGAAAAAGTTCGGCGTGACAAGAGAAAGAGTCCGTCAGATAGAAGCCAAAGCCATAAGAAAACTCAGGCATCCTACCAGAAGCAAACCGTTAAGGGAATATTTGGATTAATTGTTTCTTTTCATAAAATAAAAAACCGCCGGAGTTGATTTACTCTCCGGCGGTTTTTTATTACTATTATGTAATTTTTACGCTGCGGTGAGTATAGCTCTCATTCCTGACATGGTATATTCTTTAGTAGGATCTTTCTTGTCTTTTAAATCTTTAATGGCGGCAAAACCGTAAATGTCTATCATCTCTATAACAGTGTTGACATTATCTTTCTTTTCTTTTGCTTTAGCTGCATCAATACCTTTTAAATCTTCTTCCGTAAGTCCGGTAAGTTCATTTAATTCCGTAAACCTTATTATATCTTCGGTTTTCAGGCTGTTTTGTCCTAATAAGCTTTGGAATTTATCAATAGTATCTTCAATTTTACTTATTTCCGTGTCTGAAGCTTTTGCAGCCAGTTTTTCACGCAAAACAAGCATTTTGCCTAATGTGCGTATCATTTTTTCATCTTTCAATACAAAGCCTTTTTTATTTTTTATAAAACTGGCTGCCAATATCATTTCTATAACGGCGTTTTTATAAGCTTCTCTGGCTTCATCAGTAATATTTAGATTCAGATTTGTTAATATGGGTAAAGACATTTTCTTTATTGCTTCTTCAGCATCTATTATTCTTGTTGCCTCAGGCAAATTAGCTAAATTCATATTATACGCTCTTCTTATTGCTTCATTTATTCCAATGCCGTCTAAACTGATATTAAAAAATCCGGACAGCCATTCAAACGCATTTCCCATTTTATTTCTTGCGTTATCAAAAATTCCTATAAGAGTATCCAATTCTATCATTGTATATCCGTCAAACCTGATTTTTAAATCTTCCGCGTTTTTTGCCTGCCTTATTTTTATAAATTCGCCGGTATATCTGTCATATAAAGCGTCGCCTTTTATAATTCCGCTAAAACCTTCTTTAGCGTATTCGGCGTTGCTTCTGCTTCCGGCGATATAAACCTCTATTCCTAAATTATGTAAATCGGACATGGTTTTATTATTGTTTTTAAGCAAATCTTGTAAAGTATTATACGCGTAACCGTTGTCTTCCACAACAATCCTTTTTGCGGATATTTCATTTTGATTAACAATGTCTTTAATAACATTTTCAACGCGTTTTTCATCTGAATTTACCAAAGATATCAATTGCAGTTCAGCCTGTGCCGCGCGTCCTAGCCTTTTTTCTTCTCTTAAAGACGCTGTATATTCATTAATGTCGCTTTTTACGGCATTTTGGAAGTCTTCGTAACCTACTTTTATCATATCTCCGTTAAATTCTTTTCCGGTTTTGTTTATTGTATCAACAACTATAGAATCAACGCTTACGTTTTCGCCTTTGAGCTGTGTAACAGCTTTCACTGCCTTACTTAGTATGGCGCTTGCCTGCAATGTATTTATTATATCTTCTGTTTTAATGCCTTGTGCGGAAAATACAACATGTTTGCCTGTTTTTTGCATATAAATCTGTTTGCCGTCAACTTTTAATCCGGTAGGAGTGCCTTCGGATTTTTTAGTGTTAATTAAAATTAAAGCAGTATCACCGGCAAGTTCAATGTTTTTTAGAGTATTTGCTTTTTCAGAATCTTCCATGAAAATTGCCGTTGCCGGAGTAACTGCGTTTATATTGAAATATACATTTATGAATTCTAAAAATTTTACCGCCTGCTGCTCTGATATTTGTTTTCCGACAACGAGTTTGTTAACTTCATTAATAGCGGCTTTGATTGTGTTTTCTATGGTTTGGTCCGAAACTGCCGTATCAACCATGTCGCTTTCAGAAAGATCAAGCGCGCCGAATGTATCTGCGTCTGCCATGTAATAACGGCTTCTTCCGTCTTGCACTACTGTCTGTGTAACTTCATAACCATGTCTTTGATAAAAAGCAACTCTATCCTCATTAGTATGAAAATGCAGATTTTTGTCTTCTTTTTTAAATTCTTCTCTTACTTTGTCAAGAAAAATTCCTCCCACCCCTTTTCCTCTATGTTGAGAATCTGTCGCAAAAAATCTAAGTTCGTTGTCTTTAAACAGCATTGCCGATATAACAACGCCGTCTTTTTCGGCAACCCAGACGTTGCCTTTATAATTATTGCGCATATTTGTCCCATTTCTTATGCTTTCAAATACATATCCTCCAAATTGATTTCTAAGTAAAGAGTAAGCGGCATTAAAATCTTTTCTGGTATCAGCTTTTCGTACCGAAATATCATTCATTTCGGAAGTAAGAGCTAAAGTTGCTTTAAACTCGTTAAGCATTTCGTTAAAGCCTTTTGCTGATTGACTTTCTGCGGACTTATCGCTGGATATAGCGGAGTCATTATAAGAATAATCTATATATTTTTTATAGTCTTGAAGCAATTCAAATAAAAAACTCATACCCAGACCGTCAAAAACAGATACTAGTGAAGAATCTATATCAAAAAAATCATACGCTCCGACTACAAAAATTACATTTTTCATTTTTTCAGGATGTTCTAAAAAATATCTAAATTCTATTCCCGTAAAACTATCGGAGTAGCCATAGGCATTTTTCTCATATTTAAGTTTTTTTGAAGGCAAGAAAAAAACAAACGGTCTAACGTAACCGTATTTTGCCATATCTCTTTTCTCGATTTTATCAATAACTTTTGGAAATTCTTCCTGATAATAAGGCAAAGACCACTTGAGCGGATCGTATCCGAATTCTTCTTCAAAAGCATGCCAATTAAACATATTGAAATATTCCGGCCAAAAATTTCCGGGCGAATACACTAAATTTTTCTCCCTGCCTTCAAATTTTTCAATTCCCAAAAGCATTGATCCGTCAAGAGTTCTTCCGTCAAAAAAATCTTTGTTCATGCGAGAATCAACAAAAGAATAGAAATCCATTACTGCAAGAGAATTATTACGCACTTTTTTCATAACATTTTCATCAACCCTTCCATTGTCTAATCTGGAAAAATCCATTAGTTTCTTATCAGTATCAATCGGAAGAAATCTGCCGGATACAAATACGTCTCCTAAAATAGCGTTTATGGGTTTTTCTTTAGATAAACTGTTAAAAATAATAATAGAATCTTTGCTATTAATGGTTCCGTCCGGAGATTTTTCATCAATTGATCTATAGCCCATTTTGGTTATTTGTTCATAATCAAATCCTAAAAGAGCAAGAGTAAAAACAGTTTGGGTGATTTTAATGTTCTTTTGCTTAAAAGTATAAAGTTTTTCCAAAATATCGTTATCCGCATACTTGCCAAAACCCAAAAATACGTCTGCGTGTTGTTCCAAATCAAGGAAGAGTTCAATATATTTATTATTAATTTTTTTAATATCAATGTTTCCAAAACGCGAAATATATAATAAAACTTTAGGAGTTTTGCTAAAGACATCCTTAACTTTTATATTTTTTTCTATTGTATCCAATCTGTTAAAAAAGTCTGCGGCATTATCCTTTAACAGCCATTCGCCTAACCAATTTTTACCGACTGTTTGTTGAAAATTCCATATAAAAGCCAATGTGTCATAATATTTCTCAGATATTTTAGCTTTCGTATCCCTAAAAAACGCTATCCTTAGTTGTTCCCTTAAAGCTACTCTTCTTTCTTCATTTTTTTCATTTTCCGCGTCTGAATAATGAGTATACAGAAATCCATAATATACATCCTTTATGTTGTCTAATTCTGTCTGCAGATAGTCCGTTGTTTCGGATATAATATCATAGGGAAGCTTAGCTGATTGTTCTTGTTTTTTGTCTGTTGTAAGCGCAATATGTGCATAATCTTTATTCCATTTAGCATGGCTTATTATCAAGGCGATATTTACTGCAATATTTTGTAAAAATTTAATACTGTCAAACCTCATATAAGCCTTTCCGGCAGACTGCATAATTCTTTTAAAACCTGCCTCATAATGGGCGGCAGTAGATTCATTATATCCTGAATGTTCTTCAAAAAACTTCTGCTTTTCGGATAATGCTTTGCTTTCATCAATCTCCCACAAATCAAAAATATTTTTCAGGATACTTCTCTCAACTATGGGTGCGATTGCAACTTGAACGATTCTCAGACCTTTTTCTCCGAAGAGCTTAATTAACAGCCTGCTGTACCATTTTGTTAAGGTCGTATCTGATGTTAAAGCAGGATGGTTTTTATAATAATTGCTAATAATCTCTCTGCCTCTTGCTTCCAGCGCAGCATCTTTTTCATTAAAAACTCCTGTTTCTGTCAATCTCTTTTGATATAAATAATCAAGAAGTACCTTAGCATCTATTCCAAGTTTGTTTAATTGCTCCATAGTGATAATAGATTTAGCATTAATATTTTTATTCTCAAGATCCTTTTCTAATACGGCTATAAGAGCATTAGTATCATAATATCCTTCGAGAGAAACAATAAATTGTGCTATATTTAAGATTGTTTGACCTTGTTTATTGAAATCTTTATATACATCATCAATAACTTGAACTGCCATTTCTTGAGCTAACACATGCTGTTCTGCTGGTGTTTTTCCTCTATATAATTCATTTCCATAATTAATACGTTTACCGTCTATATGACTATAAGCATTATACAGCGACTGTAAATCAATTCCCATTTTATCTAATTTTTGTTTTACTTCTTGTAGCAGTGATAGTCTATCATTGAAATCAGTATCTTTTGCTAAATTATGTTTTACTTCTATCTCATGTTGTTTTCTAAAATTTTCTAGATTAGTCTGATTTTTATTCTCATCATCACTATAATAGCTAAGAATATCTTTTATAATACTCACAAAGATCGACATAGCTGGATTATATCCTAAGTTACTATGTCCTTCATTTAGTTTTTCAACAGCATCAAGAAGAGCTTTAGTATTATCCGGTTTAACTGTTGCTGTTTCAACTTGTTTGTTAGCATTTTTTTCTGTAGTTTTTGATTCTTGTTCTGCAAGTTTTTCAGAAGTTTCTTTTAAAACAGGCAAATCATAAAAATTCTCAATGCCGCTTCTTTTTATTAACCAATATTTAGGATGGTTTCCTAAAAAACCTTCACTTCCCGTAATACCGCCAAAAGGATACCAGATACCCTGATCTTTACTCCCTGTTCCATAAGCTGATCTATAAAATAAAAATCTTTGACCATTACTATATTTTATTTCAACAATATCTCTATTTATAAAATGAAATCTATTAAGAACTTCAAATTGAACATGTTTGTTTCCTATTTCTTCCTGCATTTTTTCAATATCATTAAAAAAACCGAAATATTTTTCTGGACCATTATCATTAGTGCTTTCTTCTTCCGATATATAATATTTTTTACCTTCGCCGCCTTTTCTGTCTTTTCCCGCAACCCAATCTAAAAATTTCAGACTATCTTGTACTTCTTTACTGTTCCTTAATTCTTCTTTTACAAATTTCTCAATTTCATTTTTACTCATATGTGGAAGATAATTCTTATCCATGATATGATCAACAGCTTCAAAATACATTTCGTCAACAATAAAAGCAACAACAGATTGATCATTTAAAACTAAATCTATTAAATTACTTTTATTTCCTGATTGCGCAGCTAATTGTTTATTATTTTCTTTTACATCAGCCTTTACTTCATTTTCTATTACGATTTGTTCATTATTTTTATCAACTTCAATAAATTCTTTTTTTCCTTCAGATAATATTCGTAAAAATCCAAATTTTTCTCTTTCGGCTACTACTATGTGATGATTTGGAAATACTTCTTTATGCCAGCCGCCATTGTCTATATTACCAGGACTATGACCTACTATTAGTGCGGCATTATCAGGATCCATATTAAAAGCCTTTAAAAAAGCATTCACATCTTCACCGGTATATGCCAGCTCTGCATCTCCGGAGTATCTGTTCCAAATTAATTGATACACAGGATTTAATTTTTTAATTTTATCTATGATTTTTCGATTTTTTTCATCAGAGAGTTTTTTAACAACATGGACATTTACGTATTCTTTTATAAGTTCAGAGCTTTGTAAAGCACCTTCAAAATCTCCTTCCATCTTAATATTTTTTACTATTTGCATAAATATAGGATCATTATGGTCTAATCCTTGTAGGAACTCCGCAATTTCATAATCCATCATCTTTTCAGTCTTTTTTTCTTTAACAATAGGACCGGCATGCGCCGCTATAAAATTATCTCCCAGGGCAACCAAACCATTTTGATATAATGCATTGAAATAATCATTTATAGTACTTTCATCAAATAGCGCCTTTAAAAACATATCGTAAAACATAGCCTGCGGTACATGTTTTACGATATCTTTTTCAATATCGTGATTTCCGAGCATATAATAGACATTTTTAGGAGATTTTATTTTCAAATCCATTATCAAATCCATTATTTCAAAAGAAGTATGCATTTGAGCAGCTTTTTCTTTGTTTTGATCGTGGACAGCGTCTCCGAGAAAGACTAAAACGGCATCTCCTTTTTCTATTTTTTCTTTATTGCTTACTCCGAAACTGTCCTTTGTTTCCAATATATTTTTAAGATTATCAATTTTGGCATGCAGATCCCCTACGACAATAACTTCTTTTCCGTTTTTTCTCAAATCAACCAAAGCGCCTTTTTGATAGCCTCCATTTTCACTTCTGCCTTTATCCATCGCTTTTAGATACTCTTTTATTTTATCGGATTTTTCTTTTTTCTGCTGTTCCCAATACTTTTTGATGTTTTCTACATTTCCCGGTTTTTGTAACGCTTCCTTAATTTCGTTAAGTATTTTTAATGCTTCCATAGCTTTCTCAAAATCCATCTCAAAATCTTCTTCACTATTTGGAAGCGAACGATTCAAACCTAAAATTTCTTTTTCGGAATCAGTTAAATTACTTTTTATAATTTCTTCCAAAGATAATAAATTGTTATTTCCGATAAGTAAACTTATAACGTCAAGATTTTTACTTAATCTGTCAATTATGTTTTTTTTTGTTTCATTTCTTCTCATCTTTTCATCTGTATCCGTTGATAACGCTCTGTCTTTGTTTTTTGCATTCCAGGCTGCATGACTTATTATCAATGTGATATTTACTGCAATATTTTGTAAAAATTTAATACTGTCAAACCGCATATAAGCCTTTCCGGCAGACTGCATAATCTTTTGAAACCCTGCCTCATAACGGGCAGCAGTAGATTCATTATATCCTGAGTGTTCTTCAAAAAACTTCTGCTTTTCGGATAATGCTTTGCTTTCATTAATCTCCCACAAATCAAAAATATTTTTCAGAATGTTTCTTTCAGCTATGGGCGCGATTGCAACTTGAACGATTCTTAAACCTTTTTCTCCAAACAGTTTTATCAAAAGTTTGCTGTACCATTTGTCTAGTGTTGCATCTGATGTTAATGATTTGTAAGGCAAGGAATCGGGGATTTCAGAAAATACTTCTTGAAAAACTCCAAATGCCGGAGTTTTATTGCCGTTATTATCTAAAAGCCCGTAAGTTCCTTCTGGCTCATCTTTATGCATTAACGCAAAATAGTAATAGCTTGTCTCGGGATGATTCTTAATAATATCAGCATGACTTTCAGCGAGTCCTGTATTATTCGGGTCTCCGCCGATTTCTCCAAAACCAATATGTGGCATCTTACCGCCGATTCTCGCAAAAATATTTTTCGTTTGTTCTATTGCGCTATAATCGCTTCCATGTCTATAAACGTTCAGCAAAACCGCGTCAAGTTCTAATTCTGCATATTTTTGAGCATCTTCTTCGGAAGGAACTTCCCCGTGAACAGTTCCGACAGGAGTCGATGATAAACTGCGTACTATACCGACGCCGTCTTCTAAATATGTAAGCCACTCATTTCTGGAAAACCATTTTCCGGGAAGTCCTCCGGCAGTATCTGTAAAGTGGTAATTAAATTCATTGCCTATCAAATACATTGCGACAACGCCTAAATTATTTTCAGGGTTTGTTTTGCTGTCAAATTTTTGTATAAATTCCCGCAAGAGTCCGTTATAACCAAAATCTCTATCACTCATACCTATTGATATGCTGATTTTTGCGTCTTTAAAAGCTTTTAACATCTCAGTTGTTTTTTCCCAGTCGGGAGTTGTTCCGTCATAAGCAATAGGAAGACGATATGTCCTTATAGAGTTGATGCCGAGTTCGTTTAAGTTTTCGATAAGTCCTTTTTTGTAATACTCATAAAATTCAAAAATATTGCCATTATGGTCGTTAGGAACATTCCAGGCAATGCCTTTTGCGACATATATTACTCTGTTTCCATTTTCGTCGATCGCGGTTAATGCCCCGTTTTCATCCACGCTAAAATCTTTAAAAGCCATTTTTTGTTTTTTATAAGTTTGTTCCGTTGAGGTCGGATTTGAAGCCGGATCATTATTATTAGTGATATTACACGCTGTAGCAGATAACAGCATTATTAAGATAAGAGTGCCTGTTATAATTGTTTTAACAACTTTTCCAACCGAAGGCGATTTTTTAGACAAGTCAATAGCGGATGAGTCGGATAAATATTCTGCCGCATTGACTCCCCATAACCCGGATTCTTTTAAAACAGCCGAAGGCAAATCCGAAGCATGGACAAGGTTCATTATTATGCCAGTGTTTTGATCTCTTGTAGCATATTTGCCTCGTATAGTCTTCTTTTCCACATCCTTTGTAAAATCCGTCGGACCAAGCGCTTCCCGTACTGCGTTAATCGCATTTGTGCCTTCTAAAATATAAACATGTAAATTTTCGCCTTCTCTTTTGTTAAGTTCTCCCATCATATAAGAGATAAGACCTTCTAAGAAAGGTTTCCCTTTGTGCTCTTCATAATGTTCTTTAAACAAATCACGAGTCGCGGTAACTTCGTTTTGTTTTACTATTTTAAATCCCTTGCTTTGCAGCTCGGCTAAAACTTCGTCCTCGTACGCATATCCGTCAGGTTTAATCATTATAAAAGTTCTATGAACGGTTTTTGCCGATACTTCTTTTAATGTTTTTTCCAATATTTCTTTCGATAAACCTGTTTCGATAAGCAATTTTTCAAATTCCGCCAAAAATATTGTGCCGAAAACTCCGTCGGATTTAGCTTTGTCAAATTGTTTTCCTGTTTTTTGTTCAGTAATTGATTTGGCTTGCTGTTGCGCTTTTTCAATAAGTATAGTTTTTAATTGTTTAATATGATTTTCCAAACTGTCAATCTTTGTGTGAACGTCATTTTCTGATAATTTAACCGTCATAAGTTCTTCAAAAGCAGGCGCTGACGGCTCTTTATAATATTCTAGAAGTTGTTTTTGAGCATTATTATAAAACATACGGGCTTCATCATATTTTTGCCTAAGATTGCCTTCAAGGCTGTCCGGGTTTATATTTGATATAAGTCCGCTCAGTTCTTCAATTCTGGCTTTTTTTGATTCGTAGATTGCTTTTGCATCCGATTCCAGCTGTTCAAAATATTTTTTATCTTCAACCGAAGGGGAGTATTCGCCTTTTTTCCACAGGCGGTACGCGCCTTCTTTCATCATAACAGCCAATAGGTTTTTAAGATAATCCGAAACTTTATTTGCGTCATCAATAGTCGAAATTCTGTCTCTGTTATCTCCGTATTCTATAAGTCCGGAATGCGCGATAGCCAGCTTATTTCCCGGATCAGATTTACCTTTGGAAGGTGTAAATATCATTGAAATACTGCCGTCCAGTCCCTTATTTACGGTAATATTTCCCGGAAGACCGGCATTTGGCGCGGCAATCATAGAGTCAACTGACAAAGAGTTGTAATGAGGAAAAGTAAAATTATGATTTAATATTATTTCATTAAGAATTTTATTAGCCGTTTCCGTATCATAACCGAATAAAGTTTTACTTACTTTCTGTTCAATGGTTTCTGCTTCAGGACGTTTGTATTGTACGGGTCTGAGCTCTCCGTCTTCGGCATTAACGGCATACCAATTGAATTTTTTATCTATGACTATAAAAGCGCCGTTTAAATTAGTCTGGACTCCTGCCGCGGTTTCACTTTGAATATTAAGTCCTAAATCGCTTGCACGAAGCGCGGTTACGGTAATATTTTTCTTTAACCCGACAATTACCGGCGCCGACATATCTTGAGAATCTAATATTTTTTTAATATTAAATGCTTTTTGCAATGCGTCTTGCAGAGAAACATTAGCGGCGCTTCTGTTATCGGTATTAACTTCATTAATACTGATATTGCCGGCGTCTCCGCCGTATGCGGTGTCATAATCGATTTTTCCGATTATATAGAAATCCGGTCTGTCTTTTGCGTCCGTTTGTAACGCAATAACACTTCCGGAATCTATAAAGAATTGAAAAAGGACTCCTAAATCTATTAATTCTTTATATTGTTTTGCGAATTGGTTTTTGGTTTTTTCGTCATATATATCATTGCTGTTAATAAATTCCTTAGCTCCGGAAATAGAGTCTCTTAACCATTGTTCGTCTTTGCCTGAAAATACTGCCAATTCTTCATATCCGACGTGTTTTCCGTCTTTTATAAATTTATAGTTTTCTATGTCTGTTTTTCCGAAGTCATCATGCAAAAATGACATATATAACGCGTTATCCACGGACCCTATGCTTGAACTTATGCCTTTAGGGAGAGAATTGAAAAAACTTTCCGCATCTTTTTTAGTGTTTATCGCGGGTATTTTGTATCCGAAGAGAGGGGCTTTTTTTATAAAAGTAAAAACAGGCAGTTTCATTCCTTTGTTTTTAAATATTTTGTCCGCTCTTAATATTAAACCTGACAGTATTTTTTGCGTTATAGTCGCATGCGGCGGATAACTGTCCAAAAGTTCGGATTCATCGGCTATATTTTTTTGGTTTCCGGCAACCGTCACAACGTCAACAGGAGTCGCCTCAACCTCTGTATAATTAATAGGTTTCAAGCTTGAAGGATCACTGTTGACGATATGAAATTTTGTAACATTGCCTTTTTCATCAGTCTTTTTTATAAGCAGGAATGAACCGCTTTTAATGTCCTGGCGGTTTCCGTTTGAATTGACAACTGTGAGAGAAATGTCTGACAATTTAGATACGGGAATAAGTTTTTCATAAGTCGTTTTTCTTAAAGGAACAATATTGTTGCCGTTGGAAGTATCTATGCCTAATTTATTTTTTAAAATACCGGATAAGTCTGAGTTATGCTCATCTACATAATCTTTTTTTACTATTTCATAAGGACCGCCGTCTTCAAGAAGAAAATCTTTTTTCCCGATTATATAAATGTCCAATTCTCCGGATTCCATTGTCTGCAAAGCAATCGCGCTGCCTTTTTGTTCCAAAAGTTCATCCAAAAGTCTTGCTGTTTTATATTCTTCGGAAGTTTCACCGTAAAATGTTTTTGCGGTTCTTGATTCTTGGCTTTCCGCGCTTGCGAACCATTGCTGATCCATTGCGCCGACCATAGACACAAAGTTTTTCGGAAGCTGATTATAATAGAAATCAATAGCTTCTTGTCTGTTCTTAAACTCGGGTATTTTATAGCCGAAAATAGGATTTTTTTCCCATTCTTCGGTAATAGTATTGTCTTTTTTTATTGCGGAATTTATGATATCAAGCATTTTGTCGTATGAAACAATACGGCGATTGTATAAAATCTTTTGTATAAACGCGGGGTAACGGTCAAATTCATGTCTGGAAATTCCGGAGATATATTCCGCATCTGTTTCAGCTTTATCTATTATTCCGGCTTCGCCTAATCCCATATTGAAGAAAAGGCTTCCGACCTGCTTTAAAACTTTTACGTCTAAATTGTTAAAAATATCACCCAAGCTTTCTAGAACTTTTATAACATCGGAAATATTTTTGACTTCTGTAATGTTATTTTTAGAAATTTGATGATCTTCGCCGTTAATTATTATATTGTTCTCGTTTATTGTTATTTCAAAATTTGAGTTTTTAATAAGGTCATCTATCTCAGACTGATTAAGTCCTGCGTTTATTGCCGCCTGAATTATCATTGCCGTTTGATTTGCCGACGGAATATTTGACGCTAATATAGCCGCCAATGCTTCCGAGGGGAATTTTGCCTGTGCTATTATCATCTCTTTATATCTTGCGTGGGCTTTACTTATATCGGTAGTTACGTTTGGAGTTATCACTATAGAAGATATGCCTTTTTCAGATAATAGTTCTTTTAAACCCTCGCTATGGTAGCCGCCGGCGATTATTATTTTTACGTCTTTTGCGTTAGAGAGAATTTCCGCAGCTGAAGAAGGAGTATCCGTCTTTGCTTCGTTGACGCGCGTTAAAACATTTTTGTCAAATATATGCGATAAAAATATTTCATTTCTGCGTGTATTGATATCATAGTATTTAGTTAATTCCGCAAAATCGGCTTCTATAGCTTTTAAATTGTTATAAGCTGAGTACTTAGCATATATAGATGTAAAGAAATGCAAGTTTTCTTTAACATATATCCAGTCATCTTGTGTGAGTGAAGCAGTAAGAAAATCTCCAAAATATTTTTTAAAATCCGTAATAAACGATATTTCCGCTTCGGTATTATTGTAAGCCAGCGCAAATTTTATTTTTTCAATCAATATACGCTGTTCGCTTAGTAAATCTACCGGATTTAATACTTTTGTAAAATCGTTTATTGCCGAAAGCTTGTTTAGATTTCTGTATCTGGACGCTGCTTCGGGATTTGCTTTTAGAAATGCCGAAACAAATTCTATTAGTTTTTCGCTGTCCTGAAAATTATTTGTATCGTCTATTATCTGCTTATATTGATTGTAAGATATAGTGTTTTTAAGCGTTCCGATTAAGGCTTGAAGTTCCATCGCCGCTCTTTTATCGTCGGTTTTTTGCGCCTCTTTTATCATTGTTAAATAGAATTTAATATTCGGATAGTTATCAAGTTTTATTTTGGTAATATTGTTGTATTTTGACGGATTTTCGCTTATTGCAGTTACATGTTTTTCAAGGATCTGATACAATTTTGCGTCAGCTATTTTCCCTTCGGAATATTTTTCGAGAGTTCTGTTGAAACGTATATTTCTGCCGTTTGTATAAAGTTTGTTTAAAATGTCGATTTCTTTATTTACTTTAGCAATAATTTCTTCGTATTTCGCTTTGTTGTTTTCTATGTCGGCAAGTCTTTTTATATTTTCCGCATGTGTTTTCTTGTCTTCAATACCTTTTACCGGAAGAGCGTCTTTAACAGTCATGGCATAATATTCGCTTGCCGTTAAATCTCCGCTGTTTACAAGCTGTTCTATTATTTTTTCTTTGAGCTTTTCGTCTTTAATCTGGTTTATCCAGCTGACGTCTATTTTGCCGAAACCGCCTTCAGTGTAAATTCCGGAAACATTATATTTCGAAGCCATCGAGTCTATAATTTTTGAAATATTTCTTTGCGTGTCAGAATGAGCGTGAAGATCCTGAATGTTTATTACAACTATGTCGCTGTGTTTATCGGTCAGGCTTGTTACTTTTCCCTGTGACATCGGAATAATCGAGAAATTGAAATTATTCAGAGTGTTTCCCGCGGGTGCAGCAGGGATGGCGGCATTGGCATTTGCCGTCAGCGAAGAAAAAAGAAAAACAGCCGCCACTGATAATGAAATGAATTTTTTTAGATTAAATTTTTTCATAAAGTCTCCAATAAAAAAACATATAATCCCAAACTGCGGGATTATATGTTTTTTTGGACAAAATATATATTTTTTAATATGTTATTCCATCTTTTTCTAAAAAGTATGGCAAACCATGCCAGCATCATAAGATAAAAAACAAATAATGCCGAATCGTTATTTAAAAAATCAAAATGCAGATTGTTTAACCGCCATCGGTGTTTCGCCGCTAAAGTTTCGTATACGGGATTATTAAACTGTTTAATGGTTTGTGTTTGGTAACCGGAAAATGAAGTAATTATAAAATCATTCTTTTTTTCTTTGCCGGTATTTTTGTCTGTATCTTTTTTATGGCTATTCTGTTTGTCTGAAGTTTTATAGAGAGAATCTACTAAATTGTCTTGCAATCCTTGCGCTAATTGGATGGGGTTATAAGCATAAGAGAACGTACTTGCGGCGCAGGAAAACATTGCCGATAAATCAAGCTTACTGTTTAATGTTATTGAGTAAAGAGAAACATTTAACAATAAACAAATAAAAATAATATAGGAAATGATTTTTATTTTCAATACATTTCTCATAAATTTTCCTTTTAAGGACACCTATAATATATAATAAGTATTATGCTTGCGCAAGTGAAATATTTGTGAAAAGAATAAAAGTTTTTTCTTTAATCCTTGCCGGAGAGGAGTTACTGTTGTAAATTGCCGCATACACGCGTTTATGAGTGAGTATTTTTTAGGGGAAGTCAGCGAGGACTGTTTGAGCGCACAATGTGCGTGAGTTCCACAGCTGCCTAAAAAATGCGAACGAATGCGTGTCAGCGGCGGGCATTTTTGATTACTTTTTGCGCTCGTGCAAAAAGTAATTCGGGTTCAGGGCGAAGCGCTTGAAAACCTTGACAAAAAATCTAATTAGTGTTAAAATAGCACTCATTAGATTTAAGTGCTAAGGATTGTAGAGCGCTAAAATAGATTTTTCCCTCGCCCCTTGCGGGAGAGGGCGGCAGTCACGAGGACGAGTTTGCCGCGGGTGCGAGATGTGAGCACCCCGGTGCCCAAAGGGCAGGGTGAGGGGTTAATGCGTCAGGTAGCTGTAGAGGTATTGAAGGAAAGAAAAGCCAAGATATTAAGCGCTGTAATACATCATTATATTAAAACCGGAAAACCCGTGGGGTCAAACGTTTTAATTGATGAATACGGCATTAAGCTTTCGCCGGCAACTGTCCGAAACCTTATGGCGGAGCTTGAAGAAGAGGACTTTTTGACCCATCCGCATACTTCCGCGGGCAGAATTCCTACTGATAAAGGCTACAGGGCTTATGTTGACACCTTGGTCAAACTTCAAAAGTTTGCTGTTGAGGAAGAAGAAAGAATTAAAGCCGAATATGAGCGCAAACACAAGGAAATAGAGTCTGTTTTGTCCGAAACTTCGCGTATTCTTTCAGGTCTTTCGCAATATACCGGTTTTGTTTTAGCGCCAAAAACAGAATATAACGACATAAATAATATAGAGCTGCTTCAAATAACGCCCAACCATATATTAGTGGTTCTTTTGACTCATACGGGTATGGTCAAACACAGAAAAATTGAAGCTTCTCTTCGCCCGCAGCAGTTAACAAGATTAAGAAACTTTTTAAACGATAAGCTTCGCGGCGTGTCTCTTGCAGAAGCAAACGCCAGAATAGTCAGCGAAATAAGAAATTTTAAAACAAGCGAAGACGAAATATACAGAATTGCCCAACAGATCGGAGATATGCTTTTTGGTATTCAAGACGATATCTATATAGACGGGACTTCAAATGCAATAACAATTCCCGATTTTAGCGATTTTGAGCCGGTAAAGTCGCTTATAAAACTTAACGAAGACAAAGAAAAGCTTATACAAATAGTTAATGAAGACTTTTCAAGCAGCGGAATTAACGTAAAAATAGGTTCCGAAAACAGCCTTGCGGAACTTAAAGATTTAAGTCTGGTAACAACGGTTTATAAAGACGGCGACAGGGCATTGGGGGTTTTAGGGATTATAGGTCCGAAACGTATGGAGTACGATAAGATGATGGCGCTTGTAAACGCGGTGTCAAAAATTTTGAACGAGTTTTTTAAGAAGGGAGGCTAAGTTGGAAGAGAATAACGAAAAAGAATGTAATTGCGACGAAGTCGCCAGAGAAACAAAAATTTCGGAACTTGAAATTTTAAAGCAGTCTTTTGACGAAAAGAAAAAGCAGGCGGACGAATACTATGACCAGCTTTTAAGGCTAAAGGCGGATTTTGAAAATTACCGCAGACGCAGCGAAAAAGAAAAAAGAGATTATTTGGATTGGGGCAAAGAGAAAATTCTTTTAAAACAAATATCAATGGACGACGTTTTGCAGCAGGCTTTAAAAAGCGCGAAAACCGGCGGCAAAGTTGAAGATATAATTATCGGTTTAGATATGATAAGTAAAGAATTTTCAAAAATGCTTAAAGAAGAAGGCGTAGAAGAAATAAAGTGCGACAAATTCGACCCGAATCTATGCGAAGCGTTAGATTCGGTTGAAACCGATGACGTTGAAGACGGTTCAATTCTTGAGGTATATCAGAAAGGCTACAAAATGAATGGTAAACTGATAAGAGCCGCGAAAGTGAAAGTTGCAAAGAAGCAAAGCGAGAAATGAGGCTAAGTATTTCAAGTTTACGCTTACTTACGCGTCGGTTTACATACAGTTTCACAACTAAGATTGTATGAGGGTATTATAGATGATAACGTTATTAATAAGTATAGGATTGCTTTTAGTGGGTTTTTTCAGTGGTTTTTATATGAATGATAATGTAACAGCAACTTTGCAGAGTTTACTTTTAAAAAATGCAGTATTGTGGTCTTTTGTATCTCTAATAGCAGGTTGGAGTTTTAGGGTTTATTTTGATAGAAGAAAAACACAAGAAGAGCAAAAAAAGACATTGTCCCTTATAATTTCTTCATTGGATGATTCTTTTTCGTGTATTAAAAAGATATATAACCATATTCTTGATAATTTAAGAAAAGGACAAGCACCAACTTTTAGCAATGCAGAATTGCCCTTACATATTGAGAAATCAGACTTATTGAAATTTGATGAAGAAAGTCTTAATAAAAAATATTTTTTTCAATATATGTCGCTTATAAAGGACTTAAATAATACAATTAATCAGATGCGTGAGTTGAATATTTCGCCAACTAAATTTGGATGTGATTTTTGCGATGTTCTCGCGGCCTTTTATAAGGTTAATATAGGTTTTGATAGCAATATAGGTGAATGCTTTAAAAAAGGAATACAATTTAGCGCATCTTATTCGAAAAATACAACAGAGATTTCCTACCGACAAAATATTGAAAATAGTGTTAAAACATGGCATCATAAGAGCCCCGACTATAAAAATATAAAACTTGGAGAACTACATTTCACTTTGAATAATATTTTTTATAGTCTGCAATTATCATTAAAAGAAATGATTAAGTCTATAGAAAATTCAAAAATAAAAACAGATGCTAAATTGGTTAATACCTTAAAAGAAAAATATGCAGAATTTATAAAAAATAGCAATTCAGCATTTTTATCTAATATAGCTAGATAGATAAGTATTGTTGTTGTTTTCTTTGCGTCTTGCGAGATATGAAGCGAAATAGTAGTTAAAAAATAAATTAAGTATGCGGTTGCCGTTTA
The DNA here is from genome assembly GCA_009778965.1 of Candidatus Endomicrobium labiotermitis. Lineage (GTDB taxonomy): Bacteria > Elusimicrobiota > Endomicrobiia > Endomicrobiales > Endomicrobiaceae > Endomicrobium > Endomicrobium labiotermitis. The sequence goes on from WRFE01000005.1 coordinate 34,266, forward strand.
AGGCGAAGTATTTTTGTGGTTAAGCAAGGCGTCGTTGCGAGGAAGTTTACCGGTTGTTAGCGTAGCGAGTGTAAATGACGAGCGGCGCAACGAAGCATAACCCAAAAAGACAAGCCGCATAGAGAAAAAAGGAGAAGGACAATGAGTAAAATAATCGGTATAGACTTAGGAACATCAAACTCAGCAGCGGCATTTTTGGAAGGCGGTAAAACAACGTTAATTCCTTCCGCAGAAGGCACAACACTTGGCGGTAAAGCGTTTCCGTCTTATGTAGCTTTCACAAAAGACGGTCAGCTTTTGGTCGGCGAGCCGGCAAGAAGACAGGCCGTAACAAACCCCGAAGGCACGGTTTCGGCTTTCAAAAGAAAAATGGGCACAGACTTCAAATATAGCATCAATGGTAAAGATTTTACGCCTCAGCAGCTTTCCGCTTTTGTTTTGCAGAAAATTAAAAAAGACGCAGAAGCTTATTTGGGAGTACCAATCAGCAAAGCGGTTATAACCGTTCCCGCGTATTTTAACGATAACCAAAGACAAGCCACAAAAGACGCCGGCGCGATTGCGGGTCTTGAAGTTGTCCGCCTTGTAAACGAACCTACGGCGGCATCGCTTGCATACGGTATCGACAAAGTCGGCAAAGAACAAAAAATTTTGGTATTTGATCTTGGCGGCGGTACGCTTGACGTAACCATAATGGAAATGGGCGCGGAAGGAACTTTTGAAGTTCTCTCAACTTCCGGCGACACGCAGCTTGGCGGAACCGATATGGACAACGCGTTAATAGATTATATTGCCGATGATTTCAAGAAAACCAACGGTATAGATTTACGTAACGATAAAATGGCTGTTCAGCGTTTAAAAGAAGCCGCTGAAAAAGCGAAAATAGAACTTTCAAACGTATTGGAAACCGATATAAATCTTCCGTTTATTACGGCTGACGCTTCGGGTCCTAAACATTTGACTATGAAATTTACAAGAGCTACTTTGGAAAATCTTGTAAGACCTATAGTAGAAAGATGCAAAACTTCAGTAGATAATGCCATGAGAGACGCGAAATTGTCAGTAAACGATATTACAAGAATTATTCTTGTCGGCGGACCTACAAGAATGCCTATAGTTCAGAAATTTGTTGAAGATCACGTAGGCAAAAAAGTTGAACGCGGCATAGACCCTATGGAATGCGTAAGCTTTGGAGCCGCGGTGCAGGCAGCAGTATTGACCGGAGACGTAAAAGACATATTGTTGCTTGACGTCACACCTCTTACACTCGGTTTAGAAACTATGGGCGGCGTGAGAACCGCTTTGATAGACAGAAACACAACGGTTCCCGCGAAACGTTCGCAGATTTTCTCAACAGCTGCTGACAATCAGCCCGCCGTAGAAATCAATGTATTGCAGGGCGAAAGACCTATGGCGAAAGACAATCTGTCGCTTGGCAGATTTACTCTTGACGGAATACCGCCGGCGCCAAGAGGTATGCCTCAAATAGAAGTTACTTTTGACATAGACGCAAACGGTATTTTACACGTAAGCGCGAAAGACAAAGGTACCGGCAAAGAACAGTCAATTAAAATAAGTTCATCAACAAAATTGTCAAAAGACGATATAGATAAATACGTAAAAGAAGCGGAACAGTATGCTTCGGATGATGCAAAGAAGAAAGAAGAAATTGAAGCAAGAAACGAAGCAGATAATTTGGTTTATTCAGTAGAAAAAAGTTTAAAAGACCATGGCGATAAAATAAGCGCTGAAGAAAGAGCCGCTGTAGAACAAGAATTGAACGCGACAAAAGAAACTTTGAAAGGAAATGATACCGCAGCCATAAAAGCCGCAAAAGAAAAACTGACTACAGCCAGCCAAAAACTCGGCGAAGCTGTTTATAAAGCTGCACAGCAACAGCAGCAGGCAGGCGCGCAGGGACAGGCGCAAGGTGATGCGGGCGCGCAGCAATCTGGCGGAGATAATGTTGTGGATGCGGAAGTGGTGGACGATAACAAATAAGGATTTATAACGGATTCAATCTTTGAACTACAGCTTTGTAATCCGCAAACTTATGTGCCGTTTCACTTAGCGTACTACTAAAGCTAGGTAAGCGTATTCTGGGTTTAGTATATAGGCATTTTAAAACGTTGAGAATAAAAGAAAAACAATTAGTTTATAAAGATGATTACGGTAAAGAGCATTTTGAAGATTGGAAAAGGGAAATTAAATATTTTACCGAAAATATAATAAGCTCTGAAATATATTCGTATACAGGTAGACCTTTTAAACTGGAAAAATTCAGATTAGATAAAAGAAGCAACGAAATATTTTCAATAGAGTTTGATTTAGAATATTTATCATTAGGTTACTCTTTTAAAGAAAGTATAGGTTATTGTTGTGAGGAAGCGTATGATTTTATAGAATCGATTTTTGATGAAGTTGCAAATATGTCTTTTGTTGATGAAGACGGAAAATTATATAAAGCAGAAGACAGTGATATTGTAATTAATAAATCAATGAGAAGAAATTGATAAGTTGTTAGAATATATCTAATTTTTAAACATTTTTGAAAAGATTGTCACGGTGCATTGTTTTTGAAAGCGTCTAAAGGATAAATAAGTGGAAATACTATTTTTAGTGCTGGCTGGTATAATAGGTTTATGGATTTATTTTCTCCCGACATTTATAGCTAAAAAAGATGTAGGTTTAATTTTCTTCTTGAATTTATTTTTGGGGTGGACATTTATTGGGTGGATTGCAGTATTAATAATGGCTTTTACTACAAGAAATAAATAATGTGTCATGGGGACGTTGTTTTTGACACAAAAAATAAATGACAAAACATGAAAAAACTATTTGTTTTTATTAGTCTTATTACATTTTTTACTTTAGGAATATCAGCTTGTGCTCCTTCTGTGAAACAAGCGGTGATTTCTTTAGATGGCAATCCGACAACAGGTTACTCTTGGACTTACAGGCAGACAAACGAGGGAATTGTACGTGAAGTTTCAAGCAAATATGAATCGGAACAATCTGATCTTATGGGCAGAGGCGGGACTTTCATTTTTGTTTTTAAAGGAATAAATAAAGGCGAAACAGAACTGATTTTTGAATACTTACGCCCTTGGGAAGAAGGCATTAAGCCGATAGAAACCAAAACTTATATTTTTAAAGTTGACGCAAATAAACATATTTCTTTTACGCAAAAGTAATTTGTGTCAAAAACAACGTCCCTGTGACATAAATTTGTAAAGGAAAGGTTTGAGTTTATGAAAAAAATTGTGTTATGTGCAGTATTTTCTGTATCAATTAGTTTATTTTTTACTGCTTGTTTTGATAAAGACAAAAAACAAAATGTACCTCAGCAAACGAAAGAAGAAAAGGTTGAAATTGCAAAAGACGATAATCAAGAAATTTATAGTTTAGTTAAGAGCGGTAATGCTCAAGCGTTGATAAAATATGCGAAACCTAAAAATGTAAATCTTATTGACCAAGATGGCAACAATGTATTATTAATTGCGGCTGGTGAAAATAATAGAGCTGAAATAATAAATATTTTAATAGAAGCCGGCGCAAATACTGAAATTAAAAACAAAAATGGATACACGCCGTTGATGATGGCAATAAGAAATACAAGAACCGAAAACGTTCTTGCTTTAATAAAAGCCGGCGCGAATGTCAACACTGCCTATGATAAACCTTATGATGATGAGGACAAAACAACGCCTTTAATGTATGCTGTAAGCGAGTATAGTGTTAATGAGCCGAGGGTAATACAAGCATTAATAGATGCAGGCGCTAATGTTAATGCTAAAGATGCGCTAGGATATACACCGTTGCTAATTGCCGCAAGACATTCTTGGCTTAAGCCTGAAAATTTAGAAATTTTGATTAAATCAGGCGCAAATATTGAGGAAAAGGATAAAGACGGATATACGTCGTTGGTGAGAGCAATAAGAAATACAAGAGCCGAAAACGTTCTTGTGTTAATAAAAGCTGGTGCAAATGTCAATGACGCTTATGATAAACCATATGATGACGATGATAAAACAACGCCTCTAATGTATGCAGTAAGAGGATATAGTGTTAACGAGCCGAGGGTAATACGAGCATTAATAGATGCAGGCGCTGATGTTAATGCTAAAGATGCGATAGGATATACGCCGTTGCTAATTGCCGCAAGGCATTCTTGGACTAAACCTGAAAATGTGGAAATTTTAATTAAATCAGGAGCAAATATTGAAGAAAAGAATAAAGACGGATATACGCCGTTGATGAGAGCAATAGGAAGTTCAAGACCTGAAAACGTTATTGTTTTAATAAAGGCTGGTGCGAATGTTAACATAACAATCGATGAAAATAAAATAACTCCTTTAATGTATGCAATGAGCAATGCTGTAAGTATAGAACCGATTGTTGTAAAAGCGCTTATTGATTATGGTGCAGATATTGATGCGAAAGATGCAAAAGGTCAATCTGTTTTTGATTATTCACGGCAGTCTTATTCAAAAGAAAAAGTAAAAGAATATACTCAAATTTTACTTGATGCAAAAAATAAAAAATAATCTTATGAACAAAGCGGAACAGGCTAAAGAAAATTTTTTAAAAGGTTATAATTGTGCGCAGGCTGTTCTTTTGGCTTTTGCGGATGATTTGGATTTGGACAAAGAAACCGCTTTAAAAATATCGTCATCGTTTGGCGCGGGAATGGGCGGTCTTCGCGAGGTTTGCGGAGCTGTCAGCGCTATGTTTAAGGTAATCGGTTTGAAGTACGGATATTCCGATCCGAAAAACCACGAGCATAAAAAGAAATTATACTCTTTAATTCAGGAAGCAGCGCAAAAATTTAAAGATGAAAACGGTTCAATAGTTTGCGCGGAGCTGCTTGGACTGAAAGAAAATTGTCAGACCCCTGAAAAAAGAACAAAAGAATACTATAAAAAACGCCCGTGTCAGGAATTGGTTTATAGTGCGGCAAAGATAGTATCAGAAGAATACTAGATTTTTATATAAATTTTAGTTAATTTGATTCGGAATACATATGTATGCCAAAATATAACCTATCGAAATTAGATAGGGGGATTTTATGAACGAAAAGTCATTAGCGTTATCGGTTTTTGAGGATTTTAACATTCGCAGGCAATATGACGAAAAGCAGGAAAAGTGGTATTTTTCGATAGTGGATGTCATACAAGCTTTAACTGGTAATCAAAGACCAAGAAAATATTGGGACGACCTTAAACGCAAATTAAAGGAAGAAGGAAGTGAGTTGTCCGAAAAAATCGGACAACTGAAGTTAAGGTCATCTGATGGCAAGTTTTATGCTACTGATGTTGCTGATCCTGAGCAGCTTTTTAGGCTTGTTCAATCCATTCCAAGCCCAAAGGTTGAACCATTTAAGCTTTGGCTTGCGAAAGTAGGTTATGAAAGGATTCAGGAGATAGCAGATCCTGAAAAATCTGTAAACCGTGCGCGTGAAAATTGGCAGAAACACGGAAGAAGCCAAAAATGGATTCAACAACGTATGATGGGACAGGAAACACGCAATAAACTTACCGACTATTGGAAAGAACATGGTATTAAAGAAAAAGACGAGTTTGCGATATTAACAGACATAATACACAAAGAGTGGACAGATTTAACTGTTAAGCAGCATAAATATATAAAAGGACTAAAATCGCAAAATCTACGCGACCATATGAGCGAAGCCGAGTTAATTTTTACGGCATTGGCAGAACTTTCTACAAGACAGATTGCGGAAACCGAAGAAGCCGACGGTATGAAAGATAATGCCAAAGCAGGCATTGTAGGCGGAAGAATAGCTAAAAAAGCCAGATTGGAATTAGAGCAAAAAACTGGTAAAAGCGTTGTAAGCGGAAACAATTTTTTACCTAAAGATAAAAACAAGAAATTGAAATGATAATTTTCCAGCTATTTCCATTTTGGAAATAGCTGAAAGTATGTAAGAAAAACTTACATATTTATTTAATACGAACTATCTTGTTTTTCCGGATAGTTGAATACAAAAAGCAATGTGCAATTTTTGCACATTCCAATATGTGTAAAATATGCACAAGTTGGAAGGATTTTAACTGTTCGGAATTTCCGAACAGTTGGATTAAACCATAATTAAAATTATTTTAAATATATTGAAGTCTTAAGGAAAGGAAACAGAAATGGCAAAACGTGATTTTTATGAAGTGCTTGGCGTGCAAAAGTCTGCGGCTACGGACGAAATCAAGTCGGCTTACAGAAAGCTGGCTTTAAAATATCATCCCGACAAAAACCCGGGAAATAAAGAAGCCGAAGAAAAATTTAAAGAAATTAACGAGGCTTACGAAGTTTTGTCCGATACGCAAAAAAAGCAGCAGTACGATACTTTCGGCCACGATGCTATGGGCGGCGCAGGCGGCGGAAATCCATTCGGGGGCGGAAACCCGTTTGGCGGCGGCGGTTACGCGCAGTATGGCGACAATATGGGCGACATTTTCGGAGATATTTTTAATAACGTTTTTGGCGGCGGAGCTGAAAGAGGCGGCAGAAAATCCTCTCAACGCCGCGGAGATGATTTAAGATACGATATTGAAGTTTCTTACCTTGAAGCAATGAAAGGCGCTGAAATTTCAATTGAAGTGCCAAAAAAAGAAGTTTGCCAGACTTGTCACGGCAGCGGAGCAAAAGACGGCGCAAAGCCAAAAACTTGTTCGCAATGCAAAGGTTCGGGACAGGTAAAGTATTCGCAGGGGTTCTTTTCGTTCAGCCAGGAATGTCCGCAATGCCGCGGTAAAGGAAGCATAATAGATAATCCCTGCCAAACATGCAGAGGCGAAGGCGCGGTCAAAACAAGAAAAACCATAAAAGTAAGAATTCCCGCGGGTGTTGATGAAGGAACTTCTTTAAAAGTTACCGGTTCGGGAAATGCCGGTTCAAACGGTGCGCCTGCCGGGGATTTATATGTAGTTGTTCATATGAAAAGCCAAAGAGGTTTCAACAGAAGCGGAGATGATTTATATACGGAAATAGTAGTATCTTTTTCACAAGCAGCAATGGGTATGGAATATGAAGTGCCCGTAGTTGACGGAAATGTAAAAGTAAAAATCCCGCCCGGCACGCAGCCTTCTACAACTTTAAGGGTAAGGGAACAGGGTTTTCCGAAACTTGGCAGAACAAATACCAGAGGCGATTTATACGTAAAAGTTAATGTAAATATACCGAAATCCATGAATGACGCGCAAAAACGCGCTCTTTTTGATTATGCGAAAGCTATGGGCGAAGTCCCGAAAGACCAACAGTATCAAAACGACAGTTTTTTTAAGAAAATCTTTGGATAGTTATTACGGCAAATTTCAAAGTACAAAGTTCAAATAACAATTAACAGCGGGGGTGATTTGGTTTTGCTTCCGCTGTGTTTTATTGTTTTTGCAGTGCCGCATACACGCGTATATGAACGAGAATTTTTTAGGGGTAGTCGGCGAGGACTGTCTGAGCAAAGCGAGTTCCACAGCCGCCTAAAAAAAGTGAGTGAATGAGTGTCAGCGGCGGGCGTTTTTGATTACTTTTTGCGCTCGTGCAAAAAGTAATTCGGGTTCAGGGCGAAGCACCTGAAAAACTTAATTTAACAAACCGAGATAATTTTTGTAAAATAACAAGATATCATTATGAATATAGTTTCATGGAACGTTAACGGAATAAGAGCGGTTTATAAAAAGGATTTTCTTGGCTGGTTTAAGTCAGAAAACGCTGACATTGTTTGCCTTCAGGAAACCAAAGCGGAAGAAAGCCAGTTTCCGAAAGAACTTAAAGAAATCGCGGGTTATAATTTTTATTGTTCATCGGCAGAACGCAAAGGCTACAGCGGCGTTTGCGTTTGGTCTAAACTTGTTCCCGAATCCGTAACCGCAGGGATTGAAAACGAAAAGTTTGACAATGAAGGCAGAATTTTAAGGCTTGATTTTAAGGATTTTGTTCTTTTTAATATTTATTTCCCGAACGGTGGCGCATCGGACGAAAGATTGCAGTACAAACTGGATTTTTACGATTATTTTATTGAATATCTAAAAAAGTTTAAAAATAAAAAAGTTGTAATATGCGGTGATTATAATACAGCCCATTTCCCGATAGATTTGGCCAGACCCAAGGAAAACGAAAAAAATACGGGATTTATGCCTATAGAAAGGGAAAAGCTTGATACTTTGGTAAAGTCTGGGTTTGCCGATACTTTCAGGCATTTTAACAAAGAACCCGACAATTATACATGGTGGGATTATAAAACAGCAGCGCGGTCACGAAACGTAGGCTGGAGAATAGATTATTTTTTTGTGTCTGAAAACTTAGTTAAAAATTTAAAAAGCGCCGGTATATTAAAAGATGTTCAAGGGTCTGACCATTGCCCTGTTAAAATAGAGTTAAGTTTGTAATTTTACTGTGTCGTCATTGCGGTCACTGAACCGCAATCTCGTTGTAAATCATAGATTGCGGGTCGGAGCCCGCAATGACAAAAACCGGAGGAAATATGTCTGAAACATTGAAGCAGATAGGAATGAGAATTAAAGCTATGAGGGAAATTTCCGAGCTTTCCGCGGAAAGTTTTGCAAAAAGCATAAATCTTGACGAGGCGACGTATGTGAAATACGAGAAAGGCGAAGCCGATATTCCTTTGAGTGTTCTTTCGGCGATTTCTTCAAAGTATAAAGTTGAAATTACTGCGTTGATTACCGGAGGAGAGCCGCATTTGTCGCGCATTAATGTCGTGAAAAAAGGCAAAGGCTTGAGCGTTGAAAGAAGAAAAGAATATAAATATCAGGATTTGGCGTTCAATTTTATAAATAAAAAAGCTGAAGTGTTTTATGTTGTTGCCGAACCGCCTAAAGATGAGCCGAAACATTTTTATTCGCACACAGGGCAGGAATTTAACTATGTGCTTGAAGGTTCCATTAAACTTTTTTTTGACGGCAAAGAATATGTTCTTGAACAGGGCGACAGCGTTTATTTTAATTCCGGTTATAATCACTGTGTTGTGGCTGTCGGAGATAAGCCGGCGAGATTTTTAGCAGTTGTTCTTTAAAGACAGAGAATAGAGAATAAAAAACGTATAGAAGTAACAAGTTGTCACCCTGCGCGAAGTCGCAGGGGCTATAAATTAAAGAGGTGTTCCAATGTTAGTTGATAAATATGTTAAATCAAGTTACGAATCTTATGAAGATTTTATCGCGAATTGCAAAATAAACGTTCCGGACGATTTTAATTTCGGTTTTGATATCGTTGATGCTACTGCCGATGCTGAACCAAATAAAAAAGCGATGATTTGGTGCGATGAAAAAGGCGAAGAAAGGCTTTTTACTTTTGACGATATGAAAAAACAAAGCGCGCGCGCTGCAAACTTTTTTAAGTCTTTGGGAATAAAAAAGGGCGACGCCGTTATGCTTATGCTTAAAAGGCGTTATGAGTATTGGTTTGTTTCGGTAGCGCTTCATAAAATGGGCGCAATTCTTATACCCGCGACCCATCTTTTAACCGTAAAAGACCTGAAATACAGAGTCCCGGCGGCTGGCATTAAAATGATAGTTTCGGCGGCTGATAAAAGAATAACAGATGTTGTTGATGAGGCAAAAAAAGATTTGCCTGAACTTAAACACCTTGTTTCCGTTGACGGCAGCGTCGAAGGCTGGCTTGAATATTCAAAAGAAGTTGAAAAACATTCCGATGTTTTTGAAAGACCTAAAGGCGCGGAAGCTACAAATAAAGACGATATATTCCTTTTATATTTTACATCCGGAACTACCGGAATGCCAAAAATGGTATATCACAATTTTTCTTATCCGTTAGGGCATATTCTTACCGCAAGGTTTTGGCAGAATCTTAATGATGACAGCGTTCATATAACAGTTGCCGATACAGGCTGGGCAAAAGCGTCGTGGGGAAAAATATACGGGCAGTGGATAAGCGGCGCGTGTCTTTTTACTTATGATTTTGAGAGATTTAATCCTAGAGAGTTAATTTCCGTGATATCTAAACATAATGTCACTTCGTTTTGCGCTCCGCCGACAATATACAGACATTTAATAAAAGAAGATTTGTCTCAATATGATTTATCAAAACTTAAATATGTTGAAACCGCCGGCGAGCCGCTTAATCCGGAAGTATTTCATCAGTTTAAAAAAATGACAGGTCTTGAAATAAAAGAAGGTTTTGGTCAGACTGAAACCGTAGTTTTTGCCGCGACTTTTCCGTGGATGACTCCAAAACCCGGATCTATGGGAAAACCTTCGGCGGGCTGGGATGTTGACATTGTTGATGATGAAAATAATTCGTGCGAACCCGGTCAGGAAGGTCATTTGGTAATAAGAACGGACAAAGAAAAGCCCGTTGGGCTATTTTGCGGATATTATAAAGATGAAGCGCTTACGAAAAGAGCGTGGAGCGGCGGAATATATGATACCGGCGATATGGCTTACAAAGATGAAGACGGCTATTTGTGGTTTGTCGGCAGGTGCGATGACGTTATAAAAAGTTCGGGTTACAGAATCGGGCCTTTTGAAGTGGAAAGCGCGTTGATAGAGCATCCCTGCGTTTTGGAATGCGCGATTACCGGCGTTCCCGATGAAGAAAGAGGAGCAATAGTTAAAGCAACCGTAATTCTTGCCAAGGGATATGTCGCAAGTCCCGAGCTTGTCGCAGAGCTTCAAAATCACGTTAAAAAAACGACAGCCCCTTATAAATATCCGAGAATAATAGAATTTGTAAAAGAATTGCCTAAAACGATAAGCGGAAAAATAAGACGTGTGGAAATAAGGGAAACCGACAATAAAGGTAAATAACAAAGTACAAAGAACAATAATCTAAAACCTTTCATTTGTCATTCCGGACTTGATCCGGAATCTATGTTGTTTTTAGAATTGCTTGAAGACAGTAACAAAAGTGGATCCCGTTTTTCAACGGGATGACACGGCACTTAAAGGAGTGTATTATCATGAATGTCAAAGCGCATATTATAGAACTTGCCAAAAAAGTTAAAGGAAAGGTAATACTTCCCGAAAGTTCAGATATAAGGGTGTTAAAAGCTGCTCAAATGCTTGTTAAAGACGGCGTTTGCGGCGTAATTTTGCCAGCGGAAAATGTTGAGGAAGTTAAGAAAAACGCTGCATCAGCAGGTATTGATTTAAGCGGAGTTGAAATTATAAACATTGACAGGGCTCTTCTTGACGATAAAAAAATTGAGGCATTTATTGCCGCCCGTACTAAAAAAGGAATGAATCCAGAAGACGCTCTGAACCTTTTAAAAAATCCTATTTATTATGCAATGATGTATTTAAAAAGCGGGAAATGCGACGCTTGTGTGTGCGGCGCGGTTGCGGATACAGCCGATGTTTTAAGAGCAGGGATACATGTTGTGGGCGCGGCTGAGGGTATAAAACTTGTGTCGTCATATTTTCTTATGATTCCTCCCGAAAACCATAAAATAGTAAAAGAAGCGGTATTATTTGCCGATTGCGGAGTTAATCCTAATCCGGATGCGGCAGGCTTGAAAGATATTGCTGTTGCTACTGTAGGAAATTTCCAAAAACTTTTTCCCGGCAGGGAAGCAAACGCGGCATTTTTGTCATTTTCGACAAAAGGCAGCGCGAAGAACGAAACATTGGACAAAATTATAGAGGCTACGGCTTTAACGCAGAAATATTATGAAGGGCAAAAGGGAATAAATGTTGACGGTGAAATGCAGTTTGACGCTGCGGTTTTGCCTGAAATCGGAAAGAAAAAAGCTCCGGGCTCTAAGGTTGCGGGAAATGCCAATATTTTTATATTTCCTGATTTGAATGCCGGAAATATAGGCTATAAAATGGCGGAAAGATTTGGCGGTTTTCAGGCAATAGGACCTTTGGTTCAGGGTTTGGCTTTGCCGGTAAGCGATTTAAGCCGCGGCTGCAATGCGGATGATATTTACCTTGCAAGCGCGATAATGCTTTTACAAAAATAAAAGGCAGAAGTTGAGAAGGTGTGATGTTGGGAAGTTGAGTAAAAACAAAGACAAAGTCATTGCTCCGCTTCTCAACCTCTCATCATCTCATTTTCTGAAGTTAAAATGGAAATAATAGATTCTCATACTCATGTCTATCCGGATAAAGTCGCCGAAAAAGCCAAAGAGCATTTGCAGAAGGCTTTCAGCCGGACTATGATAGATTTGCCGATTGTCAGCAACCTTTTTAAGCATATGGACAAAGCCGGCATTTCAAAAAGCGTTGTTGCTTCGGTAGCATCCCGCCCAGATCAGGTTGTTCCTATAAATAATTGGCTTTTTTCGTTAAAAGATACAAGAATAATTCCGTTTGCGGCTATGCATCCGTATTTTGACGGGTACAAAGAAGAGCTGAAGCGAATTAAAGATAATGCCTGCGGAATAAAGCTTCAATCGGAATTCCAGCTGTTTTTTGTTGATGATGAAAAAGCGTTTCCGATGTATGAAGAGCTTCAAAAACTTCAAATTCCGGTGCTTTTTCACTGCGGCGTGGAATTAAGTTCCCCGGGAGAAGTCCGTTCGTCTCCGGACAGAATTCTTAATGTTATGAAAAAATTTCCCGAACTTAAAATAATAGGCGCTCATATGGGCGGTTTTTTAATGTGGGATGAGGTTTTGGAAAAACTTGCAGGCAAAAATATATACTTTGACACTTCCGACAGTTTAAAGATGAAAAAAGAGCTTCTTACGCGTCTTTTTGAAAAACACGGCTTTGACAAGATATTTTACGGGTCGGATTTCCCTTTGGAATACCCTAAAAACGATGTGAATTCTATAAAATCTTTAGATATATCGCAGGAAAACAAGCAGAAAATTCTTTCCGGAAACATTAAGTCATTTTTAACCCTCTAAAAAATCGTCTGAAAAATAGGTTGACAAAATCCATAGGCGGAGTATAATATAGTATCATGAAGCCCTTAATGAAAAGAATACTATTGCCAATGTTTGTATTAATATGCTTTGCGGGGATTTCCCTGGCAGTACCGGCAAGTCCGGAGTTTTTTGAAACAGAACAGCCGGACGGCGAAAGAATAACGTTAAAAATGCAGGGTGACGAGTTTTATAACTGGACGGAAGACAAGCAGGGGTACACCGTAATAAAAGACCGGAATACAAGAGAATGGTTTTACGCAGAGCAGGACAAAGACGGAAATTTACAAAAAACAAAACACAGAGTAGGAAATAAGACTTCTCCCCAAACCCTTGGAATTCCAAAACACCTCAAAAAAAGAAATTTCCAAACAACAGCCGATGAAAGAAGAATGACAATGCATGCGGCAGACGATTTAAGAAAGAATCATCCGCAGTTTTCTGTTTTGTCGGGAAATTCGGGTATTGCCGCGTCAGGCGCGCAAATCGGTATATCCGGCAGTTCCGGTATTGTCTTAACCGGAGCGCCTTCCGCCGTAACATACAAGCATCTTGTAATACTTGTTGCTTTTGCGGACAAGCCTTTTGCGATTACTAACCCTAAAAAAGAATTTGAAGATTTATTTAATCAGGAAAAGTATTCAAAACACGAAGCTCATGGTTCTGTTAAAGACTATTTTGAAGAAGTATCATACGGCACATTGATTCTTGAAACTGTTGTTACGGAAGTTGTTCATTTGAGTAAAACTAACGAATATTACAAAGGCTCGACCGGCTATGAAAATGCCAGAGAAATGGTAACGGATGCTCTTACGGCGCTTGATGAAGCCCGTTTTGATTTTTCCGGGTTTGAAGAAAGTTTTATTACTGTTGTCCATGCCGGAGCAGGGCTGGAAGCCGGCGGGGATTCTATGTGGTCTCATAAATGGTCGGTAAATAATTTCCGCACTTGGGATAACAAGAGATTTTCGGTATATGCTACTATTCCCGAATTGAGAGGAAACGGTAAAGGTGTTCCGCAGATTACAACAATAGGAGTAGCTTGTCACGAGCTGGGACATGCTATGCTGGGGCTTCCTGATTTATATGACATAACCGATATGGGTGAAGGAGTAGGTAATTATTGTGTTATGGGAAGCGGAAACTGGAATGGTTTCGGAGCTTTAGGAAATGTGCCATCCCATTTTTGCGCATGGAGTAAAAATGAGGCGGGTTTTATAAATGTAACCGAATTGAGTTCAGAAGGGGCTTATGTTATTAATACAGCGGCATCTGACAAAAACTCTTTTTATAAATTCAGCGGCGCGACTTTTGCCACAAAAGAGTATTTTTTAATGGAAAACCGCCAAGATACAGGCTTTGACGCGGGTTTGCCTGGAAGCAACAGAGGAATATTAATATGGCATATTGATGAAAGCGTGTCGAGTAATGCTAACCGCAGACAGTATATGGTCGGTCTTAAAGAAGCTGACGGTTCAAATGATTTGGCGATGAAAAGGAACAGAGGCAAAGACAGCCATTATTTCCGCGCGGGTAATAATACCAATTTTACCGATACGACAAATCCTAACAGTAAGAGTTATTCCGGTAAAAGCGCCGATTTTCCTATTACACGAATATCCGTTACCGGGAAAACTATGACGTTCATGGTAGGCTACGGTGTGGCAGGCAGTATAAATTCCATAAGTCCGGCTGTTTCAAAGTTCGGCAAAAGCGTTGAAATATCAATTTACGGGGATAATTTTATTGACAGTTCAGTTGCAAAGCTTATTTTTGAAAATCAGTCTATTACGGCAAGTTCGACGGTATATGTATCATCAGGACAGATAAATGCCTTTTTTAATATACCTTCAAACAGCCGGACAGGAAACTGGGACATTATTTTAGAAAATTACGGATATGTTTCCGAACGCGTAACAAAAACCGAAGCGTTTTCAATAGAGGAGAATATATTACTTACCGGAATAGATAAGACAGTCGCAATAGAAGGAACGCAATTTAGTGCCGGTATTACGGGCAAGCAGTTTGATAATCTGGCAGGTTTAAGGCTTGAAAATCAATCCGAGGTTATAAATGCTTCGACTTTTACCGTTCATTCACCGGAGTCAGCAAACATTGTTTTTGATATTCCTAATCTCAGCGTTCAGGAAACATTTAATTTGACTGCGCTTAATTCTGAGGGGGATTTAGTAACAATTCCTAATGCGGTTATTGTATATCAAGCTCCTGCCATAACATCTTTTTCATACAAAGAATTTGAATTTTCAACTCTAGTAGAAATGACTGTGAATGGTTCAAATTTTTTACTTGGCGATACCATAATAAAACTTAAAAGAGAAAGCGACGGGGAAGAAATTACTCCTTCAATTTCTTCTTTTGCGAGCGATAAAATTATTTGTTCTTTTGATATTACTGCCGTGGATACCGGAACTTGGAATGTCTGTGCTGTATCGTTGGCAACCGGATACGAATACCTGAGTGCTGTTACTTATAACGCAAATCATTCGCCGTATAATGAGCTTGGAGTAATAATGGCTTTTAACGGTGTTACGAAAAACGCTTCGGTTTTTGTTTCGGAAGGAACTTTCCCCGGAGGTGTCACTGTAACCATAACTCAGGAAACCAATTTTGTTATGCCCGATAAAAATTCAGGGTTTACTCATACCGGAATCGGCGTGAAAGTAGAAGCTCAGGGTAATCAGCCGTCAATACCTTTGTTATTAAAAATACCATATACTATTGAAAGTTTGGGCAGTATAGATGAAAATGCTCTTGTCATAGCCAGATACGATGATGTAAGCAATAAATGGATTCCGTTAGATTCGGAGATTGATCCTGCTGATAAGTCAGTGAGCGCTAAAACAGACCATTTATCGGTATTTGCCATACTTGCCAAAATACCGAGCCCAATGTCTGTTTCGACAGTATTTAAATTTTACCCTAATCCGGTACGGAATAACGGATTTGTGAATTTTGAGAATTTATCGTCAAAAGACGCAACAATAACAATATATACATATTTAGGTAAGAAAGTTAAAACATTAAAAATAGCCGCAGGCGCTCCGCCAGTACAATGGGATACAAGAAATGAAAGCGGAGACAGGGTTTCAAGCGGAGTGTATATAGGTTATGTGGAGTACAGCGGCGGCGATAAAAAAACTATAAAGATAATGATACAGAGATAATAAAACGGCAATTACGAATTATGAAGGAACGTCTTAAACGGGAAAAGAAAATGAAAACGAAGGCAAAGCTTTTATTATTAGTTTTCATAATGATGTTGCTATCAGTCGCGGTATTATACGCGTCTGAAGGGACAACTGCGTTGCCGTTTTTACAAATGCCCGCGGGTGCAAGATATATAGCAATGGGTGCGGCGGGAACAGCATTTGCCAATGATTCAACTGCAATGTATTGGAATCCCGGGTTAATGGTCAAAAAAGGAAAGAACAGTTTTGATTTTATGCATTCGGCGTATCTTGAAGGAAGCAGTTACGATTATGCGTCTTTCGGCTATCAGATAAATGAGAAAAGCGCGTTAGGCGTATCGCTGCAATATTTTTCTTACGGAAAAGTAGAGATGTTCGATATGTCAGGCAATGATGTCGGCAGCGTAAATCCTTATGACGTTGCTGTGGCTGCCGGATATTCCGTGGATATCAGCGGTTTTGGCATAGGCATAAGCGGAAAAATAATACGGTCTAAACTTGAAGCTGAAGCGACGGCATTTGCTTTTGATTTAGGTATAAGCGCGCCGAAAATGTTTGACGGCAAATTTTTGTCAGGTTTGACAATATCAAATATAGGAAGCGGAGTAAAATACGATCAGGAAAGCGAAAAACTGCCGGGAACAATCCGGCTTGGCGGAGCGTATCAGTTTAACGAACATTTGCTGGCGGCAATGGATATAGGCGTTCCGTTTGCCGGAAAAGCGTATTGCGCTTTAGGGGCTGAATATTCATTGCCTTTGAGCGAGTATGTTTCTGCAGCATTCCGAGGCGGATATAACACAACGTCAGATGCCGAAGGCGTAACTGGGCTTACTGCGGGATTTGGCTTAGGGTATAGATCGTTTATAGTGAATTATGCTTTTGTTCCTTTTGGGAATTTGGGTATTACGCACAGAATTTCTCTTACCTATTTTTGGTTGTAATAATTTACAAAACTTTGTATAATCTGAAACAGAGAAGGCGGCTGATAATTAGCCGTCTTTTATTTTTGAGGGAATATAAAATGGCTGATACTCAAAGCAAAATAAAAGAAATAGAAAATATTCTAAGTCCTGTTGCGGAAAATGAAAATATGGAACTGGTTGACGTTCAGTATTTAAAAGAAGCCGGCGATTGGGTTTTAAGAATTTTTATAGATAAAGAAAACGGCGTTAATATGGATGACTGCGCTCAGGCAAGCCGCGCTTTTGAAGCTTCTTTAGATGAAAGCGACATATTGAAGGATTCTTACGTTTTGGAAGTTTCGTCTCCCGGGATTGACAGGGTTTTAAAAACCGAAAAAGATTTTAAACGGTTTGCCGGAAGTAAAATAAAAGTAAGGACTTTTAATCCTATAAATAACCAAAAGAATTTTTTAGGAGAAATTTGCTCCTGTAATGACGGAAAAGTAATAATTAATGACGTGACAAAAGGTGAAGTTGAAATAGAGATAACAGAAATAAAAAAAGCAAATTTAGAAGCTGATATATAAGGGGGAAATGCCATGTCGGAAAAGAGTGAACTTTTGATGGCTCTTGAGCAGATAGAGAAAGACAAAAAAATCAGAAAAGAGGATATTCTGGCGGTAATAGAAAACGCTTTGGTATCTGCCTATAAAAAACACGTCGGCAAGAATGTTAACGTAGAGGCGAAAGTAGATACAGATACGGGCGAGATGGGTGCGAGCGTTATAAAAATTGTTACTAAAGACGTTGTTAATCCTCTTTTGGAAATAAGCGTTCAGGAAGCAAAAAAATTAGGTCAGTCCAGCGAAGTAGGTGCGGAAGTAAGAATTCCTTTGGATACGCAGGATTTTTCGCGTATTGCCGCGCAGACCGCGAAACAGGTTATCGTGCAAAAAATAAGAGAATCCGAAAGAGATTCGTTATATGAAGAAATGAAAGAAAAAGTCGGGCAGATTATAAACGGCGTTATTTACCGCATAGCTAACAAAAATATAATCGTTGATTTGGGAAAAACCGAAGCTATTCTTCCGGCAAGCGAGCAGGTGTTTAAAGAAAAATTTAATGTCGGCCAGCATATAAGAGCGGTGATAACAAAGGTTGAAAAAAATTCAAAAGGACCCGGAACGGTTTTGTCCCGTGCAAGCACGGAACTTGTAAAAAGGCTTTTTGAACTTGAAGTTCCCGAAATATACGAAAAAGTTGTCGAGATAGTTAATGTTGTCCGCGAACCCGGAATGAGAACAAAAGTCGCTGTGTTGTCGCGTAATCCCAAAGTTGATCCTGTGGGCGCGTGCGTAGGCATTAAAGGCGCGCGGGTAAAACCTATTATTGATGAGCTTAGGGGTGAAAGAATAGACTTGGTTCCTTTTTCAATAGACCCGGCGAAATATATTGCTGGAGCGCTTTCTCCGGCTAAAGTTGTATCGGTGATTTTGCTTTCGGAAGAAGATAAAAAAGCGGAAGTTATGGTTGCCGATGATATGCTTTCTCTTGCAATTGGCAAGAACGGTCATAATGTAAGACTTGCCGCTAAACTTACCGGGTGGCATATAGATGTTAAATCCGAAGGCCAGAAAAAACTCGAAAGCGAAGAAAGAGCCGAAAAACAGACGGAAGCTTTGGAACAGCTTGAAGGTATCGGCGAAAAAACTATAGCAATACTTGTACAGGCAGGTTTTTCGGATATAGAAAGACTTACGCAGCTTACCGTAGATGATTTGACGACGCTTCCGGGAATTGGTCCTAAAACGGCTGAAAAAATTATAGAAGCGGCAAAAAAGAAAAAAGCTTAAATGCAGCTCGGAGGAAGGGACCTATGGCAAATAAAACAACCAAAATAACAAAAGATTCCGATAAGGAAAGCGCCGCAAAGAAAAAGGCGTCTGCTTTGCCGTCAAAACCGAAAAAAGAAACGGCGGTTAAAAAGAGCGCTGTAAAAGCCGTTAAAG
>WRFE01000006.1 GCA_009778965.1 Candidatus Endomicrobium labiotermitis
CATCAAGCTTTTACCTATTGGCGTTGGAGAACCTGATGACGGCGGGCTTTTAGCCCTATTCTGCGTCGTTCTTCCAACGCCCTTATACGCTTAATTATATATTCTTTTTAAGGAACAATTCTGACAACTAAGGAACAACTACATTTAAAGTGATAATTCCTATTCAGCAATGCTGAGCTAAAATGATAGGATTTATTAATCAGGCAGGTTTTTTCTTCTTATCGGCTTTTTCTTTGGCTTTAATTTTTTTCCACATTTCTATTATGTCTTTTGTATTTTTTACTTTATAATTACTAAAAATGTGAGGATGTCTGCGAATAAGTTTTTTATTCAGACCGTTAATTACCGCGGCTATATCGAAAGTTTTATTTTCTTTGGCTATCTGCGCGTGAAAAACAACCTGTAACAGTATATCTCCCAGCTCTTCTTCAAGATTTTCAACGTCTTTATTTCTTACGGCGGATTTTAATTCTTTGCTTTCGGAAATAAGATATTTCACAAGCGACTCATGCGTCTGTTTTTTGTCCCACATACAGCCGTTTTTGGAACGCAATTTTGCCATAATATCTACAAGTTTTTCAAACTCTTTTAAATATTTTTTCATTTTCAATCCTCTTATGTTCTAACAACTGCAAAAAACAACCCCTCACCCTGCCCTCTCCCGCAAGGGGCGAGGGTAAATTACCTGTCTAAAGAGCGGTAACGTATGGCCTCGGCAATGTGTCCGCTTTTTATGGTTTCGCTGTTTTCCAAATCGGCTATCGTTCTTGCGACTTTTAATATTCTGTCATAAGCGCGGGCGGAAAAATTAAATTTTTCTATAGCGGTTTTTAGCGTTTCCTCCGCTTTTTCGTCTAAAACGCAAAATTTCTTTATATCTTTCGCGCTCATTTGAGCATTCGCGTATATTTTTGATTTTTTAAATCTTTCGGTTTGTTTCTCTCTTGCTTTAACAACGCGTTTTCTTATTTCAGACGAACTTTCTCCCGAAGCGTTCATCTGCGCAAGTTCGGAAACCTTTAATGCAGGAACTTCTATATGTATATCAATTCTGTCAAGAAGAGGTCCGGAAATTTTATTTTTATATTTTTGAACCTGGTACGGATTGCACGAGCACTGTTTTTCCCTATGTCCCAAATTCCCGCACGGGCATGGATTCATTGCGGCAACAAGCATAAACGAAGCGGGAAAAGTTATGCTGCTTTTCGCGCGTGAAACAGATATTTGTTTATCTTCCAAAGGCTGTCTTAATATTTCTAAAGCGTCTCTGCGAAATTCCGCAAACTCGTCAAGAAACAAAACTCCGTTATGCGCAAGACTTACTTCGCCGGGTTTAGGATAATTACCTCCGCCTGCCAAAGCTATAGCGGAAGCAGTATGATGAGGATTTCTGAACGTTCTTTGTTTTATAAGTCCGCCGGAAAAACTGTGCCCTGAAGCAGACCAGATTTTAGTTGTCTCGACAGACTCATCAAAAGACATGTTAGGCAAAATTCCGGAAATTCTTTTAGCTATCATTGTCTTGCCGGAACCGGGAGGTCCGGACATTATTATATTGTGACTGCCCGCCGCGGCAATTTCTGCGGCTCTTTTTGCGGCAAGCTGGCCTTTTATATCTGCAAAATCATATTCGCTTTCAACTGATTCATCAAAACTGCCAACATCGTAAACAAACGGTTCAAGCATTATTTCGCCATTAATAAATTTGACGACTTCCGAAAGATTTTTGAACGGATAAACGCTTATATCTTTAGCAACAGCCGCTTCCTCTTTGTTCAAAAAAGGAATTATAAAACTTTTTATGCCGTTTTTCTTTAAACCCAACGCTATAGGCAAAATACCCTTGACCTTTCGTATAGAACCATCCAATGCCAATTCCCCTGAGGCACAAAAACATTTTAATTTATCTTTATTGATTTTACCGCACGATGAAAGAATGCCCAAAGCTATGGGCAAATCAAAAGATCCGCCTTCTTTTTTAATATCGGCAGGCGCAAGGTTTACGGTAATTCTTTTTGAAGGAAAATCAAAACCGGAATTTTTTAAGGCGGCTACAACCCTGTCGCGGGACTCTTTTACAGCGGCGTCAGGAAGTCCGACTATTGAAAAAACCGGCATCCCGGAAGATATATAAGTTTCAACTTCAATCAAATTCGCGTCAATGCCGTTAATAGCAGCGGAATAAATAAGGGAAATCATATAGGCTCTCTAATATTCTATCATCTTTAAAAAAACTATAAAAACAGCCGCATAACTTAAAACCGTAAAAATTGTCCAAAACGTTTTAGCAAGCATTTCTTTAGGACTTACCTTAAACAACCCGCACCCTGCAATATATGAAACTCTTGCTATTATCGAAACTATTAACGCAATCAAGAAACAAGTTATTGCAATCAGCGCGAAAATTATAATAGATCCTATTAAAACTCCAGACATAAAGCCTGTCAAAATGAGCTGTTTGTCTATAAAATAATACAATGCCATGCTCATCGCGTATAAAATTATAAGAAAAAGCCATTTTTTATTGTAAAACATTTTTACCTCAATAAGTCTATTCCTATATTTTTCAATTCATAGACAGCTTCATCACTGCCCCGATAAGCTGCTTTTTGAAGATATTCTACAGCTTCGTTCTTCCTGCCTAATTCTTTATAAGACATGCCAAGCAAATAGTTGGCCTTATCGCTGTCAGAATTAATATTAAATGCCTGAAGCGCCCAAAAAACCGCATCGTCAAAACACAAATCGTCGTAATAAACCTGCCCTATTTTTATATACGGCAATACATAATTCGGCTCTACCCCTATGGCTCTTTTGTATTTAAGCATAGCGGCAGCTTTGTCGTTCATTTTCAAATACATATCACCAAGATTACAATATGCAGCGGTAAATGTATAATCAATATCTATA
Source organism: Candidatus Endomicrobium labiotermitis (assembly GCA_009778965.1). Classification (GTDB taxonomy): domain Bacteria; phylum Elusimicrobiota; class Endomicrobiia; order Endomicrobiales; family Endomicrobiaceae; genus Endomicrobium; species Endomicrobium labiotermitis. Next base: position 2,911 of record WRFE01000006.1, read on the forward strand.
GCTCTTTGATAATAATCGGCTGCTTCTTTATATCTTTCTTCTTCCCTGAAAGTATGTCCTATTAAATTATAAAAACCCGGCGGACTGAAGTTGCTTGCAAGAAGCGCTCTTCTGTACCAGGCGCGGGCAGTATCCTGCATACCGCAATTACGATAACTGAGCCCTATAAGAATATACGCCTTTTCCATATCAGGAGAAAAATTGATTGCTTTTTCAAGACACTCTACGCTCTGCAAAAACATATCGGAACTATTTGCCGAGTAGGCTTTTTGGTAATACGCATTACCCAGAAGATAATAAGTATCTGAGTTATATGGATCTATTTCCACGGAAAGTTTTAAATTTTTTATAGCCAAATCATAATTTCCGAGCTTGAAAAGAGCTACTCCGTAATTTCTGAATACTTCAGGGCCTTCTGCTCCCAAGCCCACGGCTTTATTAAAATATTTCGCAGCCATAAAATATTGTTCGTGCGCGAAATAAGAGTTGGCTTTTTGCAAAATAACGTCTTTTGAATAGCCGCTATTCTTCGCGTAATAAACAATACCGCAAACCAATAAAAAACATAATGTCAGAATAACGCTTATTCTGAAATTTGTATCTCGTTTCTTTTTTAATATGCCTGCGACTTTATGTGCGGGAACCATGTCTGTATTATAGGACACCATTTCAGTTTCCGCAATATATTTTTTCGCCGACAGCGGTTTTAGAAACGCTTTTGTATCCGTTTTTTTTAAGGAGTTTAATCATTTGAGGCAGCGTTTTAGCGTCAGAGTGTATTAAAAACATTTTAGTATTTCCTGTTTGGTTTGAAAGCCATTTTTTAAGCATAGTAAAATCCGGATGGTCGGTAAATATTTCGTATTTTTTTATGCTTGCGCGCGGCTTTACGCCTTCAATATTTTTTCCGGCAAGCATTTTTCCGGCAATGCTTGAAAGGCTTACGTAATTTACTATCATAATAAAAACATCTTCTTTCACAATTAATTTCGGAACGACTTTTTCTGACATTCCTTTGTCCATATCACCGCTGGCAGAAAACAATATCATCTGCCTGTCGTAACTTCTTACAGGCTGAAGCCTTGTATTTTCAGGCAAAAGAGTTTTGCTTTCGTAAAAAGCCTCTGTAAACCAGTCTCCGCTTTTTTCCGAAAGTTCTTTTTGATATGCGTCGGTTATGATGTTGGCGCTGGGTGAAATTGAAAATATAGGAATTTTTTTGGAAAGTTTTCCGCTGTCCTGCATAAGTTTAAGTTCGTATAACAATTTTTGGGTTCTGTTAAAAGAAAGCGCCGGAATCCAGACTATTTTTCCGTCCGATAAAGCTTGTTCCAAATCATGCCGGAAAATATCATAGCCTTTTTCCGAAAAGCTTTCTTTTCTGCCGTAAGTCGCTTCCACAAAAACAAAGTCGGCTTTTTCGGGAATTTCAAACATTCCGTTAATTCTTGAATAGCCGCTTCCCAAATCCCCTGAAAACAGAATTTTTTTATTTCCCGCTGTAAACATTATGCTCGAGGAACCGGGAATATGTCCGGCATTTATAAGCTTAAAAATTACTGTATCTGATAATTCGGTATCTTCACCATATTCTTTTGTTATAAAAAACTTTTCAATATTTTTCGCTTCAACAGCGCTGCATTCTTTACAAAGCCTGAAACGCACGCCTGCCTCTTTTTCAACTTCAGACAAAAGCATAGTATCGCTTGATTCTTCAGTCGTTTTTATGTTTTTTCTACAGTCGTTGGCCCAATGTATTACAACGCTGTTGTGGGAAGCAAGAGATTTATTCTTTTGGCTTTGCGACCAAAACCATTTTCTTTCAATCAAATCCAGACCGTTTCTTTCTCTGAAAAGCGTAAGCGCCAGCTCTTTTGTTGCGGGAGTGGAGTAAATATTCCCTTCAAAACCTTTACTTATCAAGAGAGGAATTCTCCCGGAATGATCTAAATGAGCATGGGTTAAAATTAAAGCGTCGGCTTGTATAAGTTCCTGCGGTATATAAACATTTCTTTTGTCAAAGTCATCTTCGCCGTCGTCTTCCATAAAAAGCCCGCAATCGACTATTATCTTTTTACCGCCGGACTCAAGGAGAAAACAACTGCCGGACACAGTTCCCGCCGCACCGTAAGGTGTTACGGTCGTGTCTGCCCATACAACAACAGAAAATATTAAAATAAATATAAACGCAATAAATTTTTTCATAAACCTCAAAAAGTAAAAAATAACAATTAACAATTTAACGGCAAAAACGCGATTTTTATTGTTCTTTGTTATTTGCAAATTGTTACATTTTCTCCGGCGCGCAAACGCCAAGCATATCCAAACCGTTTTTAATTATAACGCAAACAGCTTCTATAAGTTTTAACCTTGCTGACGTTAAAGCGGAATCATCGCTTAAAACGCGGCATTTTTCGTAGAATTTATGATAAATGTCCGCAAGCTCTATTAAATATGCCGTAAAATGGTGCGGACTCATAGTTTTTTCGCAAACTGATAAAGTATCGCAAAAAGCGGCAAGCTTTTTTATTAAAACCCGTTCTTCATTCGTATTAAGCAAAGACAAATCCGCGTTTTCGGTTATATCGGTTCTGCTTTTACTTTCCCTAAATATTGAATTACAACGGGCATTTACATACTGCACATAAAATACCGGATTTTCGCTTGACTGCTTTTTAGCAAGTTCCAAATCAAATTCCAGCTGAGAATCCGGAGCCCTGAGCAAAAAGAAAAAACGGCACGCGTCTTTGCCCACTTCATCTATAACTTCCTTAAGAGTTATAAATTCTCCGGTACGGGTAGACATGGCGACAGGCTGGCCGTTTCTGACAAGAGATACAAGCTGATATAAAATAACCTTTAACGTTTCTTTTGAAAAACCCAGCATCTGCACACAGGCGTTAATTCTTGCCACATAACCATGATGATCGGCTCCCCAAAGATTTACAAGTTTAGTAAAACCCCTTTCAAACTTATTTTTATGGTACGCGACATCGGAAGCTAAATAAGTATATCTTCCGTCGGAACGTTTAAGCACCCTGTCTTTATCGTCGCCGAATTTTGTTGAAGCAAGCCACAACGCGCCGTCTTGCGCGTAAGCGTCGCCTTTGCTTAAAAGATATTCGCAGGATTTATCAACTTCAGTTTTACCGTCCGCGTCTTTATCAAAAGCTATCTTTCCTTCGGAAAACCAGTTGTCAAACTCTACGGCAAAATCTTTCAAATCGCTTTCAATAGTCGCCAGTATGTCTTTTACCGCTTCTTTTTTAAAATCTATTTCATCAATGTTTTTGCCTTCGGCAATAAGCCTTTTCGCAGTATCTTTTATATAGTCACCCTGATAATGATCCGCCGGAAAGGGGATATCATCCCCTTTTAATTGTAAATACCTGACTCTTACGGACTCGGCAAGAACAAGCATTTGGTTGCCGACATCATTTAAATAATATTCTTTAGTGGTGTCATAACCCAGATGCTTTAAAACTCTTGAGAGAGAATCGCCTATCGCGGCTCCGCGGCCATGACCTATATGCAAGGGTCCGGTAGGATTTGCGGAAACAAATTCCACCATAATTTTTTCTTTATTGTTTGATTCTTTGCTTCCGTATTTATCTTTTGCCGAAAGAATTTTTTCAAGCTCGTTAAAAAGAACTTCATTTTTCAAATGAAGATTTATAAACCCGGCGCCCGCAATTTCCGCTTTATCTACAAAACCGCTTAAATCCCTCAAAATCAAATCTATGATCTCCGCGGCGACAATTCTCGGATTAGATTTTATTCTTTTAGCAAGAAGCATAGCGGCGTTAACGGCAAAATCCGCGTCTATGTTTTTAGGAGGTTCTTCAACCGAAAAGACAAAGTTTTCAATGCCTTTTTCTTTTGCGTATTTTCCGATAATTTCTTCAAGTTTTTCCGTAATCTGTTGTTTAATCATTTTATTTCCCGTTGTCTGTATTGCCGCGTCAGGACTTTGTCCTTCCTCGCAATGACACCTTTATCTTTTATCTATTACTTATTATCTATTCTCTGCCGTTACTGCCATTTCTCATATTTTACTTTTTCAGGCTGCCAGCCGTCTTTCGGCGGATTATCATCCGCTGACTTTCCCATTACAACAAGAGAAAACGGCTTTATATTTTCAGACAGTTCGAACAGTTTTGAAAAATCCGCCATACGCTCTTCATTTCCGTAAATCCCGCACCATACCGAACCGTATCCTTTAGCAGTAGCAGCAAGAAGCATATTTTGCGTGGCTGCCGCACAGTCCTGCGGAAGATAGTGCTCATACACAACACTTTCATCACCTACAATTAAAACAGCGACAGGAGCTTCAAGAACCATTTGGGCGGCACGGTGAATCTGCGATATTTTCTTATGCGTTTCTTTATCTTTTATAACTATAAACGAAAAACATCTTTTATTTCTTGCAGTCGGCGCTGACATTGCCGCCCTTAAAATATAGTTTAAATCATTTTCGTTAACATCGCCCGGCGCGTATTTTCTTACACTTTTTCTTTCAAGTAAAATATCCATTTTCGCTCCCAAAGCTGTCAGTTTAACCGAATAAATCCGGTTCAATTGAATCTATGCCTTTCCTATACATATTTTTAAACAAATAATTCGCTACGGAAAACATTGTTAATACGTCTGCCATTGCTCTGTGCTTTAAACCTACTTCAACACCTATGGTTTCGGCAATATTTCCCAAAACGTTTGAATCAAAAGAAAAATACCGTCTTGCAAGTTTCAACGTGTCAATATAATAAACATCTTTTAAATTAATTCCGCTTTCTTTAAGCTCTTTGCAAACAAATGTCAAATCGAATTTAGCATTATGACAGACAAGAGTTCCTGCGCCGATAAAATCCGCTATGTCTTTAGCAATATCCGCAAATTTCGGAGCATTTAAAACCATGTCATCATATATAGAATGAATTTTAGAACATTCCGAAGGAATGGAAGATCCGGGATTTACAAGCATTTCATATCTTTCTTCAACGCCGTCTTTAAGTTTAAGCATAGCAATTTCAACTATTTTAGCGCCTTTAGCGCAATCTAGTCCGGTAGTTTCTATATCCAAAAACACCAAATTATTCGGCGATTTCGTATATAATATTTTTGAATCCATAGAATTTATCATTAACCCCTCATATAATAACTAGTTTGTTTGTGCCTTTGTCTTTGAACATCCTGTTTTGTTTATGTAAAGCGTATTACCGCAACTTATGAATTAAAAATTTAAAAAAATCTATTAAGGACTGTCTGAAGCGGCAACATTAAAAGTCTTTGCCTGCCGCGAGTTCCGCAAATTGTTTTTTAAATTTTTAATGAATGCGGTCGGCGCTTAAATAAATAAAACGAAAAAAATAATCACTTGTTTTTTCAATATTTATATTATATAACAAATAAGACGTTTTATAAACTACGGAGGATGAAAATGAAAAAGTTTTTAGCGGTTTTTGCTTTAATTTGTCTTACATCAACGGCAGTTTTTGCGGCATTCAATCAAGCAGATCAGGAATTTATAGTAAAAGCAGGAATCCAGCCTCAAAGTTCGGTCAAACTTAACAACGTCAGTTACGATACAAACGTAGGCGTTCTCATTGGTTTTGAATATTTCAAATTTATAAACAATATTGTGGCTTTCGGCGCCGGAGCATCTTACGATTTACCGAGAAAATTTAAAGACATTAACAGCACAAACGTTTCTTTCCTTCCGATGTTTGTAGCTGTAAAAGCACGCACGCCGATTTCCGGATTTGACAATAATTATCCGTTTATCGTTGGAAGAATGGGCTACGCGGCATTTATGAATGATTCGTCCTTTATTAAATCATCCAACGGCGGAATGTATTATTCTTTAGGAGTTGGAGTAAGCTTGGATTATCTGGTAATAGAAGCGGGCTACTCTAAAAGCGCTTTTTCTTACACAACTTTCTCGAACTTGACTCAAGACGGGGAACAATCCGCGATTTCTCTTTCTGTCGGATTTAAATTTCAATAAAAATCTTTAATATTTAAAACCGCGGCATAAAAATTTAATTATGCCGCGGTTTTTATTTTTATATAATAAACCTATGGGACATATTTTTAGTTTTGCCTTCAACAATTTCCTTTCTTTTCTGATAGCGCTCGCCTATCTTGCACTGGCTGTAGGAACCACAATACATATATTAATACACAAAGACGACATAAAAAGCTCTATAGGCTGGATAGGATTGGTCTTCTTATCGCCGTTTATAGGCACGGTTTTATATATTTTTTTAGGAATAAACAGAGTTAAAAGAAAAGGCATTAAACTAAGAAAACATTCAAAACATTTTATAAAAAAAGAGAATGTTTTGTTTGAAAATATTCCTGAGAATTATAAACAGTTTATCAAATACGGCTACAATGTTTACCCGCGAAATTTCACCCTCGGGAATTCAATAACTCCTCTTCAAAACGGAACTCAGGCTTATCCGGAAATGATAGAAGCCATAAACAACGCTAAAAAAGAAGTTTTGGTTCAAAGTTATATTTTTGAAAACGATTCTGAAACCGATAAGCTGCTTGAAGCGTTTAAAAACGCTTTGGTAAACGGAATATCGGTAAAAGTACTGATTGACGGCGTAGGGACTTTTAAACTATCTAAAGAAAAATCAATAGAAAAAAAGTTATCCGAAATAAAAGGTTTGGAATACGGGGTTTTTCTGCCTTTAAAATTTTCCGCGGCATTCCCGCTGTTTAATCTCAGAAACCACAGAAAACTTATGGTGATAGATTCAAAAATTGCTTTCTTCGGGGGCATGAATCTGGCTGCCGCAAATACTTTGATTTACGATAAAAAAAAAGGCGTTATCGATATAACTTTTAAAGCAGAAGGGCCTATTGCCGAACAAATCAGAAATGTTTTTGAAGAAGACTGGAAATTTGTAAAAAAGAAAAAGCTTCATTCCTTGCCTATTCAAAAAGACAATATGCCAACCGGCGTACCGGCAAGAATTATTCCGGACGGACCGGATGAAGAATCCGGCAAAATAGAACTTATTACACAAGGGATGATAAATTTTGCCAAGAAAAAAATATTAATAGTAACGCCTTACTTTTTGCCGGAAAACAATATATTAACTTCCCTTGAAATGGCGGCGATGAGAGGCGTTGACGTGGAAATAATAATCCCGCAAAAAAATGATCACTCTATAATGGAATGGGCAAGGGAACCGAATTTACTGCGTTTGTCAAAAAGCGGAGTACAAATATATCTTACGCCTCCGCCATTTGACCACAGCAAATTTTTTGTCATAGATGACGAGCTGGTTTTGGTGGGTTCATCAAACTGGGACGCAAGAAGTTTTAAACTGCTTTTTGAAGCGGATATGGAAATTATAAGCAAAGAAACTGCCGGACAGCTTGCCAAAATCGCGCAGGATAAAAAGAAAAAAGCAATTCTTTTTGACACAAAGGCTCATGAAAATCTGAATTTTTTAAAACGTTTGAGAAATAACGCCTGCAGGCTTATAACGCCGTATTACTAGTAACTACAATTACAAATTACGAATCAAATTCACCCTCTCCATCGTCAGGGAGAGGGCAGGGTGAGGGTGCCCAAAAACCTCGCATTGCATCTTTGCCTCTCTGCATCTAAACAACTTCTGATCTATTTCTATTGCACCTCTTTTTTTACGCCTAAAATAAAATCGGCGATTTTCGGCGTGGCATTTTCTTTATGCTCCGCAATTATTTTTACTATAGCGCTGCCCATAATCACGCCATCAGCCGATTTTATCATCTCTTTGGCTTGTTTTCCCGTAGAAATCCCAAACCCCACAGCTACCGGGACACCGGTAATTTGTTTTATGTTTGAAACTATTGCATTTATGTCCGTGGTAATTTCGCGACGTACTCCGGTAACACCTAAAGACGAAACCAGATAAATAAAACCTTCGGCGTTTTTAGCAAGTTTTTCTATTCTTTCATCAGACGTCGGAGCAATTAAAGTAATTATTGTTATGCCGTATTTATCAGTAAAATCCTTAATTTCCTTTTGCTCTTCAAACGGCATATCTGGAACAATTACAGCTTCTATGCCGGTTTCTTTGCATTTTTTAAAAAATTTGTCGTATCCGTAACTAAGTAAAGGATTTAGATATGTCATAAAAGTAAGCGGTATTGAAACTTTTTTCTTAACGTTTGAAACCATATTAAAAATGTCGTCCAAGTTTATGCTTTTTGAAAGCGCCCTCGCCATGGCGTTTTGTATAACTTCGCCCTCGGCAACAGGGTCAGAAAACGGTATGCCTATCTCTATTAAATCCGCTCCGTTTTCTGCTAAAGCAACTATAAATTCTTCCGTTTTATTAAGAGACGGATCGCCTGCCGTAAGATATATTATCAGCGCTTTTTTATTTTTAAAAACTTCAGAAATTTTATTCATTTATATCAACTCCTTTGTATCTTGCAATCATGGATACGTCCTTATCGCCTCTCCCTGAAAGAGTAATAACAATTATTTCATCTTTTTTCATTTTTGGCGCAATTTGCATCGTGTGATACACCGCGTGAGCGGATTCTATAGCGGAAATTATCCCTTCCGTGTGCGACAAAAATTCAAATGCTTCGACTGCCTCGGCATCCGTCACAGAAACATACTGCGCCCTTTTTATATCGTGCAAATACGAATGTTCGGGACCTATTCCGGGGTAATCAAGTCCCGCGGAAATTGAATATACCGGCGCGATTTGCCCGCTTTCGGTTTGGCAAAAATAGGATTTCATTCCATGAAATATGCCGATTCTGCCTGTTGCTATTGTAGCGGCTGTCTCCGGAGTATCAACGCCTTTTCCTGCTGCTTCACATCCTATAAGTTTTACACTTGTGTCGTTTATAAAATCGTAAAAACTCCCGATAGCATTAGAACCGCCGCCGACGCAGGCAATAACAGCATCCGGTAATTTCCCCTCTTTTTCAAACAACTGCTTTTTTATTTCCTTTCCTATTACGCTTTGAAAATCTCTTACAATTTCCGGAAACGGATGAGGTCCCATAACAGAACCTAAAACATAAAGAGTATCATCAACTCTTCTTGTCCATTCTCTCATCGCTTCGCTTACCGCGTCTTTTAAAGTTTTTGTTCCGCTTTTTACCGGATGAACTTTAGCACCAAGCAGCTTCATGCGAAAAACGTTTAAAGACTGTCGTTGCGTATCTTCCTCGCCCATAAATATTTCGCACTCCAAACCAAGCAAAGCTGCCGCAGTTGCAGTTGCTACTCCGTGCTGGCCTGCGCCGGTTTCGGCAATTACTCTTTTTTTACCCATTTTTTTGGCAAGCAAAATTTGCCCCAAAACATTATTTATTTTATGGGACCCGGTATGATTTAAATCTTCTCTTTTTAAATAGATTTTTGCTCCGCCGAGTTTTTCCGTAAGATTTTTTGCGTAATAAAGTCTTGATGGTCTGCCGGCATAATTGTTAAACAGACTTTCAAGTTCATTATTAAAATCTTTTTCGTTTTTATAACTATTGTACGCCTTTTCAAGATCATTTAAAGCGGTCATAAGCGTTTCGGGAACATACTGTCCGCCGTGTATTCCGTATTTTCCTTTTGACATTTATTGCTCCTTTGCCTGTCTTTGCGAGCGAAGCGCGGCAATCCATGTTATTTTAGAATGGATTGCTTCGTCATTTCATTCCCCGCAATGACGTCGCTATGTTTTTCTCACTATATCGACTATTTTCTTTATCTTATCAAAATCTTTTACGCCATCTGTTTCAACACCGCTGCTTAAATCTATACAGTATGGGTTTAATTTTAAAGCTTCCGAAATATTACCCATGCTTATTCCGCCGGCAAGAAAAAATGGTTTTTTATAATCCTTTATTAAATTCCAATCAAAAGACTGTCCGCTGCCGCCTCCAACCGAATCAAACAAAATATAATCGAAACTGCCCTGGATTGCTTCGTCAGCGCATTGCGCTTCCTCGCAATGACAGCCAAGTCGTATTGCTTTTATAATCGGTATATCTATTTTGTCTTTCAGATTTTTTATATACTCCGCGTCTTCTTCTCCGTGAAGCTGGACTAAATCTATAATTCCGCTCTTGTATAAATCAATTATATTTTCGATTGGCTCGTTTACGAATACCCCTACGGATTTTATATCTTTGTTTAACAAAGCTTTGAACTTCTCTGCGGCTTTAAAATCGATTTTTCTTTTTACGCCCGCGAAAACAAATCCCGCAAAATCTGGTTTTGTTTCGTTTACGTATTTTATGTCTTCTTCTCTTTTAAGACCGCAGATTTTAATCTTACTCATTTTTGTACTCCGTTGCTGTCACCCTGAGCGAAGCCGAAGGGTCTATAAATTCATAGATTCTGCGAGGGACTTTGCCCGCAGAATGACCAAAATTATTAATTTTTTCCTCTTAACTCTTTCATCTTCTCTTTTATATTACCGCTTTTCATAAGTTCTTCGCCAATCAAAACAGCGTCAATTTTATGATTTCTTAAAATTTCTATATCTTCTCTTGTTTTAATACCGCTTTCGGAAACAAATATTTTGTCCGCAGGAACATATTTTCTTAAATTAATGCTGTTGTTTATGTTAATCTCAAAAGTTTTCAGGTTCCTGTTATTTACGCCGATAATTTCCGCGCCGGCTTTAAGAGCCGTTTCTATTTCTTTTTCATCGTGAGCTTCCACAAGACAAGACAACCCTATACTTTTTGCGGTTTCCATAAATCTTTTTAAAGTCTCTAAATCCAAAATCGCGCATATCAAAAGAATAGCGTCCGCGCCGATATTTTTGGCTTCGTAAATCTGATATTCGTCAATAGTAAAATCTTTTCTTAAAACAGGGATTTTAACGATATCTTTTATTTCTGCAAGATAACTGTCTTTTCCAAGAAAAAAATCCGGTTCCGTAAGAACAGAAATTGCATCAGCTCCCGCAGACTCGTAACCTGAAGCTATATCTTTATATTTAAAATCCTCAGATATAATACCTTTTGACGGCGATGCTTTCTTAACTTCGCAAATAAAAGATATGTCCTCTTTTAACAAGGCTGATTTAAAAGGCAACCCCTCACCCTGCCCTCTCCCGCAAGGGGCGAGGGATAACACCTGAGATTTTAAAAAATCAAAAGGCGTAATTTGCTTTTGCTTTTCTACTCTGGCTTTCGTTGCCGCAACAATCTTATCTAATATCATGTATTACCTCTAAAAATATATAATCACTAAAAAACGGCAGTTCCCCGATTAATACATTCGGGGATGACACGGCGTGGGATTTTATACCTCATTAGACATTTTTATAAAATCGTTAAGCTTTTTTAAAGCTTTTCCGCTGTCTATAACTTCAGTTGCCATTTTCAAACATTCTTTAAGCGTTATATTATTGTAGAACATATAAAGGCATATTGCGGAATTTAGAAGAACAATGTCTCTTTTCGCGCCTTTTTCGCCGCCTAAAATTTTTAACGCTATTTCCGCATTTTCCTTAGGACTGCCGCCGATAAGTTCTGACAAAGAACATCTTTTTAAACCAAACTGTTCCGGCGTTATAAAGAAACTGTTAAGTTTTCCTTCGTTTACTTCACATATAGTAGTAGTATCAGATAAAGTCACTTCATCAAGCCCGTCATGACCGTGCACAACCATCGCTCTCTTAACACCTAAATTCGCAAGAACTCTTGCCATAGGTTCGACAAGATTTTCATCATAAACGCCGACCAGCTCATATCTTGCTTTGGCAGGATTGGCAAGGGGTCCTAAAATATTAAATATTGTTCTTATGCTAAGTTCTTTTCTGACTTTCGCTACATATTTCATAGACGAATGAAAAGTCTGCGCCATTAAAAAACATATACCGATTTTTTCAAGAACAACTTCGCACTGCGCAGGCGTAAGAGTTATATTTACTCCCAAAGCCTCAAATAAGTCCGCGCTGCCGCATTTGCTGGATACGCTTCTGTTGCCGTGTTTTGCCACAGGCACTCCTGCGGCGGAAATTACTATTGATGAAACCGATGAAATATTAAACGTTGCAAGTTCATCGCCGCCCGTGCCGACGATATCAAGCACGTCGCTTTTAGGGTTGAGCCTCTGGCTTTTTTCTCTCATAACCGAAGCGCAGGCGGTAATTTCATCTATAGTTTCTCCTTTTAATCTCATCGCAGTTAAAAAAGACGCTATTTGCGCGTCCGTAGCATTGCCTTCCATTATTTCATTCATAACGGTTTTTGTGTCTTCGAGAGAAAGATTTTGTCTGTTTACAAGCTCATATATAGCTTTCTGTATCATTTTATCCTCCCGCTCTCGATATTTAAGAAATTCTCTATAATCAAAAAACCGTCTTTCGTAAGTATTGATTCCGGATGAAACTGTAAACCGTACAAATCGTAATCGCGGTGTTTAACGCCCATAACCTGCGATTTGCCATCTTCGGCAATTACCAAAAGTTCTTCCGGCAAAGTCGCTCTGTCAACAATCAAAGAATCGTATCTTGCCGCTTTCATTACCGGCGGCATACCTTTAAAAATCGGGCTGCCGTTGGCTATATGAACATCGCTTGTTTTGCCATGAATAAGCTTTTCGGCATAAATTATTTTCCCGCCGAATACTTCGCATATAGACTGATGTCCCAGAGAAATGCCGAGCATAGGCTTTTTTCCGCGAAAATACAAAATTGCTTCTTTTGTTATTCCCGCATCGGCAGGACGTCCCGGTCCCGGTGAAAAAATGATATGCGTCGGGTTTAATTTTTCTATTTCTTTCAGCGTCATTTCGTCATTTTTTATAACTTTTACATCAGGATTTAACATTCCTGCATACTGGTAAAGGATATAAGAAAAACTGCCATAGTTATCTATTATTAGTATCATATTGCCTCCTGCGTTGAAGTTATTTTTATTGCTTCAACCATTGCCTGCGCTTTGTTAAGACATTCCTGATATTCTTTTTCGGGAACGCTGTCGGCAACTACTCCCGCGCCGGCCTGCACGAAAACTTTACCGTCTTTTTTTACCGCCATGCGTATTCCTATGCATAAATCCATGTTTCCGGTAAAATCTATGTATCCCACAGCTCCGCCGTATGGTCCGCGTTTTAAATTTTCAAGTTCGTCAATAATTTCACACGCCCTTTTTTTGGGAGCGCCTGAAAGAGTGCCTGCGGGCAATGACGCGTCTAAAGCGTCTAAAGGAGTAAGCCCTGCCTTAAGCTTCCCCGTAACTTTTGAAGCTATGTGAGAAACATGCGAAAGCTGTTTTATCGTTAAATATTCTTCAACTTTCACGCTGCCAAACTCTGAAATTTTGCCTAAATCGTTTCTGCCTAAGTCTACAAGCTGATTGTGCTCTGAAAGTTCTTTTTCGTTTTCTAACAGACTTTTAACAAACGCGTTATCTTCTTGTTTTGTTTTTCCGCGTTTGGTTGTGCCCGCAAGCGGATAAGTGCTTACAATGCCGTTTTTTAACGAAACTAAAGTTTCGGGAGATGCACCCGCAAGCTGAAAACCGCCGAAATCTATGTAAAACATATACGGCGAAGGGTTTATTGTGCGCAAATTTCTGTAAACAGTTAAAAAGTCGCCGTTAAAATCTGCCTCCAAACGGTTAGAAAGTACAACTTGAAAAATGTCGCCTTCAGCAATATAATGCTTTGCTTTTTCTACCATTTTACAGTACTTTTCTTTTGAAAACACCTGTTTGAAATCAAGCGCCGGGGTTTTGCTTTCTTCCATGTTTGAAAGTTTGATATTTGACGATAAAATTAACTTTTTAATCTCTTTTAAATCGTTTACGGCTTTTTTATAGTTGTTTTCTATATCGTTGGTTTTTATATTAGCAATTAAAACAAGCTTTTGTCTAAAGTGGTCAAAAGCTATTACTTTATCAAAGAGCATAAGATAAAAATCCATAAATTCCGCAGGATTTTTAGCCTTAAGTTTTAGCGACGGTTCCGCATACTTTACATAGTCGTAAGCAAAATAGCCCACAAGTCCGCCCGTAAACGGCGGCAAATAATCAAACCTCGGACTTTTGTAAGAAGCTATTAACTTTTTTAAAAATTCAGACGGATTTTCTTTTACTGTTTTGATTTTTTCGTCAACAACTGTAATTTTGCTGTCTGTGCCGTAAACGTAAAGTGACGGATCAAAACCTAAGAAAGTATAACGTCCCCATGCGGCGCTGCTTTCAACGCTTTCAAGCATGTAAACTTTTTTAGAGTTGCTTTTCAGAAGGTTTAAAATTTGAATAGGCGTACGCACATCGGAAAACAGCTCCATGCTTAAAGGCACGACACCGTATGATTTTGCGAATTTTTTGACATCTTTTAATTGTATGTTAAACATGATAATCTCCTTTTTTAGGCATAAAAAACTCAACTGTATCTCTTTTCACTTTATTATAAAAACCGCCATCGTTTAATTCTGTTCATCTTCATATTCCGCTCCCAAAATAAAAAAATCCGTCCTTGGCATAACATAGTTATAACTACGCTATTACGCCAAGGACGGATTGAAATTATCCGCGGTGCCACCTTGTTTTGCGACAACAAATACAAGCAACTTGTTATCACACTCTTTTTAGAGTACAAACATACTCTTTGCAATTAACGCATGCTAACGTCGCAGAATACTCAGAATTTTATTTCTTTTGACTGCGCCCTCTGTGGTCCATTTGATAATCTGCGTTGTACGGGAATCTCAGCTGCGCCCGCTCTCTGTAACTGCACAATTACCGTTATCTCCACATCTACGGTTTGGAAACAAATGACCTTTTGAATCATTTGTTATTAAGTTATTCAAATATTACAAAATTAAAATATAGAATGTCAAATTGACAAAAGCAATTAGTACTCCCACTCTTTTGTCATACCGGCGAAAGCCGGTATCCACGTTTAACTATAAAACTAAATGGATTCCGTTTTTCAACGGAATGACAGACAACCCAAAATTCTCGTTCATCCCCGCGGTATGCGGCAACTAACAACAATCTTCTGTCTGTCGCAAACAAAACCGGTATTGGACGACAAAAACAAACAACGGCGATAACATTTTGTTGTCGCCGTTGTTTCGTAATTCGTCATTCGTAATTTGTAATTGCCTTTATTCTACTATTATCTCTACTCTTCTGTTTTTCGCTCTGCCTGCCGCTGTCGCGTTTGATTCTATCGGCTTAGTTTTTCCGTGTCCTATCTTTTCCATCTTATCGGAATCTATTCCCAATTCTGCCAATTTATTATATACAGTTTCCGCTCTTCTCATTGATAACGCTTCATTATACTCATTTGTTCCTATTTCGTCAGTATGTCCTTCTACCGTTACTTTGATGTAATCCAATTTCCTTAACTCTCTTGCCATTCCGCCTACTGCTTTCTTTGCGTCCGGAGTTAAGTCAGCTTTATCAAAATCAAATAATGCTCTTGTCAATCTGAATCCTTTCGCTTTCGGCTTTCCTTTCACTTCAATCAACTCTATTTCTTTACTCTTTTCTTTTTCTTTAAACATTGTTATTTCATTTTCTACTTTTTCACTGCTTTCTTTCGCTTCCACAGAAAACTTTCCTGCTCTCTCTGCCGCTTCTTTCGCTAACCGCGCGGCTTCTTCCGCTTTCCCGGCTGCCTCGGATGCTTTCGCTGCAGCCAGCCTTGCTCTGCTTTCTCTTAACTGTTTTTCCGATTTAGTCAATCCTTCCGTTTCTTTTGCCGCTATAGTCGCCTTTTCCGCTGCCTCTTTGGCTGACTGCGCTGCATTTCCTGCTTTATCTGCCGCAAGTCCTGCTTTATTTGCGTCTTCTTTTGCTTTATTTGCCGCGTCTTTTGAACTTTCTATTGTTGTCGCGTTTTCGGCTTCTTTTGCGTGAACTTCTGCTTTTGCTGCCGCTTCCAATGCTTCTTTCAATGCTTCCTGCGCCATCTCATTATACTTATATGCTTCCCTTGATTCTTCTATAGCTTTCTTTTCCAACATTCCTTTCTTCGCGTTTCCAAATCTGTACCCTGCTCCCGCTTGTCCTGTTACCTGATTAAATCTCTCCGCTTTCTCATACGATCCCATCGCGAATACTTCTACTCCTTTCCATACATCCGCGCTGAATCCTATTTCCGCTTTTCCTGAAAATAAGTTATTTCCGGCACCGTATATTGTCATTTCTTCATCCAAATTATTCAACGTTGCCTTAAATATACCTTTGCTGCCTCTCAAATTATATCTGGCTCCCAATTCTCCGTACCATCTCAATGCTCCTATCTCTTTTTCCGCTCTAAAGCCCGCTACTGCATTCAATATCTCAAACTGATTGTCTTTCACCGTCAGCACCGCCGCAGCGTTATCAAAACCTTTTTCTCTAAATCCGCTTGTCTTTATAAAGCTTCCGTCTAACCCTGCAAACGGACTTATGTTTGCTATATTACTTTCCAATATTTTGTAAAACGCTTCTACATTTGCATTGATATTCCAGCCGTCATAACTGCTTTCTGTCCAGGATTGAAGCAACGCTTGCTGTCTTTTCCCTTCATACTGCTGATATCCGCCGCTTAGTTCACCTCTAAATGTCCAATTTCCCTTAAAGCTTCCTAAATACAATCCGCCGCGATAATCATTTATATCTATTATGTCATCCCACTGATGCGTATCGTGCTGGCCGCCGCTCAGGTAATATCCAATCATAAAGTTGCTGCTGTCGCTGTATTTTTCTAACCCTAATATCATATAGCCGTTTCTTGCTTTAAAATCGCCGCTGTTAGAATCTTGTTCCATCTTATATTGCGAGCCATATATTCCCGCCCACAAATTATATCCCTCATATCCGCTGTCTCTTCTGTCTAGAATTCTGTGATATGCCTGTCTTACCTGCTGACCGCTCATTAACAACGCATTTGCGTATATTCCTCCCGACACTTCTTCCATTACTCTCATTTTTCCTGCGTCGTCCATTGAGTCCATTGTTCCGATTATCTTTGATATATCGTTTATTTTATCAGCGTCTCCTCCTGCTGTTATATTGTCTATTATTTTTGCTACTTCAGTATTATTATGATCTAAGCCGGGAATATTCAGATAATCCGTATTCGCGTTCTTCAAATGTAAAATTACGTTTTCCCCGTCTCTCTCAATCAATATTTCAAGCGACGGATACAATGTTTTGAGTTCACTATACATTCCGGTTAATCCGTTTGATTCCAAAACAGTGTATTGCTTATATATCTCAAATCCGCGTCTTAAATCCAAATCTATACGGCTTCCCGGATTTATCGTCGCAGTTCCGTGTACTTTCAGCATATCATTCCAAGGATCTATCGGACTTTCTGATGTTCCTTCGTTTATTCTTATTGCCAAATCTCCGTTCTCAATATAGTTTCCGTTTATTGTCAAAACTCCAAATTTGTTTTCAGGCAGTCCGCTTGCATGTCCCGGTTTTACTATTCCGTTATTTGTCACATTTCCTGTTATTGCGCCTGTTCCGCTTAATATTGCAAAATTAGCTACTGTTAAATTTTGCGAAGCAAAATTACTTGTCAATATTTCTAATTCGCCGGCATTAATATAAGTATTATTTATATTTGATCCTGCTCCGGTTATTATTGCCTTACCTAATCCGTTTTTCGCAAAATCTCCGTCATTGCCAATTACATTTCCGCTTATAGTCACTGTCGCGGCGCTGATATCTAAATCTATTGTTGATGTATATGTAGACGCATATATATTATTTAACAATACAATATCCATACTGTTTGTAAGATTCAGCGTTCCGTTGTCAAAGTATATATCGCCGGTTCCTATTGTATAACTTGTTCTTGCTATTCCCTCATTTATACTCAATCTTCCGTTTATCGCGTTTACGTCGCTGTTTAATATCAATACTCCGTCTCCCGCCTTGGTTATTTCCGTATTATTGTTAGATGTTATAGCGTCCGACATTGTCATTGTACTGCCGGTTATATTCAAATTCAGCTCCGCGTACTCTTCCAAATGGAACGCATTTGTTACTCCCATCGCCGTATTTCCTGATATTTCCGTATCTTCCGTCTGCTCTATGTTTAATACTGCAAGTTCACTATCGGCTCCTTTCATAAATATTGCTCCGCCCAGTCCGTTTAATGCCTTGTTGTTTGTAAGCGTTATATTTTTCGTATTAACTGTTGAATCGGCTCCTATATATATCGCTCCGCCGCTGCTTCTTGCTATATTACCGATAAGCTCTGTTGTTGAACCGTTGAAATTTACATCTTTTCCTTCCAAATATAAAAATCCGCCGTTATTCGCCTGATTGCCTATCGCAGCTATATTCGCATCTCCAAAATTTAAATAAGAGCTATTGTCCCAGTAAACAACTCCGTTGCCGTTTGTTGAATTGTTATATTTAAACGCTATATTCTGCGCATTAAACGTTACACTGGAAACATCTGTTAAATACAATACGCTGCCAGCAGAAGCTGCATTTGAACTAAACTCTATATTATTTGCAGTAAAACTCATACTTGACTGTTTTGCATATAGCACTCCACCATGACCATTAATAGCGTTTACACTGTTTGAACTGAAGATTATATTTCCAACCTTCGCTGTAAAACTCATTGTTGAATATTGAGAATATATTGCTCCACCTTGCATTCCCGCGCTGTTTGAACTAAAAATTATATTCCGGTCTGCTGTAAAGTTCATTGACGATATATCTGCTGATATCGCTCCGCCGGAATTCATAACCGCGGAATTTGAACTAAATATTATATCCCTGCCTGCGGTAAAACTCATTGATGATATATGTGCTGATATCGCTCCGCCAAAATTAGCACTGTTTGAACTGAACATTATATCCCTGCCTGATGCAAAACATATTGTTGAAAAACCTGCTGATATCACTCCGCCAGCATTACCTGCATTATTTGAGCTAAAAGTTATATCTCCAACTGTCGTTGTAAAACTCATACTTGAACCATGTGCTGATATCGCTCCGCCACCCCAAGCACTGTTTGAACTGAATATTATGCTATTGGCATTGAAACTCATTGTTGACTGCAATACATATATTGCTCCACCAAAACTAAAAGCATTACCGTTTGAATTGAATACAATATTATTGGCGTTGAAACTCATTGTTGACTGCAATACACATATTGCTCCACCAAGACCTGCATTGTTTGAACTGAATTCTATACTCTGTCCTTCAAAGTCAATTTCTGAATTAATCGCATATATAGCTCCACCTTGCATCCCCACCCTGTTTGAATTGAACAATATATTATTAGATGTAAAGTTAATTGTTGATTGATATGAATATATTGCGCCACCACCAGCATTATTGGATTTATTATTTACGAAACTTACAGAATCTCCGTTAAATAATAAATTCGAACTTTCTGAATATATCGCTCCGCCGGAACTGTACGCTATATTTCCGATAAATGACACTGACGAAAACGACATCAATCCACTATTATATACCGCTCCGCCCGATACCGCTGTGTTTGACGTAAATATTACATTTTCTATCATTACGTCTTCTAACGTTAAATTACCGCTGTTATTTATCACTCCGCCGTTTGCAGAATTTACAAAATTCTTAAATACCGCGTTTTGAATTGCAAGTTGTTTAGCGTCTAGTGTCATTCCTTTGTTCAAGAGTCCCGAAGAATTTATTGTATGCCCTTCCGCGTCTATCGTAAAGTTACTTCCTGTAGGCGCTAAAAACGGATCTTCATCTTCATCAAGAATTGCTTCTATATCCTGCCACAATGACAGTGTATTGCCCGATGTCTCCGCTTGATATAAAGCCACAAAAGTGTTCCACGGTAATGCTCCGTAAATAAGCCAGCCTATGTAGTCACCCTGTAAACCGCTCCACTCAAAGCGATAGCCGTATTTATCTCCGCCTGATATGTTGCCTATCGTAAATATTCCGCTTGCCCAATCCGCCGACATTATTGCCGTTGAACTTCCTACTACGCCCAATGTCACCGTCGTTACATGCAGTTTGCTTTGGTCTGTCAGCGTTGTAGTTGTCGTTCTTATAAACGTTGTTGACGCTCCGGTTCCGCCCGCAAGCCAATCCACATTTACGCCTAATGTTCCATTTGTCATATTAAGTTTATTTGCATAAGCGCTAGTAGCGAAATATACACCTCCGCCTTGTATTGCTAATTCGCCCGTTATATTCGCTCTTGAACCTGATGAAAAATATACATTGCCGCTTTGGTTAGTAAATACTCCGCCTATGTTATTTATCGAACCAAAATTAAAATAAACATTCCCGCTGTTTGTTTTATTAATATTTCCTGTTCCTTCTATTCCGCCATTAAATATTACGTTTCCTGCTCCGCTAAAGTTTAGAGTCGCTCCCGACGCGTTAAATATATCTCTTCCTGCTAAAGCAGTGTTGCCTATAAATATTACGCTGCTGCCTGCGTTCGGCATAAAATTAATCGTACCTGTATTATATATTGCTCCGCCGCTCGATGCCGCCACATTCATATTAAACACTGCCGATGTTATGCTTGATACTCCTGTGTTATACAACGCTCCGCCTGCATTGCTTGACGCGTTCATATAAAATGTCGATGAACTTAATGTTATAGCCCCCGCATTATATATTGCGCCGCCTCCGAGCGTTGCTCCCGTTGACCTGTTAAACGCAAAATATGCCGATATACTCGAGTTTATTACTCCCGATGCATTGTATATAGCTCCGCCGCTCGTCGCCGTATTTGTCGTAAATATTACATGTCCCAATGTTATTAACGAACCTGCCGCCATATTATATATCGCTCCGCCAAGATTTGATCTGTTCTCTCTGAATGTCGATGACAAAAGCGTTACTGCTCCGTTACTATTATTATGCAATGCTCCGCCTTGATTAGTCGCGCTATTTCCTACAAATGTCGATGACAACAACGTCACTGCTCCATTCTCATTATACAACGCTCCGCCTTGACTGGTTGCATTATTACCTGTAAACGTCAAATGCGTTGTAGATGAGGTTATTATACCGTTAGCATTCCTCATTGCTCCGCCGTACCTAGTCGCAGTATTGCTTGTAAAATTTATTATACTTCCGCTTTCTATTTCAATTACCG
Source organism: Candidatus Endomicrobium labiotermitis (assembly GCA_009778965.1). Classification (GTDB taxonomy): domain Bacteria; phylum Elusimicrobiota; class Endomicrobiia; order Endomicrobiales; family Endomicrobiaceae; genus Endomicrobium; species Endomicrobium labiotermitis. Next base: position 23,969 of record WRFE01000006.1, read on the forward strand.
CTACACCATTCCATCCGTTGTATATAGCTCCGCCGTCACCTGCCTGATTGAAACTAAATACGTTGTTTGAACCGCTCTCAAATTTTATATTGCCCGACCATTCATTCAATATTGCTCCGCCACGGCTGCCCGTCGCCGCATTTGCCGTATTTAACGTAAACATTGTTTCATTTCTAAAATTTACTTTTCCGCTTCCCGCGTTATATATCGCTCCGCCGCCGACACTTGTCGATGTCGCGCTATTTGAACTAAATATTACTTTTTCCAAATTTATCGTCGCAGATGTTCCATTATTGTATATCGCTCCTCCGCTTCCTCCGTTTAATGCCGTATTCATATAAAATGTCGCTGAAGACAGCGTTACTGTTCCCGCATTATTTATTGCTCCGCCTCCGTCATTTACTCCTGCTCCGGTCGATCTATTAAACGAAAACATTGCTGATGCGCTTACTCCAGTTGAATTGATTACTCCGCCTGAAACATTGCGTATCGCACCGCCGCTCGCCGCAGTATTTGTCGCAAATATGACTTTTTCCATATATATATTTGCAGAAGCTCCGGTATTGTATATTGCTCCGCCCTGCAGCGCTGTGTTCTCTCTAAATGTCGAAGACGCTATATTCACTCTTCCTAAATTATATATCGCTCCGCCTCCGTTGGCTCCGGTTGTTGCCGTCGCTCTATTAAACTCAAATATTACTGACGCAATTGCTCCAGTTGAATTTATTACTCCGTTTGCGGCATTATATATCGCTCCGCCGACTGCTGCAGTATTTGTCGTAAATATTACTTTTTCCAAATATATATTTGCCGAAGCTCCGCTATTATATATCCCGCCGCCCTGCAATGCCGTATTCTCTCTAAATGTCGATGACGCCATACTTATTGTTCCTAAATTATATACCGCTCCGCCTCCGATTGTTCCCGTCGCTCTATTAAACTCAAACAACGCAGATATTGTCGAGTTTATTACTCCCGAATTATTGTATATCGCTCCGCCAGAAGTCGCCGTATTTGTCGTAAATATTACATTCGTCAAATTCACTCTTGAACCCGCCGCAATATTATACAGCGCTCCGCCTTGGTTTGACATGTTCTGCCTAAATGTCGATGACAGTAACGTTACCGTTCCGTTATCATTATGCAATGCTCCGCCTTGACTGACCGCATTATTGCCGGTAAACGTCAACTCCGTTGTCGATGATATTATTATCCCATTAGCATTCCTTATCGCGCCGCCGCTCAATGCCGCCGTATTGCTTGTAAAATTCATTATGCTTCCGCTTTCTATTTCAATTACGGCCACTGCCCAATACCCATTGTATATCGCTCCGCCTTCACTTGCTCTATTAAAACTAAACATGTTGTTTGAGCCGCTTATAAATTTTATATTGCCGTTATAATCGTTTAATATCGCTCCGCCTCTGTTGGACGCAGCATTTAACGTAAACAAATTATTATTCGTAAAGTTCATTTTCCCGTCACTGTTAAATACGGCTCCGCCGCCAAAGCCGTATTCGCCTGTCGACGTCGCAGTGTTTGAACTAAACGTCACGTTATTCAAATTCAATATTGCCTGTATTCCGCTGTTATATATTGCTCCGCCGTTGCCGCCGTTTGTTGCAGTGTTCGTCGTAAAACTTACTGACGAAATTGTCATATAACCCGCATTTAATACCGCTCCGCCGCCGATTGCGTTTGATGATGACGTATTTAAAGAAAATACTATTCCCGAACCTGATATCGTAACTGTCGAGTTTGCAGCATTATACAACGCTCCGCCATTTTCTAATGCTGAATTGCCTATAAATGATATTCCCGTTCCCGCTATTGTTACTGTTGAGCCTATATTATATATCGCCCCACCGCTTCCGCCTGACGCTGAATTACCTGTAAACGTCGTACCTGCCATTATATTCACCGTGCCGCTGCTGTTATTAAATATCGCGCCGCCACTCGACATTGCCGTATTGTATTCAAACTTTGTTCCGGTAAGTCTTACATACCCGGTTGCAAGCGTATTAAATATCGCTCCGCCGTTACCCTGATTTTGCGCGCTGTTGCTAGTGAATGTTACCGCGCCCAAATCCATATACCCTCTGTTGTTTATCGCTCCGCCGCCTGACGTCGCATTTGACGTGCTTCTGTTATTCGTAAACTTTACAAGATTAGCGTTTGTAAATGTTATTGTTGAACCTGTATCATTATATATCGCTCCGCCCGCAAATGCGTAGTTGCCCCTGAATTCTGCAGTTGAATTAAACGTATAACTTGTATTTGCCACTACAAATATTGCGCCGCCGACATTCGCGCTGTTGGTTGTAAAATACACCGCATTGTTAAATACTTGTCCGCTTTGCAAATACAATGCTCCGCCTTGATTGCCCGCGCTGTTTAGCGTAAAAGACGATACAACGCTGTCAAAATGTATTTTTGTATTCGCGCCGCCATATATCGCTCCGCCTTGCAAACCAGCGCTGTTTGAACTGAATTCTATACTTTCGCCCGCAAATTCAATTTCCGAATTAACCGCAAATATCGCACCGCCTTGATTGCCCGCACTGTTTGAACTGAATTTTATATCTCCTCTTGCCGCGCTGTAAAAACTCATCGGCGCGTCATCTACATATATCGCGCCGCCTTGGCTATTCACTCTGTTTCCTGTAAAATAGGCTTCGTTAAATATAGCTTCTCCTCCGATTATATATATAAATCCGCCGCTGTTTGAAGCCCTGTTGTTCTCCGCGTATAATTTAGTATTGCTGAAATCTACTGTACCGTCATTGCCCAACGCTATTACTCCTCCGTACGCCGCTGTGCTGTTTGCCATACTCATATTAGTAGTGGAACCCCAGAATCTAAATATCGTTTCGCCTTCTCCGTACAGAGATCCTCCGTATGTCGCATAATTATCTGCTATTGTCATATCATTCCACGTCATATCTATTATTTTTGTTCCGCTTGAATATAAAAATCCTCCGTACTCCGCCATATTTTCTATTGCATAAAATTTCGCGCTGCCAAAATTTATATTGGAATTTCCGCTCAAATATAATGCTCCGCCATGAACTCCCGCCGTATTCTTTCTAAATGTCGCCGTACCGGTAAATACATAAGTTTGATTTGCCAGCGAGTATATCGCTCCACCGCTTCCCTGCGCGCGGTTGAACTCAAATATCGTTATTCCGTCAAATGTTATGCTTGTGGTCGCAACAGCGTATATAGCTCCGCCGGAATTCGCGGTATTTGAACTAAATAATATATTTCCGCCTGTTGCTTTGAAACTGGCCGTAGAACCGTTTCCTAAATATACTGCTCCGCCATTGCTGGTTATTACATTTGAACTAAATACTATGTTTCCGCCTATTGCGCTGAGAGTTATCAAAGAGCCGCCTTGGATGTTTATCGCTCCGCCACCAGAACCACGGGCAGAATTTGAAGAGAATATTATATCTCCGTTTGTAGCGCTAAAACTTATTGTAGCGCCGCTCATTGCAAATACTGCGCCGCCGCTGGTTGAAGCATCGTTTGAATTAAATATTATACTGCCTCTCAAAACGGAAAAAGTCATTGATGAGTTTGAATCGGCGTATATTGCACCGCCTTGTGAACGATTCCAATTTGAATAAAACAATATATTACCGTCTGTTGCTGCGAAAGTCATTTTTGAACCGCTCGCGTTTATTGCTCCGCCTCGCGAGTTTGTTGTATTCGAACTAAATATTATACTTCCTCTTGATACTTCAAAATCTATTTTCGAATTATTCGCATATATCGCTCCGCCATCACCACCGGATGAGTTTGTACTAAATATTATATTTCCGTCTGTCGCCTTAAAACTCATTGTTGATTGATTTGTTGTATATATCGCTCCGCCATAGCTTCCTTGACGAGTTGAGGTATTTGAACTAAATAATATATTACCGTTTGTTATGTCAAAATTTACTTGTGATCTGGTTGCGTTTATAGCTCCGCCGCTGGTTAATCCTGTTGAGGTATTTGAAACGAATGATATAAACCCTCCGGCAACGTTAAAATTCACAGTTGAAAAATAAATATACATCGCTCCGCCATTGTTGCCGCCTTCTGATTTATTTCCCTCAAAACTTATTTCTCTGCCGGCAAACGATAAATATGAAGCGGTAGAATGTATTGCTCCGCCGGAACCGCTTGATATATTATTTATAAATGACGTATTGCCGCTAAATATTGCCGTACTTCTTTCTAAATATATCGCCCCGCCGCCTGTACCATATGCTATATTTCCGGTAAATGTTGCCGTTGAATTAAATGTATACCTTGTATTTGCCGTAACAAATATTGCGCCGCCGGCTCCGGGGGTAAGACTCATTCCTCCGCTCATTACGTAATTACCGGTAAAAGATGCTTCATGATTAAATATTGTCTCTCTCTGAAGCAAATACAAAGCGCCGCCCCTGTCCGCCACGCTGTTTGACGTAAATTCTGTAATCCCGTCAAAATATACATTATTTACAAATGATGGGGTACGTACCGCTCCGCCCATATTTTCATTAAATATTATTCTGCCGTTTTCAGCGCGAAAACTTACTGTTGACGCTGAATTTAAAGATACCGCTGCTCCGCCCGTGTTTGAATCAAATACTATATTTCCGTTTGAAACAACAAAAGTTACCGAACTATTATTTTGTATATTTAGCGCCCCTCTTAAATTTGAACTGAATACTATGTTTCCGGTCGAAACTTCAAAACTCATTCTCGAATTGTTTACATTTATCGCTCCGCCCATACCGTCATCAGTTTCATTTGAATCAAATATTATGCTTCCTCTTAAAACTTTAAACTCCATTCTAGACCCTTGCGCGTTTATCGCTCCGCCGCCGCCTGCATAACTGCCCAGATTATTAGCTTTGTTTTCGCTGAATACTATATTTCCGGTTGATACTTCAAAAGTCATTATTGAACCGCTTGCGTATATCGCTCCGCCGCCAGAATTATCACCCATACGCCTGGCAGAGTTTTCGATGAATGATATATTACCGCTTAAAACAGCAAAAGCCATTGTTGATTGACTCGCGTATATTGCTCCGCCGCCGTTGCTCACAGTAACAGCGCCGCCATATTTGTTATTACCAATAAAATTTATTTCACTTCCGGAAAATAAAACATAAGAACCGGCTGAATGTATCGCTCCGCCGGACCAGCTAGAAATATTGTTTACAAAACTAGTATTTCCTTTAAAAGCCGCGCTGCTGTTTTGTAAATATATCGCTCCGCCGGAACTTGCGGCAATATTCCCATCAAATCTTGCCGAAGGACCGTTAAAACTTATTGTTGAATTCAGAACATGCAGTGCGCCGCCGGTTACGCTTCTTGCTTCGTTATCCTGCATCAAAACATTACCGTTAAAATCCATTTTTCTGGCGCTCAAATACAAAAATCCGCCGTTATTCGCTTTATTGCCTATTGCAGTTACATTCGAATTTCCGAAACTAAAATATGAATTACCGTCCAAAAAAATCACTCCATTCCCGTTTCTTGAATTATTGTAATTAAACACAGCTTCATTCGTATTAAATGTCACACTTGAATTTGTTAAATACATCGCTCCGCCGCTGCTTGCTGCAATATTTCCTATAAATGTTGCTGAAGAACCGTTAAAACTCATTGTTGAATTTTCAACATATACAGCTCCGCCAACACCGCTTCTTGCTTCGTTATCTTCAATAAAGACATTACCGTTAAAATCTATTTTTTTGCCGGTCAAATACAGAAATCCGCCGTTATTGGCTTGGTTGCCTGCTGCCGTTACATTTGCTGCTCCAAAATTAAAATAAGAACCGTTATCCCAATAAATGACTCCGTCCCCGTCTGTTGAATTATTGTAATTAAACACCAAATCTGTCGCATTAAACGTTATATTTGAATTCCGTAAATACAATGCCCCGCCTCTTACGGCAATGTTTGAACTAAATTCTATCTTGTCAGCTTTAAAACTCATTATTGAATCATCCGCGCTTATCGCTCCGCCGAGATCTGCACTATTTGAAATAAAAACTATACTGCCTCTTGCAACATCAAAATCCATCTTTGAACTCAATGTGGTTATTGCTCCGCCTCCGTAATACGGAAACATACCTGGCGGCACAATATCCGCGCTGTTTGAACTGAAAATTATACTGCCGCTTGAAACTTTAAACTCCATTATTGATTGAAAAGAAAATATCGCTCCGCCGTCATAAGCACTCTCGTTTGAATTGAATACTATACTGCCGATTGAAACATTAAAACTCATTGTTGAGTCTTGCACAGATATCGCTCCGCCGCTGCTGCCTGCGGCGGTGTTTGAACTGAAAATTATATCTCTGCCTGCTGTAAAATTTGTTGACGACAAATATGAGAATAGCGCTCCGCTGGAATCATTTAACGAGCGGTTTAAACTGAAAATTATATCTCTGCCTGCGGTAAAACTCGCTGTCGAATAACCTACAGAAACCGCGCCGCCGACATTGGAACTGAAGATTATATTACCGTTGTTGCTTCTTGCACTAAAATCTATTATTGAATTACGCACCCATATTGCTCCGCCATAATTCGCGCTGTTTGAACTGAATAGTATATTGCCGTTTGTCGCGGTAAAACTCATTATTGAGCCATTTATTGCATTTATCGCTCCGCCGTCAACCCCGCTGTTTGAACTGAAAACTATATCTCTTGCCGCAGTAAAATTCATTATTGAGTTATGCGCTGATATTGCTCCGCCGCCATCTTGTCGTTCTCTGTTTGAACTAAAAATTATATCTCTGCCCGCGCTAAAACTCATTGACGACAAATCTGATCTTATCGCTCCGCCATAGCTTCCTGCTATGTTTGAACTGAAGATTATATCACCTGCTGCAGCGGTAAAACTCATTGTTGACCTATACGAATATATCGCTCCGCCGCCTCTGGTATTATTGTCCGCACTATTTCCCGTAAAAGTTATCGTTGAACCGTCGAAATTAACTACAGATGCTGATGAAAATATAGCGCCGCCGTATTCGGAAGCGCTGTTGTTTATAAAACTTGTTCTGCCTGTAAAAGCTGCCGTAATATTGGTTATAATTAACGCTCCGCCGTTCACGTTCGTGTTACTCGTAAAAATTACGGTCGCGCCGATATTTAATACCGAGCTGCTTACCCTTACTCCGCTGCTGTTAGTTACACTCCATGTTCCGTTGGCAAACGTGTAATTTGCCTGATTTATCGTTGTTGTACCCGCCGTCTGGCTGAACAACCCTTGTATATAATTATTACTGCTTATGTACAATTCTCCGGTTCCGGTTTTATTTATTGTATTATTATTGCTTCCTACATATATACCGCCTTCCAATCTTATCTGATTGTTTACAGCGTGAAAATTTACTATTGAATTATTCGCGTATATATCGTTGCCGTATGTCCCGGTATTTCCGGTAAATAACACTCGTCCAGTTGTACTGTTAAATGTTATCGTAGAATTATCTACCGCCACCGCTGCGCCGCTTGACGCCCTGTTTCCGCTGAACACACTGCTGCTTATTGTCATTGAGGATCTCAACAAATATAATGCTCCGCCTTTGCCGCCTGCAGTATTTGAGTTGAAAGTTATATTGTCAAAACTCATTCTTGCAGAACCTGCATATATCGCTCCGCCGGAATCAGCCGCTTTGTTTCCCGTAAACGTTGTACTTGAACCGTTAAAATTAACTACTGTCCCTGATAAATACAACGCACCGCCCGAACCGCTTCTTGCTTCATTGTCTGACATCAAAACATTGCCGTTAAAATTTATTGTCCCTCTGCTTTCTAAATACAGAAATCCGCCGTTATTGGCTTGGTTGCCTATTGCCGTTACATTCGCGTTGCCAAAACTCCAAGAAGAGCTATTATCCCAATAAACAACACCGTTACTGCTTGTTGAATTATTATAATTAAACACAAGATTATTAGTATTGAATGTTAGGTGTGAATACATTAAATATAATACGCCGCCGGTTGCTGCCGTATTTGAACTAAATTCTATCTTGTCTGCTTTAAAGCTCATTATTGATTGGTCTGCATATATCGCTCCGCCGCGGCTTGTAGCGCTATTTACGCTGTTTGAGCTGAATATTATATTTCCGCTTGATACGATAACAAAATTCATTGTTGACTGCACTACATGTATAGCTCCGCCATACGTTACTGCACTATTTGAGCTAAATATTATATTTCCGCTTGATACGATAAAGTCAATTATTGATGGTCCGACGCCGGTATAATTACTTGCATGTATCGCTCCGCCGTAACTGCCTATTGCGCTGTTTGAACTGAAGACTATATTCCCGCTAGAGACTCTAAAATCTATTTTAGAACCAAATGTTGCCATCGCTCCGCCGCCGCTTCCTGCCGTATTTGAACTAAATATTATATTACCGATTGAGATGCCAACGTCCATTTTTGAACCGTCTCGCACCCATAGCGCTCCACCGGCATTGCCTGCTCTATTCAAATCAAATATTATATTGCCGCTTGAGACACTAAGACCTACTTCTGACCAGCTGTCTACATTTATCGCTCCGCCAAAGCCACTAGTAGTACTCGCACTGTTTGAACTAAACACTATACTCCCTCTTAAAACACTAAACTTCAATGTTGTTGAACTCGTAGCCCCTATTGCTCCGCCATAACCAAAACTGCTGTTTGAACTGAAGATTATATTATCGCTTGAGACGATAACAAAACTCATTGATGAACGGCTTGCATATATTGCTCCTGCATTGTTTGCACTGTTTGAACTGAATACTATATTTCCGTTTACCGGATTAAAACTCATTGTTGATCCCAGCGCATATATTGCTCCGCCGGTTGCTCCCGCCGTATTTCCTGTAAACGTTGTACTTGAACCTTTAAAATTAACCACTGTCCCTGATGAATATATCGCTCCGCCGGAGCCGTTTATTGCTTGATTGCCGGACATAAAAACATTACCGTTAAAATCTATTGTACCTTTACGTACTAAATACAAAAACCCACCGTTTCTTGCCTGGTTGCCTATAGCAGTTATATTCGCATTTCCAAAATTTAGAAAGGAACTATTGTCCCAATAAATAACTCCGCCTCCAGTCGTTGAATTGCTCGTTGAATTATTGTAATTAAATACAAGATTATCAGTATTAAATGTTAAGCTTGAAGAATTTGTTAAATATAATGCGCCCCCGGATGCAGCAGTATTTGATGTGAACTCTATTCTTCCGTCTACAGCTGTAAAACTCATTGTTGAACCGCTTAAATATATCGCACCTCCATTACCGTTTCCACCTGTTATACTGTTGTTTGAACTGAAGATTATATTGCCGGTCGTTGCTTTGAAACTCATTGATGATGAATCGGTTGCAACTATCGCTCCGCCTGTGCCTGCACTATTTGAACTAAAGATTATGTTTCCGTTTGTCACGGTAACAGTCATTGTTGACCGAGTTGCATTTATCGCTCCGCCATTAACTCCTGTGTTTGAACTAAAAATTATACTGCCGCTTGATACACTAATCTCCATTATTGAACTGCCTACATATATTGCTCCGCCTCCGCCGCCGCCAAGTCGCGTTCTGTTTGAATTGAATGTTATGCTTCCGTTTGTTACGATAAAACTCATTATTGAATTAGTTGCATATATCGCACCGCCATTGCCATTATTGTCTGCGCTGTTTGAATTGAATGTTATGCTTCCGTTTGTTATGCTAAAACTTATATTTGAATTAGTTGCATATATCGCACCGCCGCTGGTTCCTGATGCACCTGTAGTTGTTGCGCTATTTGAACTGAAGATTATATTACTGCCAGATGTTGCGGTAAAATTCATTGTTGAATAAGTTGCATATATCGCTCCGCCGGAACTATCTGCGCTGTTTGAACTGAAGATTATATTATTGCCGGATATTGCGATAAAACTCATTGTTGACCTAGTTGCATATATCGCTCCGCCGTAGGTAGATTTTATAAAGTTTGAAAAACTTATTCCATTTATTTCAGAGTTTGAATTGGTAAAAGAGAATCCTGCCCTGAGATTATTTCCGGAAATAGTCCGCATAATTCCGTTGTTTCTTATGATAATATTCTTATTTGAAACCGAATTAATATTAGCATCCATCGTTATATCGGATGTTACGGTAATAGTATCTCCGCTTGCCGAATCTGTTATTGCCGTATTTAATAATAAAGGCGTATTTACAGAATGGTCTGCAGCATATACTTTAACTCCGGACATACACATCAAGGCTGAAAAAATCAAAAATGAAAACAATAATTTTCCGGATTGCCTCAGATTGCGGCTCAAGTCCGCAATGACTAATTTTTGTAATAATTTTTTCATTTTTTCTCCGTTTTACTTTTTTATAATTGGATCTCTTGAAAAACCCCGTTCTGTGTCACCCTTTGAACAGGATTTTTCAGGAAACTCAATTTTAAAAAACAAACAAAACCATAAAACTAACCAAAAACGACATTTTCACGCCATGGATTGCCGCGTCGGGATACTATGCATTCCTCCTCGCAATGACTGCTAAAAAAGCTTTTCCAGAACTGTTTTTTTAACTGTTTCGTCAACTTGACGCTTTGGCATGGCAAAAGCTATTTTGATGATAAAATCCGGCGTTAAATCTTTGAATTTGCAGATTTTTGTATGTTTGTTGGCGTTGGAGGTTTCTATTTCGGAAATATCAGATGTATCTGGAAATACTATAAAGCTTTGTATAAAAGGTCTGTAAATTTCTTCGTATTTTGTAAATCCCGTTTCTTTTAATATTTTTTCTATTCTTTTGCTTACCTGTTTAAACTGATTTTCCGATTGTTCAAACAAATTTCTTCTTTTTGTGGAAATTTTTTCAATTCCGTTGGCAAAAACTCTCATAGGCTCATTTACCCCGCCGGAAATTTTAGCGTTAGGGAAATATTTTGTTTCAAATACCATAACCGCAAAAGGAAGCGGAGCAACGGTAAAAGCCAAAACGTCTATTTCCTGACCGTTTATAACTATATTTTCTTTCGGCTCATACGGTTTTGGCATAAAAACTTTTGTCATTTCGGAAAGTCTTTGAAGAACCTCTTTTTCAAAAAGTCCGCCGGCTCCTTCGCTGTCCTGCGATGAAAGCATTTCCGAAAGAATCGCGTTTTCGGATTCAAGCTTTTCAAGTTTTTTGGCTTTATCATCTTTTGAATTTAAAGCTTTTTTTATTTTTATTATAAGTTCGGTTTCCGTGACCGGTTTAGACATAAAGTCTATTATATAATCGCCTGCTTTTTCGGAAACTTCCTGACCGTAAGTTTTTTCCATGGCGCTTAAAAGTATAACCGGCAAAGACGGAGAATATTTTTTTATGTCCGGCAAAATATCAAGCCCGGTTTCGCCCATACCAAAATGTATGTCCAGAATAAGCAAATCAATTTTGTCGGGATCGTTTAAAAGATATTTTTTTACTTCAATTGTGTTTGAAAAATTGAGGATTTCTACATTTTCGAAATGTTTCTTTATTGTTCTTGCCAAAGAGGAACGGACATTTGAGTCATCATCAGCCAAAGCTATTGTTTTTTTAGTGTCGGTCATTTCTCCTCCTGTCTTTTAAAATACGGCAAATATATAACAGTTTCGAGCCCTGTTTCATTATAAGAACGAACATTATGAGCCGTAACGTAACCGTCAAGAAGCTTTACAAAATTTTTAACTATCATAGTGCCTTCGCCTACTCTTCCGCCTTTGGAGCTGTCCAAAGGAAATTTATATATAAGCGATATTTTGTCTTTACTAAGCCCGCCAGCCGTATCGGAAACCTTTACCGCTATTTCTTTATCCTCTTCAGTTTCGAGAGATATGGTTAAATGGGCTGAAAAACCCGGCTCTAAAACCCTTTTCTGCAAAGCATAAACCGAATTATCGACAATATTATTAAACGCGGCAAAGAAAAGCCCATTCATTCTGCAATACATATTTTTAGTTTTTTTAAATCCCGAAAAATGAACGTTTATATACGGCGCTTTATGCCTTAAATTCAAAACTGTTTCTTCAATATTTTCTTCTATCTGTTTTAAATCGTAATCATTAAGTTTTCCGCTTGTAATTTCCTCTATATAGGCTCGCATTTTTTTCTGGCTTTCCAAAACGGAAACGCTGTACGGCTTTACCACGCCGTCGTAAACTTCGGTAAGAAGTTCGCTTAAACCGGTTTTCGATTTTTCAAGCTGGTTTATAAGGTCATGGCGGGCGCTTTTCAAATACGCGACCGTGCTGTCCGACCAGCTAAGCTCTAAAGCCTGAAGCTTTTGTTTTTGTTCGTCAAAAGTTTCGGAAATTTGCTCCGCCGCCTGCTTTTTTATAAGTTCGTCGTTTAAGGTCACAATTTCAGTAGTTCTGTTATTTTTTCTGTCTATAAGAATAAAAATTATAAACATTATCAAAACCCATGCAAGAAGTTCGGGCTGAGCCTGCGCGTTAGACGTAAGTTTGTAATAAGCTATCGGCGTTATGCCGGTTATAGACACAAGAATATAAATGTACACGCCCGTAAGCAAAACAGATAAGCAAAAAGCGTCTATAAGAAAATTTTTTATGTCCCTGTCCAGATTTTTTATATTGAAGTTGTCTTTTATGGAAACGCCCAAATCTATACGCGAAGGGTCTTCGGTTCCCGGCATAAAAAATTTGATGGCAAGAAAAATAAAAATTATAAATAACGGAAGCATTATAAATTCAAGGAAGACATAGTCGCCGGGAGAATAAGAGGGGATTTTTTCGATAAACGCCGTAAGCGTTTCCATGGAAATAGTTTTGATTTTTAAAAGATACGTTACGCCTAAAACTATAAACATAAAAATTTCTACGCCGCCGAAATTCCTTAGCATTATTCTATGCCACGATATATTGTTTTTTTGTATCTGGTTTTGGTAAGATTCCGTAAAAGTTTTAATATTGAATTTGAATATGGTAAGACATATCGCCATACCGAAAAACGCGGACAAAACTTTGTCGGGAATTTCGATAAAGGTATCGGCGACAAAATTAGCGAACATTCCTACGCCGCCGTTAGCGGAAATTTCAAAAACCTGTTTAAACCACTGCGCGAAATACAAAGAATACGGTTTTGTCAGCGCTTCTTCAAAAATAACGCCTCTTATTACCGAAGACGTTAAAGCAGTCAAAAGCCCGCAGCCTACCCCGTAAAATAAAATAAATAAAATTGCCGAACTGAAATTTGATTTTAAAGACGATTTAAACGAATAGTTTTTATTTTTAAAAATGGCAAGCAAACCGCTTTCGTTAAGTATTCCCCAGTATAAAGCGCCTGTCATATTTACAACGGCAAGATAAATAAAATGCGGTGATGTGACAGACGACAAAAGAATAGACGTGGCAAGCGCTGTAAGCATCCCCCATACGCTGCCCAAAACCACAACGGCAACGAAAGTGCCTATCATGTCAAAGTATAAAAAATTATAACTGTTTTCATAAACAAAAGTATGTCCAGCCCAGTTTATCAAAATAGAGAACGCGGCAACCAGGAAGAAATACTTTTTATTGTGTACCTGCCAATAACCTTTGGACAAAGCTTTAATTATTGCCATGCATATATGATATTATTATTGCTCTCTCCTGTCAATCATAGATATTTTTTGTTTTATTTGCTTTGGCGCTGAATTGCACAAAGGGAGCGTTGCCCTCCACTTCGCTTTCGGGCCGGTGCGCTCACATCTCGCGCCCGCTCGTAGCTTGTGCTCGTTATTCCTCGCATACTCGCCCTCCCAACCTCCGCCATACTTTTTGCAGACAGTCAAAAAGTATGCAAAAATCCTGCCGATTTAAACGTATTCGTCTCTTTTTCCGCTTTCTATATTCATGAAAAATTGTTCTAAAAGTTTTAAACTTTTTTCATCCAAAGTCTTTTTGTAATTTTCTATCAGCTTATTTCCAGCCTCTTTTGTAGCAGGGTTCGCAAAATCTTCAAGATATTCTTTCAAAGTTATCAAAGCGTTCATGTCGCACATATGTTTTATTTCGCCGGGTTTTGCCAATTCCATAAAATGCTCGCCGGTACGATTTTTGCGGTAACATGCCGCGCAAAAACTGGGCATTAAGCCTTGCGAAAGAAGCGAATGAACAATCGCCTCAAGCGGACGCTGGTCGTTTACGCTAAACTGCCTTTCTAATTTATCGTTATGAACAGAGTCTTCTTCATATCCTCCGGGAGTAACTTTAGATTCGGCACTTATCTGCGAAACGCCCAGATTTACAAGTTCATCTCTCAATTTTGCGGTTTCTCTTGTTGACATTATAATGCCGGTATAAGGAACGGACAACCTCAAAACCGCGACAAGTTTTTTAAATTCTTCATCCGATAAAGGATATTCGGGATTAGAAGAATAATCCGAGCCGGGAGCAGGTTCTATTCTCGGAACCGAAACAGTATGAGGACCTATCCCGAATTTTTTCTCAAGATATTCTATATGCATAAGCATGGCAAGAATTTCAAAACGGGGATTATAAAGTCCTAAAAGAGGGCCTATTCCGACATCGTCAATTCCAGCTTCAAAAGCTCTGTCTACGGCGTCTAAACGATTATCGGGATCAGATTTTATGCCCGCAACATGAAGTTTTCTGTAAGTCGCATCGTGATAAGTTTCCTGAAATATCTGGTAAGTGCCTATTCCGGCGGCTTTAAGTTTTTTATAAGATTCAACGCTTAAAGGAGCGGCGTTGACGTTTACTCTTTTTATTTTATTGCCTTTATAATCTGCCGAATAAATAGCTTTAACGGCTTCTGTATAATATTCTATGTTTTTATTATCATCGGCAACTTCGCCGGAAACCATCAAAATTCTTTTATGTCCTCTTTTAAGAAGAATTTCCGTTTGTTCTTTTATTTGGTCAAAAGTGAGATGTTTTCTTACTGCATGTTTATTATTTGCGGCAAAACCGCAATAAGCGCAGCTGTTAGAACACAAATTGCTTATATAAAGAGGAACGAATAAAACTACCCTTTTGCCGTAAATCGTATTTTTTACATAAGCAGCTGCGGCATAAACTTTTTTTAATAGTTCAGGATCATCTACGGAAAGAAGTTTTGCGGATTCTTCAAGCGAAAGCCTTTTTAATTGTTTCGTCTTTTCAAGAATTTGCTCTATTTCGTCTTTTTTTACTTCAATTTTCAACAAAGAATTTATCTTTGATTCATCAATATGATTCAACTAAATCGCCATCCTTTATACTACTTATTATAATAATAGTCATTCCAACGAAAGCCGGAATCCATTTTTACTGATAAACATGGATACCGGCTTTCAGTAATGATAAATATGTTAATTCTTATCCTTTGTTACGATATTCTTTTATAAGTTCGGCGATTTTTTTAGGAGTCAAATCACCGTGGATTTTTCCGTTAATCATTATCAAAGGAGCAAGTCCGCAAGCGCCTAAGCATCTTGCTTCCTGCAAAGTAAAAAGCATATCTTTCGTTGTTTCGCCTTCTTTAATACCGAGTTCTTCTTTTAAAGCTCCCATTATTTCCGCGGCGCCTTTAACATAGCATGCCGTGCCCATACAAACCGATATAATATATTTCCCTCTCGGTTTTAAATTAAAATAATGATAAAAAGTCGCGACGCCCCATATTGTAGAAGTCGGAATATTCATTTCCTGGGCTACAAATTCCATAGTTTCTCTTGATAAAAAGCCGTAAAGTTCCTGGGCCTTATGCAAAACGGCTATAAGATAAGAATCGCCGTCTTCTTTTTTCAGGTATTGCTCTATATAATTTTTTAATTCTTTTTGTTTGTTGTCTGACATTTATTGCACTCCTTTTCTTCTGTCGTTATTTCCCCGTTGTTAGGTCTTTTAGGTATTATTCCCTTAGGAAAATGCTCTTTATAGTGTGTATGCAAAAGCTTATGCGACTTTTCGCTTAAAGGTTTTCCAAAAAATTCGTCATAAAGCTTTTTAATATCCGGATTTTCATGACTTTTTCTTATCATTTTCCCTTTATCGTTATCGTAAAGAGCCTGAGCGCGAATCTTCAAAAGATTGACATCAAAAGGTTCCGCGCCTAACCCGGCGTAAGGCTGTCCGCCGCCGCCTACGCAGCCTCCGGGACATGCCATTATTTCTATAAAGTGGTATTTCGATTTATCTTTTCTTACTTCGTTTAAAAGTTTTTCAACATTTCCGAGTCCGCTTGCCACCGCAAAACGCACTTCTGTTCCGCCGACATCCACTTTTCCTTCTTTTATTCCTTTGGTGCCTCTTGCCGCCTGTATATCTATGTCTCCCAAAGTTTTTCCTGTTGCAAGCTCATAAGCGGTTCTTAACGCGGCTTCCATTACTCCGCCCGTAGCTCCGAAAATCGTGCCTGCTCCCGAAGACATACCTAAAGGAGAATCAAATTCTTCGCCTTTTATGTCAGGGAAATTTATCCCTGCGGATTTTATCATCTTGCCGAGCTCTCTTGTGGTAAGAACAAAATCCGTCATCTGCATGCCGTCTATCATAAGTTCGGGTCTTTGGGCTTCATATTTTTTAGCGATACAGCACATGACCGCTACATTTACTATATTTTTCGGATCGATTTTCATTTTTTCAGCAAAATAAGTTTTAGTTATTGAACTTAACATTGACATAGGGGAACGGCATGTAGAGACATTTGGAATAAGATCCTGATAAAACTGCTCCATCGCTTTCATCCAGGCGCTTGAACAGGAAGTTATCATAGGCAAAACGCCGCCGTTTTGAAGTCTGTCTAAAAATTCGCTTCCTTCTTCCATAATAGTTAAGTCTGCCGTAAACTGTGTATCAAAAACATAGTCGAAACCAAGCTTGCGTAAAGCCGCGGTTGTTTCTTTTTCCCAGTTTTGTCCGGGTTTTATTCCAAAATATTCGCCAATCGCTACTCTGACCGACGGAGCAATCTGGGCAATTTTCACTTTCGATTTGTCGTTAAGAGCGGCAAAAACTTCGTCTACGCAGCTCTTTTCCATAAGAGTCGCGGTAGGGCACACATTTACGCACTGCCCGCAAGTCGTGCAGACGCTTTCTTTAAAAGACATGTCAAAAGCATTGGAAATTCTCGTATTTATTCCTCTGCTTGTAAAATCTATGGCATGAACATCCTGTATTTCAGCGCAAACCCTGACGCATCTTCCGCACAGAACGCATTTTTGCTGGTCGTTGGTAATGCTAGGCGACGCTTCGTCTTTTTCATACATTTTTCTTGCGCCTTCATAATCTCTTCTTTCCACGCCGATAACACGCGCAAGGTTCTGAAGTTCGCAAATGCCGTTTCTTTTACATATATTGCAATCCTGCGGATGATTGTCCAAAATAAGTTCTACTATTTCTTTTCTGGCTTCTCTTATCGCTTCCGTATTTGTATGTATTTTCATTCCGTCTCTTATAGGATAAGCGCAGGAAGCGACAAAATTTTTCATCCCTTCAACTTCTACAATACAAACCCTGCATCCGCCGAAAAGGGAAAGTCTCGGGTGATAGCAGAGACTGGGAATTTTATAGCCCGCGATAGTCGCGGCCTGCATAATTGTTATTCCTTCCGGAACATCATAAGCTTTGTCGTTAATATAAACTTTTATCATTTTTGTATCCCCGAATCTTTTTTTATGGCGGCAAACTTGCATGACTTAAAACATTTTGCGCATTTTATGCATTTTTCCTGAATAACTTTATGTTTTTCTTTCAGCTTTCCTTCTATCGCGTCAACCGGACAAGCTCTTTTACAAACTCCGCAGCCTATACATTTTTCGTCTATTACCGTATAATTTATAAGTTTTTCGCAGACTAAAGCGCGGCATTTTTTAAGCTTTATATGCTCTTCGTATTCTTCCCTGAAGTTTTTTATCGTGCTGAGAACCGGATTAGGAGCTGACTGACCCAAGCCGCAAAGCGACGCTTTTTTTATCATTTCTCCGATTTTTTCAAGTTTTTCTATGTCGCCTTCTACACCTTCTCCGTCAGTAATTCTTGTAAGAATTTCATACATTCTTGTGGTGCCCTCACGGCAAGGCACGCATTTTCCGCAAGCTTCGCTTTTAGTAAATTCTATAAAATATTTGGCGATATTAACCATGCAGGAATCTTCATCCATGATTATCATCCCGCCGGAGCCCATTATGGAACCCG
>WRFE01000007.1 GCA_009778965.1 Candidatus Endomicrobium labiotermitis
AACCTCAAAATTATAGCAAAATTTTCGTAACGTAGTTGCCGTTTATTTCGTAATTCGTCATTCGTAATTTGTAATTGTCGCCCTTTATATTTTGTATAATATCAGAAATCTTCATACAGGAGAAATCTTCATGTCTTCAAAAGTTTACTTTTTGCCTTGGAAAAGAAAAGACGAATTCTACAAATTTCTCAAAAAAGCGCGAGCTTTTGACCACGTTAAAGCAAGAAATTTTATCGCGATTAAAATACATTTCGGTGAAGACGGAAACAAAGGTTATATCAAACCCGAATATGTCGCTCCTGTAGTAAAAATTGCCAGAGAAAAAACCGCTTTTCCTTTTTTGACGGACTGCTCTACTATTTATGTCGGCAAACGTTCCGACGCTTACCATCATTTGCTTTTGGCAAACAAGCACGGGTTTACAATTGAATCCTGCGGATGTCCGATAATAATCGGCGACGGTTTAAAGGGAAACGATAAACAAGACGTCAAAGTAAATTTAAAACATTTTAAAAACGTTTCAATAGGAAGAGATATAATACAAAGCGACAGCTACATTTTTATGAGCCATTTTAAAGGGCATGAAATCTCCGGATTTGGCGGCGCCATAAAAAATGTCGGCATGGGCTGCGCGAATAAAGAAGGGAAATACGCGATGCATAATTCCGCTAAGCCGATCGTAAAAGCCTCTAAATGTACCGCCTGTGGAATTTGTGTTAAGAATTGCTATCAACAGGCTTTATCTCTCGCCCCGGTCGTCATTGCGAGGAAAGACAATGTCTTGACGAAGCAATCCAAGGGAAAAATAGTTATGGACAAAAACAAATGCGTCGGCTGCGGGCAATGTATTGTCTCCTGTGCTTTCGGCGTTTTTGACCTTAAATGGGATGAAGATCCTAAAATTGTTCAGGAAAAAATAGTCGAATATACGGCAGGCGTACTGAAAAACAAAAAAGCGTCATATATAAATTTTTTAAACCATATAAGCAAAGACTGCGACTGTTTTTCAATAAAAAATCCGCCTCTTATGGAAGACGTGGGAATAGTAGCCGGGGACGACCCGGTGGCTGTTGATCAGGCAAGTTATGACCTTGTAAACAAAGCTTACGGCAAAAACTTTTTTAAAAAAGTACATCCGAATATAGATCCGGAAATACAGCTTGAATACGCCGAAAAAATCGGTTTAGGCTCAAGAGATTACGAGTTAATAAATTACAAATAAAATTTTGCTTGAAAGGAGACATCCTGTATGATGGTTTACCACGGCACAAACAAAAGTTTTCGTACGCCAAAGCTTGCGAATGCGAAAAGTTTCAGAGATTTCGGACCCGGTTATTACACTGTTGTTGAGAAAGAACTTGCAAGACACTGGGCGGAAGCTATGGTGGCAAGATACGGCGGTGAAGAAATATTCATATACGAATATTATGCCGATGTGTATGAGCCCGGTTTAAAAATAAAAAGATTTGATTTTGTTACTGACGAATATCTTAAACTGCTGAAAAAAGGACGTACAAAAGAGAATCTTTCCCATGAGTACGATATTGTTATTGCTCCGGTTTGCGACGATAATATAATGAAAATAATTTCCGCTTATGTATCGGGAATAGAAAAATCCGCTGCAACTTTGGAAAAATTAAAAAATATTACTACTACGCTTCAAGTATCATTACATACCCCTAAAGCATTAAAACGCTTAACCGCAAGAAGGAGAGAAGATTATGCAAAATAAATACATTTATCACGGGCAGGATGTTACCGCTGATACGGAAAAAAAGATAGAAGCCGTAATTTCTCAGATAGCAAAAAAAGAATCTAAAGATATAGAAACGGCTCGTAAAGAGTTTTTTGATTCCAACACATATCTGGTATTGCAAAATACGGAATCGCTTTTATGGGCGGAAAGCGCGGAATTTATAGTAAGCGAATATTACTATGAGAAAAAATCCGGTTCAACCGTTAAATATGTCGCTCCCGTAGTTAAACCTGTTTTTAAGCTTAAGGAAAAAGAACCTAAGACGCCTAAAAAGGCTGCTCCTAAAGCAGCGGCTGCCGTTATACCTGTTGTAGTCCCAACTGATAACAAAATAAAGTGTTCTAAATGCGAAGAAAAGTTTGATCCTAAAGACAACAAAGGCGATGCCGAAAAACCAATTTGTCCTGACTGCAAAAAGAAAGGATTTTTTCTTTTGCTACTTTTACTTTTGTTGCTTTTACTATTATTAGGATTCCTATTCTTCAAATGCTGCAATAGGGATTATACGGAACAGGCTGAAATTTCTGAAACCGTCCGCGTCTTAAAATTATCAACGGCTGTAAACGGCACGCCTGATATTGCTTATACCGTAAATGATATTGATTCTTTCAGAAAATACATGGAAAAATCCAAATCAGAAACAATAATGATGAGATCATCACAATTAAAAATTGCGACGGCAGGCATTTTATTTACCATAAACGATACCGTTATTCAGGCTAATGAAACCATTTTAATACAAGAATTTGCGAAGACCTTTCTTGATACTAACAGACAGTCATACATACTTGTTGAAAGTTATACCTGCGATATAGGTCCTGAAGAAGCAAACGAAATTTTGTCAAAAGGAAGAGCTGAGTCTGTAGATAAAATTCTTAAAGACTGCGGAGTGCCGGCAAACAAAATAGAAACTAAATTTTACGGAAAATCAATGTACGGCAAACTTCCTTACGAAACAAAGGAAGAATACAGAAGAGTAAATATATCGATACAACAATAATCGCCGTCATTGCGAGAAGGAAACGAAGTTTCCGACGCGGCAATCCAGGTTTTTATGAAAATAACAAAAACAGAAAAAATATTGTCTAAAAAAGATTTCTTTAAAGTGTTTTTCGATAACGGCGAAAATATTTTGCTTTCGGCTGACATAATAGTCAAATTCGGACTTAATCAAGGCGTTGAGGTATCGGATGATACCTATAAAGAGATTTTAGCCGCAGATAAGGCTTACAGGGTGGTTTTTGACGCTTTAACGCTTGTTTCAAGGTGTTCTTACAGCGCGAAATCTTTGTCCGATAAATTACTTCTTAAAGGCTATGAAAAAGATAACATAAAATCCGCCGTAGCAAGGCTTACCGAACTAGGTTATATAAACGATGAAAAATTTGCTTTAGCCTATGCAAAATACCTGTCCGAAAAAGGAAAAGGGGAATATGCCGTAAAGCAGGCTCTTGAAGAAAAAGGAATATCAAAAGAGCTGATAAGCAACGCTTTAGATTCGTTAAAAACCGAAGCCGAACCTTACGAACAGATTATAGAAACAATAAAACGTAAGTTTAAAGACTTCAATATAAAAGACAAAAACGAAGTACGCAAAATCGCGTCATTTTTTTTAAGAAGAGGCTTTGCTTCGGAAGATATATCAAAAGCTTTAAGGCTGTATAAAGAAAATTAAAATTGTTTTTTTGCATAGAGGGGTAAAAATGATTTTGAAGAACAAATTAAATATTAAGAATCAGGTTGAACTAAATAAATCCGAAGAAAAAATCAGCAAGCAAAAAGCAAAGCTGTTTTTTGATAGCGGTAAAATTAATAAAGTAAAAGTCGGGACTTTTGCCGGTCTCTGCCAGATACACAAGTTTTTATTCGGCAAAATTTACGATTTTGCGGGGAAAATACGAGAGGTAAATATTTCCAAGGGTAATTTTCGCTTTGCGCCGCTGATGTATCTTAAACAATCGCTTAAAAATATAGATAAAATGCCGCAAAAGACTTTTGACGAAATTATAGAAAAATATGTTGAAATGAATATTGCCCATCCGTTCCGTGAAGGCAATGGTCGCGCAACAAGAATTTGGCTGGATTTAATACTCAAAAAGGAATTGAAAAAAGTTATTGATTGGAACAATGTTGACAAGTCCGACTATCTTTCAGCAATGAAGCGCAGCCCCATAAAAGATGTTGAGATAAAGCAACTTCTTAAAAATGCCCTTACAGACAAAATAAACGAACGTGAACTTTTTATGAAGGGTATAGATGTAAGCTATTACTACGAAGGCTATGACGAATTTAAGATAGAAGATTTATAATAAAAAGGAGATTCTATATGGAATCCTTAAAAGTACGATTTCCCGCGCTTGATGTTTCGGTTGCAGACTGGAACAGAGATAATAAAAAAGAAAACGCTCCTGAAATATACCTCAAAGACGAATATTTTCATCACAATGAAGAATCGTTCAATAAATATATGGCAGGGCATCTTATAGTTGATTCCGACGGAAATATTTTTAAAATAACCGGAATAGAAAAACTGCATAATTTATCAGAAATTTTGCCGTTTACGGCAAAATACAAACTTGTTTTTGAACCGGAAAATAGAATAATGACCTTTGAAGAAGTAAAAAGCTATATGCTTGAAAAAATATGTCCTGTAAAAGATAAATTTGACGATTATAAATCCGACTGGGTAAAATCCGTAGAAAGCGCCAAAACAATAGAAGATTTGATTTTAACTTAAAATATGCTGACTCTGATAACCATAATAATTTTGTTTAAGTTAATCGGCAATATGGTATCAACACCGGTATTAATAACTCTAATCCTTTTAACTTGTGCTTTGATTGGATTTATGCTTTGGAAACATAAAAATAGGGGTAATTAATGAGCCAAATAAAAAACTTTGAAGAGTATAAAAAACTTGGCGAACCCGATAAAGAGAAAAGAGCAGAAAACTGGCGAATCGCTATCGGACTTCAACAAGTCGATGGTCTTACACCGTCAAAACACCTAATTAAAATTGCAAAAGAAAATATTGAAGGCAAAATTTCAATTGACGATGCGGGAAAGCAGATAGCTCGGTATTATAAAGAAAATCCGGCAAAAACTACAAAAGAAAAAGAGAATAAAGAAGCCGATGAAGTTTCTTCACGCGCTGCTAAATTATTGAGCAATAATACTTTCGTGTTTAGTCCCGCGGAATACATTGCAATTCATAAGTTTTTATTTATTGATATATTGGATTCTATAACAGCGGGAAAAATCCGCGAATATGATATAAGCAAAGACGAACCCATATTAAATTGGGATTCTGTGAGCTATGGCAGAGCAAACAGCATTAGAGAAACGCTTGACTATGATTTTGCCCAAGAAAAGGCATTTAGTTATAAAGGTCTGACCAAACAAGAAAAGGTAGAACATATAGTAAAATTTATGTCAGGTATTTGGCAAATACACCCATTTGGCGAAGGCAACACACGTACAACAGCGGTATTTATAATTAAATATCTACGGACTCTCGGTTTCAAGGCGAATAATGATTTGTTTGAGGAAAATTCTCTATATTTTCGTAATGCGTTGGTTAGGGCTAATTATAATAATCTTGAAAATGGTATTTATGAAACAATGGAATATCTAAACAGATTTTTTGGAAATCTGTTGTTGGGAGAAAAAAACGTACTAAATAACCGCGATATGCAAATCAAAATTGGTGACATTGAAAACAAATGCCCAGAAAACACCCAGAAAACGCCCAGAAAACATCCAGAAAACGCCCAGAAAATTTTAGATGCTCTGGCAATTAATCCATCCGCAAGCCGCCAAGAATTAGCCAAAACTCTTAGAATGACCGAAGATAGGGTAAAGTGGAACATAAATAAACTTCGTGAGGCTGGCACAATCCGGCGTGTTGGACCGGACAAAGGCGGGCATTGGGAAATTATAAAGAACTAATTCAAAAAAACGTGATAAAGTAAGCTATAAAATAATTGAGTTTATAGAGTGAATTTTAAGAAATTGCTACAATATAAAACATAAACAACATTTTAAAGAAGGTAAAAATGGATAATAAACAAAAACAGGCTTTATGGAAAACGGCTGATCAGCTTCGTTCTAATATGGATGCGGCGGAATACAAACATGTTGTGTTAGGTTTAATATTTTTAAAATACATTTCAGATTCTTTTGAATTTCAGTGCGCAAGTCTAAAAAAACGCTTTCAAAATCCGCAAGACCAATATTTTTTAAGCGAACCATCCGGTATAGAATACGCGCTTGAAGATAAAGATTATTACATAGCAGACAATGTCTTTTGGGTACCAAATAATGCCCGTTGGCAATACATACGCAACAATGCCAAGCAAACAGACATAGGCAAAATTATAGATGATGCTATGTATCAAATAGAGAAAGAAAATCCAAAGCTTAAAAACATATTAAACAAAACTTATGCAAGGCTTTCGCTTCCGCCTGCAAAACTTGGCGACTTAATAGATACGGTTTCAACAATAGGTTTTAACGAAGATTTTTCAAAATCAAAAGATACTTTAGGTGAAATTTATGAATATTTCTTAGGAAAATTCGCCAGCGCCGAAGGCAAACGCGGCGGTCAATATTATACGCCTGCTTCCATAGTAAAAACTTTAGTTGCAATAATGGCTCCGCATAAAGGAAGGGTTTACGACCCGTGCTGCGGTTCCGGCGGTATGTTTGTTCAGTCAGAACTTTTCGTAAAATCGCATCAGGGTGATATTTCCAATATATCTATTTATGGGCAAGAATCAAACCCTACAACCTGGCGCTTGGCTGCTATGAATCTAGCCATACGCGGCATAGGTTTTGATTTAGGCAAAGAAGCAGCTGACACTTTTACAAAAGATCAACATCCGGCATTAAAGGCAGACTATATTTTAGCCAATCCGCCGTTTAATGTTTCCGATTGGGGCGGTGATAAACTGCAAGACGACTCACGTTGGAAATACGGCATTCCGCCTGCAGGTAATGCTAACTACGCATGGATACAGCATATGATATCGCATTTAGCGCCAACCGGTATTGCCGGCATTGTGCTTGCCAACGGTTCTATGAGTTCCAACACAAGCGGCGAAGGGGAAATAAGAAAAAAACTTATAGAAGCAGACATCGTGGAATGTATGGTAGCGCTTCCGGCACAACTGTTTTTTAATACACAAATACCAGCGTGCTTATGGTTTTTAAGAAAGCAAAAGAAAAGAAAAAATGAAATTTTGTTTATAGACGCCCGCAATATCGGCTTTATGGCAGACAGAGTTTTAAGAGAATTTACAGATAAAGATACTTCTAAAATAGCAGACACTTACCATACTTGGCGTTTAGATGAAGACGCGCCTAAAGATAAGCAATACAAAGACATAAAAGGCTTTTGTAAATCCGCAAAACTTGAAGAAGTAAAAAATAACGATTATGTACTTACACCGGGCAGATATGTAGGGACCGAAGAAGCAGAAGAAGATTCGGAGCCGTTTGAACAAAAATTTGAAAGACTTACAAAAGAATTATTTGCCCAAATGGAAGAAAGCAAAAAACTTGATGAAAAAATAAAAGATAATCTAAAAAAAGTGTTTTAATATGGAAAAATTGATTAAGTATTTGTTTTCTAAGCAGCATCCTTTTGATATTTTTTTTGTAGGTGCAGGTGTTATAATAGCATTAATCTTGTTTAATAATAAGCCTAATTCTATTTGGTATATATTTGCTTCTGTGTGTATTTTTTTCGGCATTGCATTTTTTCTTAGGAAAACATATGAGTATGCATATGTTAAAGTAAAATTTAAAAATATATATAATACGTTTTCTGAAGATGAAAAATTTTATATAAAATGGGTAGTGTTAGATAATACATTAGTTTTCTCATCAATATATGAGAAGAATCCGCCTTCGTTATTATCTTTAACAGAAAAAGGTTTGTGTAAACAAAAAGACGATAAAACTTTTATTTTTGATAAAGTAAAAATTGATGCAATAAGGCATAGTGTTTTGAAAGAAATAGAGAATAATAGAAAAGTCAGAGAACAAAAGAAAATTGAAAGAAAAAAGAAGAGAGAAGAAAAGCTTAAAAAAGAAAATATAAATAAAGAGGGAAAATGAAACTGGATTTATCAAGTTTAAAAAAAGCTGTATCATCATTAAACAGTGCATTAGAAATGGCAGAAGTTTTAATACAAGGTAAAAATGATAAACAAGATGATTTAGTCCGCGCGGGCGTAATACAAAACTTTGAATTTACTTACGAACTTTGCTGGAAATTTATGAAACGTTGGTTAGAAGTAAATTATAACCCTGACATTGACGGTTTAACCCGTAAAGAACTTTTTCGTATAGCTTTTGAAAATAAGCTTATTAAAGATGTTGAAATTTGGCTTAGCTATAACGATGCAAGAAACAAAACTTCTCACACTTATGATAATGAAAAAGCAAGCAATGTTTTTGAAGTTTCTAAAGAATTTATAACAGACGCAAAAGATTTACTTGCAACATTAGAATCTAAAAATGACTAAACCTATAGACTTACGAGACGATTATTTTAAAATATTAAAAACTATCTTGACTGAGCATTTAGAAGGCTTAAATGCCAGAGTATATACTTTTGGTTCGCGCGCCAAATGGACTGCCAAAGACACGGCAGATATTGATTTAGCTTTAGATGTTAAAAACATACCTCAAAAACTTATAAGAAATTTAACCGATGCCTTTGAAGAAAGCAACATTCCATACAAAGTAGATATTGTGGATTTAAATGCAATAGATGACAGTTTTAGAAATAATATAAAAAATGACTTGGTGGAAATTTTGTATGACTGGGAATATTTACAATTAAGTGAAGTTGCATATTATGGAACAGATAAGACATTTGTAGGTGATGTTATGCGTAATTCATATGTATCAACAGATAATATGTTGCCTAACAAACAAGGAGTTTTTATTGCCGAAAGTATGCCTAAAAGCGGTAAAGTATGTGTTTATAAAAAAGAAGATATTTTAGTTTCTAATATACGCCCATACTTTAAAAAAATATGGTTAGCCAATATTGATGGGACTTGTTCTGCTGATGTGTTAGTTTTTAAAACAAATAAAATTGATAAAAAGCTTTTATATTATATACTTTCCAATGATGTTTTTTTTGATTATACCATGCAAGGCAGTAAAGGTACTAAAATGCCAAGAGGTGATAAAGATCAGATAATGTTATATCCAATATCATTCCCCTATTATGCTGATGAACAAAAAAAGATAGCGGATGTTTTGGGAAGTTTGGATGATAAAATAGAATTGTTGCAGAAACAGAATAAAACTTTAGAAGGTCTTGCCAAAGCTATTTTCAAAAGCTGGTTTGTGGATTTTGAACCTTTTGGAGGAATTATTCCAGATAATTGGCGTTCGGGAAAATTGTCAGAAATTCTTGATACGATTGAAAGTGGTTCTCGTCCAAAGGGTGGCGCAGAAAATTTTGGAATTCCAAGTATTGGAGCAGAAAATATAGAAGGTATCGGAATATATGATTACACAAAAGAAAAATATGTTAATGAAGATTACTTTAACAGCTTAAAAAAAGGAAAAGTAAAATCCGGCGATGTATTGCTTTATAAAGATGGTGCATATACTGGAAAAGTGTCAATGTCTTTAGGAGACTTTCCTCATAAAGTATGTGCTGTAAACGAGCATGTTTTTATTTTACGAGTAAATGAGCAATTGTCTTCGCAGTTTTTTTTATATTTATTCCTTGCGCAAGATAACATTAAGGAAATTACGTCAACTCTTGCGTCTGCAAAAGCAGCCCAACCAGGATTAAATCAAGCAGATGTGAACTCTGTGCCGTTGATAATACCAGATATAGCGAGTATTATAAAATTTAATAATATCGTTTCTCCATTGATGTATGCGATTGTAGCCAATGCTACGCAGGCGAGAACTATTGCTTCAATTAGAGATTATTTATTGCCAAAACTAATTTCCGGTAAGGTAAGGGTGCAATAAATGCTTACTAAAAAATGGATTGGTTGTGTTTGTTTTCTTATAGCAGTAATTTTATATATTTGTGCATATACACTAAATGGACATGCATTTTACTATGACTTGTTTATTGGCATTGCTTCAAGTGCTGTTGTCGTTTTATTGGTTTCCATTGTTGAACTGACAGATATGTATAATAAAAATAAAAAGATATTAATTAAAGGTAATAACACTATCTATTATCTCATAGAACAAAACAAGTTTAATACTAATGACTATATTCACAATAACAAAATTATCACAGAGGCTTTTTATAATTACTTTTCTTCAGAGATTTATAAAAATATAGTATCTATATTATATGTAGATGAGAATTTATTTATATACCCTAATAAAAACAAGATGCTAAAGAGTTACAAAAAGTATCTTGAATCATTGATAAATACAGTAAAAATATTAGAAACTTCTTATAGAATTGACTTTAATGAAAATAAAATCGCTAAGATAGAGAAAAATTTAGATACGAGAGCAGCTATATTTGCACAGGAAATGAGTGATAGGTTAAATGAAGGCTTGAAATTATCGGATGAAGTAATTACAAATATAAAAAAATTTAATAAAGACTCTTTTTCGAAAAAAGAATTAAAAGATTTTGATGAATTTGTAGATTATATAAGTGTAGGATTTGAAAAATTAAAAAACTAATGAAAATAGAGACTATAAATTGAGAATAATATGGCAATGAAAAGAAATAGAAAAATCTTCTCTATAAAAAATACTCTAATTCAAAAATCTTCAGAAGCTGCTTTGGCGGCGGTACAGATATATAACAATCCATTAATAACTTTTAAAACTGAGTCTTTTATTGTACTTATGATAATTGCGTGGACATATTTACTACATGCATTTTATCGTAACAAGGGAGTGGAATATAGATATATAGATGATGTAAAAAGTACAGATAAAAGAAAAATTTATCAAAAAACAAAATATGGTGAATATAAGCATTGGGGATTAGAAAAGTGTTTAGAAATAGAGATTTCTCCAATATCTAAAACAGCAACCAGAAACTTGTTTTTTCTTATAGGATTACGCCATAAAATAGAACACCAAATGATTCCAGTTATAGATGAAGTTTTTAGTGCAAGATTGCAAGCTTGTTGCCTAAATTACAATAAATATGTGACTGATTTGTTTGGGGAGGAATGGGCTATAGGAAAACATCTATTGTTTTCTCTCCAGTTCTCAAAATTAAGTAAAGAACAAAAAGACACACTTGATGAATATAACCTTCCAGACAACATAAAAAGATATGTGAAAACCTTTGATAATGGACTAACTGCAGAAGAATATAACAGTGAAGAATATGCTACAAGGTACCTCTTTGTACCAAAAAATGCAAATCGGGTTGGACAAGCGGACCGAGTTATAGAATTTGTAAAAGAAAGTTCTGAGATGGCTAAAGGATTAAATAAAGAATATGTTATGATTAAAGAAACGGAAAAAGAAAAATTCTTACCTGGACAAATTGTTCTAAAGATGATAGGGTTGGGATTTGCCAAGTTTAACATGGATAAATTTGTCAGACTTTGGCAAGATAAAGATGCTAAAAATCCTAAGTACAACTTTGGCGGTAGAGTAGCAGGAAAGACTTGGTACTGGTACAAACCATGGGTGGATTTTGTAGAAGAGCATTGTAAGAAAAATAGTTCAATTTATAAATAA
Source organism: Candidatus Endomicrobium labiotermitis (assembly GCA_009778965.1). GTDB lineage: Bacteria > Elusimicrobiota > Endomicrobiia > Endomicrobiales > Endomicrobiaceae > Endomicrobium > Endomicrobium labiotermitis. Next base: position 11,465 of record WRFE01000007.1, read on the forward strand.
ACTTATGTTTAAAATAACTGAAAACACATTAGAACAAGCTTGTATGCAATGGTTTGAAGATATCGGATACCAAACATTTTTTGGTCCTGATGTTTTGCCTGATACCAATACTCCTTTGCGTGCTGACATTAAAGATGTTGTTTTAAAAGATAACTTAAAGGCATCGTTAAAAAACATTAACCCGCAAATTGCCGACAATATTTTAAATGAAGCTTTTGATATTATATCTAAGCCCAATGAAACATCCATTATTGCTAATAATAAAAAGTTTTATACTTATTTTACCGAAGGCGTAAAAGTCTTGCACAAAAACGACAACGGAGCAGATACGGCAACAATAGTAAAACTTTTTGATTTTGAAAATGTTAAAAATAATGAGTTTATAGCGATTAATCAGTTTACCATAGCAGGTAAACAAAACAGACGCCCTGACATAATTGTATTTATTAACGGCTTGCCTTTAGCCGTAATAGAGCTTAAAAATCCTGCAGAACCTAAAGCTGACATTCATAACGCATTCAACCAGATACAAACATATAAAAACGATATAGAAGACTTGTTTTATTATAACTTGGCTTGCGTTGTTGCAGACGGCGCGAAAGCAAGGTTAGGTTCTTTAACAGGCAGCATGGAATGGTTTTTGCCATGGCGTACCATTGCTGGAGAAAGGGAAGAAAATAAAGGCAGGTATGAAGAAGAAGTATTAATAAAAGGTTTTTTTAATAAAGAATTTATTTTAGACTATATACGCTACTATGTAATATTTGAAGACAGTGGTAAAGATACTATTAAAAAAATTGCAGGTTATCATCAATTTCACGCTGTGCGTAAAGCTGTAAAAACTACCATACAAGCGTTAAACAAAAAAGACGGTAAAGCAGGCGTTGTGTGGCACACGCAAGGCGCGGGGAAAAGCATTTCTATGTTATGTTTTGCAAGCAAAATAATGCAAGCGCCTGAAATGGAAAATCCTACAATAGTAGTTGTTACTGACAGGAATGATTTGGACACACAATTGTTCGATGAGTTTGCCAAAGGAAATAGAAGTTTATCGCCTATACCGGTTGACAGCAGAGAAGATTTGCAAGAAAAATTGACTAATAAGCCGTCCGGCGGCGTATTTTTTACAACCATACAGAAGTTTTATTTAGAAGATAATGAAACAACATTCCCTGTTTTATCAAACCGCAAAAACATAGTAGTTATATCGGACGAAGCGCACAGAAGCCATTACGGATTTAATGCCAAAATATCTGCAAAAGGGAATATAACATACGGTTATGCAAAATACTTGCGTGATGCATTGCCCAATGCTTGTTTTATAGGGTTTACAGGCACGCCTATAGAAACAACAGATAAAGATACCCGCGCGGTTTTTGGCGATTATATAGATATTTACGATATAGTAGATGCCATAAATGACGGCGCGACAGTGCCGATTTATTATGAAGCGCGGCAAATACCTATAAACACCAAAGACGGCAAGATGCTTGAAATAGACGAACAGATAGAAGAAGTAACAGAAGGTATGGATGATAAGGAAAAAGTTAAAACCAGATGGGCAACGGTTGAAGCCTTAATTGATACGGAGCCAAGGCTTAAAACTTTAGCAAAAGACCTTATAGAGCACTTTGAAGATAGGTGCAGCGTAATAGACGGCAAAGGTTTAATAGTTTGTATAAGCCGTAAAGTAGCGGTTCATTTATACGAAGAAATTGTAAAGCTAAGACCAACTTGGCACAGCAATGACCCACAAAAAGGCGCAATTAAAGTAGTTATGACAGGTTCTGCAAGCGATCCTTTAAACTTCCAACCGCATTTACATAATAATTTAGTAAAAAAAGATTTGGAAAAACGCTTCAAAAAATTTGAAGATCCGCTAAAGCTTGTTATTGTTTGCGATATGTGGCTTACAGGGTTTAATGTGCCGTCTTTGCATACAATGTATATTGATAAGCCTATGAAAGGGCATAGCTTGATGCAGGCGATAGCCAGAGTTAACAGAGTGTTTAGAGATAAACAGGCAGGTCTTATTGTTGACTATATAGGCATAGCCAGAAATTTAGAAAAAGCGGTTGCAAATTATACGACAAACGGCGGAAGAGGTAATGTAGAAGTTGATATAGAACGCGCTTATGAAGAGCTTTTAAAACATATAGAAGTATGCAGAGAGTGTCTTGATAAATTTGATTACAGTGAATTTAAAACAAAAGCTTTTGAATTACTTCCTAATGCTATGGATTATATATTATCTAAACAGAAAAGAGATGTTTTTTGCGATTCTGCTTTAAATGCGACAAAAGCATATGGATTGTGTAAGGGTAAAAAAGAGACAAGAATATATAACGATGAGTTGGCATTTTTTCAGTATATACGTTCTATGCTTATAAAATCTGAATATGGCGATGGCGGAAAAAAATCTACAGACCCTCAGGTGCAAAGCGTAATAAAAGCTATTATTGACAATGCTATTATAAGCGATAAAGTCGTTGATGTGTTTAAAAGCGTCGGATTAGAAAAGCCTGATATATCGCTTATATCTGACGAATTCTTAGAACGCGTTAAAAATATAGAACAGAAAAATTTGGCGGTAGAACTGTTAGAGCGTTTAATAAACGGCGAGATTAAAACTAAGTTTAGGCTAAATATTGCTTTGCAGCAAAAATTCTCAGATTTGTTAAAAAATGTAATTACAAAATATAACAACGGCACTATTGAAACGGCGCAGGTAATAGAAGAATTAATTAACACATCTAAAGATATAAATGCGGCCATAAAAGAAGGCGCGGAACTTGGACTTAGCGATGCGGAAAAAGCTTTTTATGACGCGATTATAAAAAATGAGGCTTCTGTGCGTAGTCTTGGCAATGACACATTAAAACAAATAGCCAGGGAATTAACAGAGTATTTAAGAAAATCTACAAAGGTGGATTGGGCTAAAAGAGATAATGTTAGAGCTGCTATAAGAATTGCGATTAAAGGCATTTTAAGAAAATATAAGTATCCGCCGGATGAAGAACTAGGTGCGACTGAACGTGTTTTAGAACAAGCCGAAAAAATAACTGATGAGATGTTGAAGTAAGATAAAGGTAAACAAATGCCTGACAAAGACGTTAAAACCATAAAAGACCAGATATTATTTCAATATGCCAAAATAATAGCTAAATCCGCGTTTAACCTGGATAACGGTGTTGATGCTAAAAAAACGCATTATGGTTTTATAAAAGAAACTTTTAGAAATTTAAAAAGTGGGACTATGTCTTGGTCTGACATTTTACGTGAAGATATGCAGTTTGTTGAAAAAGAAAAAGAGTGCATATACTGCGGAACTAAAGATAACTTGCAAAAAGACCATATTGTACCGAAAACTTTACAAGTAAACGAAAGATGTTCTAAATGCAACACAATACAAGCAGTACATAACATTATTTTTGCATGTAAGGATTGTAATTTAGGAAAGCTGCAGCAAGGGCTTTATACATATTGGTGCAATAAACACAAAGAGAAGCCAAAAGCATTTGATTATCTGCCAGTTTTATTGGAAAAGAAATATTTGAAAACGATATATAAATGCCACGAATGTGCCGGAACCTTGGATTTAGCAATAGAAAATATACACCCGACTGACATAGATTGCGTTGTTGATAAATATATAAAATAAGGTTTGATTATGGATAAAAAACAAGAAATGATTATCTATGTTTCCGAAGATGGGCGGACAAAAGTAGAAGTCCGTGTTGACGGCGATAACGTATGGCTTTCTCAAGCGCAAATGGCTGAACTTTTTCAGACTAGCCCGTAAAACATGACGCTTCATATCAAGAACATCTTTGATGAAGGTGAACTTGATGAAAAGCCAACCTGTCGGAATTTCCGACAAGTTCAATTATTAAAAGTGGTAAGTTCCATTTTGGAACATACTGCATATAATGCATGAGTTTTTGCGGAGATTATAAAAGAAAAATTATAGATTCTGCGACTATCGCGCAGAATGACAAAATAAATTGAATTTTCAATTAAATTAATAAAACAGGAGAATTTGTTATGCCTACAGCATTGCTTAGCGTTTCGGACAAAGCCGGTATTTTGGAGTTTGCAAAAGAGTTAAAATCTTTAGGTTGGGACATTATTTCAAGCGGGGGAACTGCGAAAACGCTTAAAGACAACAAAATAGACTGTACGGAAATATCGGAAGTTACGGGATTTCCTGAAATTCTTGACGGCAGAGTTAAAACTTTAAACCCTAAAATACACGGCGGGATTTTGGCAATAAGGGACAATGCAGACCACCAAAACCAGCTTAAAAAGCACGGCATAGGCGCGATAGACATTGTTGCCGTAAACCTTTACCCTTTTGAAGAAACAATCAATAAAATACCTAAACCGGAAGATAAAAAAATAAATCAGGACATAATTGAAAATATAGATATCGGCGGCGTGGCTTTACTTAGAGCCGCGGCAAAAAACTTTAAAGATGTTTTGGTTATATGCGAACCTGCGGACTATCAAACTGTAATTGACGGTTTAAAAAATAAAACTATAACCGATGAAACAAGGCTTGCGCTTGGAGCAAAGGCATTCAGACATACAGCGTATTACGATTCTTTAATTTCAAACTATCTTACTTATGAAAAATTTCCTACACAGGCAGCCATACCTTTAAAGAAGCTTTCCGGTATGAGATACGGGGAAAATCCTCATCAGGAAGCTGCTTTGTATGGCAACGGAATAGAAAAAGATAAACCTGCCGTAATATCGGCAAAACAATTGCACGGCAAAGAGCTTTCATATAACAACTATCTTGATTTAGAAGCGGCGTGGAGGCTTGTAAATGAGTTTACAGACCCTGCCTGCGCGATAATAAAGCATAATAACCCTTGCGGCTGCGCGGAAGGACAAAACGTAAAAGAAGCCTATTTAAAGGCTTTAGCGTGCGACCCTGTAAGCGCTTTCGGCGGAATAATAGCTTTTAACAAGCCTGTTGAAGAAAATGTCGCACATGAACTTGCAAAACTTTTTGTAGAGTGCGTAATAGCGCCGGATTATTCTAAAACCGCATTAGACATACTTATGCAGAAAAAGAATATCAGGCTTTTAAAACAGGAAATACCTTATAAAGAAGAAAAGAATGCGATGGAATACAGAATGATGTCTTACGGAATGCTTGTGCAGGACAGAGACAACAGTCTTTCTGCCGAAGTTAAAGATATGACAATGCGTAAACCTACTAAAGCCGAAAGTGAAGCTTTGGATTTCGCCTGGAAAGTATGCAAGCATGTAAAGTCCAACGCTATTATTTTGGTAAGAGGCAGACAAACTGTCGGAATTGGCGCGGGACAGATGAGCCGTATTGATTCTTTACAAATAGCGTTAAAAAAGATGCGTGAAGCAGTAATAGGAATTGACGAAAAAGAATTTAATTTGGTTTTGGCTTCGGACGCTTTCTTTCCTTTTCCCGACGTTGTTTTGGAATCCGCAAAAGCGGGGATTACGGCTATAGTACAGCCCGGCGGATCCATTAAAGACCAGGATTCAGTCAATGCCGCAAACGAAAACGGAATTGCAATGGTTGCGACAGGAATGAGGCATTTTAAACATTGATAATGGCAGAAGATGGGATGATGAGAAGGTGAGATGTTGGGTAATGGCAAAGGCAGAGAGACAAGTAAGGCAATTACGAATTGGTATTATTTGTTTTGTCATGTTGAGCGAAACAACGAAGTTGTGTAGTCGAAACATCTGCCTTTTAACTGCAGACCCTTCGACTTCGCTCAGGGTGACAACATAGGGTGACGACAAAAGAGGCATAATATGAAAAAGTTTTTCATGGTTTTACTAAGTGTTTGTTTTATAATTCCATCCTTGGTTTTCGCGCAGAATTCCGGTGATATTCAAGGCATTTCACCGGTGGGTTTTAACAGAGTACCGACCCGTTATCATCATTTCGGTGTTTGGCATCCGACATGGACACATCGCAGACATATGTCTATGTGGCGCTACGATCCGTTTTTCCACAGACATCATTTTCAAGTAAGACCCGTAGTAAGAGTCGTTAATGTCACGCCTCCGGATCCTTTAAGATATGAACGTGAAAGAGAAAGGCAGGAAGCCGCAAGAGAAGCGCGGAGAAATCTTTCCGCGATAACCGTATTAAACGAAAGGTTTTCCAGAGTCTTTTCCAGCGCCGCGCCGCCTGCCCCTATGGCTGAAATAACAATTGTAAATAATTCGGATTTGGCTATATCTAAAATATTTTTCAGGGGAAGAATTGAAACCCATATAACAAACAGAGTTTTAATAGACGATACTTTCAATTTTGTGCTTCCACGGCATCTTCAGCCGGGGGAACGAGCAAATTACAGAATACCTTTAAGTTCTTTTAGAGGCTGGACAAACGTAAGACCGCCGGACATGGCAAGATTTACAGTTATGGTTACGGGAGTAGTAACGTCTTCGGGTGAAAATGTAAGGAATTAAAAGTTGTCATTCCGGACTACGATCCGGAATCCATTTTTAAAAGTAACGTGGATTGCCACGGGGCTTTGCCCCTCGCAATGACAGCAAAGGAATTTATGAAAAAAATATTATTTTCTTTATCAGCTTTTTTAATGTTTAACGCGTTTTGTTTTGCCTGGTGGGATTATGAAGACAGACCTTTTTACGAGGGTTATGACTATTATTATGACGGTCAAGACGGATGGGTAAACGGTTATCCGTGGCCGCCGCCGTCGCGTATAGAATATAAAGCCTATTTTCAGCAAAACTCAGGCGATTTAGAGGAAATGTATTCGCTTCAGGCAAGAAAAGCCGCTGAAGACGCATATGATCAGGTTTTGACGCTTATAACCGTTCCGAACGCGAAAATCTATTCTGTCAGTAATGCGCCAAAAGCGGAAATAACCGTTAATAATAATTCGCAATATTCCATAAAAAAGGTTTATTTTATAGGCGCGGTTATATCCAAAAATACTAATAAAATTATCGCGGACGGTTCTTTCAGTTATGTTTTGCCTAATACGCTTTTGCCTTTAAATAAAGAAATATGTAAAATTCCTTTAGACAAAGCTTTTAATATACAGCATTCCGATATGTTTGATTTTCAAGCGAAAGTCGTCGGGATAGACACGGCAGACGGACAGCGCATACAAAGCGGCGCTTTTACTTCAGCAGACGAACAGCAGCTTGAAGAACTTCAAAAAGATTATAGATAACTAAATTCCTATTTAGTTTTGTCACCCTCTCCTTACTCCTCTTCCTCGTCAGGGAGAGGGTTGCCTTTGTCGTTATAAGTTTTGTCACTCTGAGCAAAGCCGAAGGGTCGAGTAGTTCATATTTTTAAGCAATTTCAACAACTAGCGCTTCGCGTCATTGCGAGGAGATACGAAGTATCGACGCGGCAATCCAAGTTGTCTCTTGAAAAAAATGGATTGCTTCTTCGCAACTTTCGTTGCTCATCGCAATGACGGCTAAAGATAACGCAATAGCATACAAAACCGGTTTTAAACAACAACTGCTTATATGCATTCTTTCTTATGACTTTTCAATCAGTTTTTGCTATAATTAACAATTATGGCAAAACGCTTTGATAAAACATACAAAATCATTTCAAATAAAGAATTATGCGCGGACTATTTTGAGCTGAAAATAAAAGCTGATGCGGAGATAATTAAAGCTTGTAATCCGGGTCAATTTTTTATGATTTCAGCGCCGGGTGTTTTTTTACGCCGTCCGATAAGCATACACGACGCGAAAAACGGCATTATTTCTTTTTTGTATAAAATTGTGGGAAAAGGCACAAAAATATTGTCCGAGATACAATCGGGTGAAATTTCAATGCTTGGTCCTTTAGGCAACGGTTATAATGTTTCCGCTGTTTCTAATCCGGTTATAGTTGCAGGCGGCACAGGCATTGCTTCCGTACACTTCTTAGCAGTTAAGCTAAAAAACAAGGGAACCTTGTATTACGGCGCGAAAACAAAAAAAGATTTGTTATGCTTAGACAAATTCAAAAAAGCTGGCTGGAAAATTATTGTTTCCACCGAAGATGGTTCAAAAGGTTATAAAGGGTTTATTACAGAAGCATTAAAAGAAAAAATTACGAATTACGAATTACAAATTACGAATGATAAATCAGCGGCAATACAAAAACCGATTCTATACGTTTGCGGACCGACGCCAATGATGAAAGCGGTTATAAAAATAGCAAAAGAAAAAAATATAAACGGATATGCCTCTCTTGAAGAAAAAATGGCATGCGGTATAGGCAACTGCCAAGGCTGCGCGGTAAAAGTATCCGGTAAAACCAAAATGACGTGCAAAGACGGTCCTGTATTTAGAATAGAGGATATTGAGATATGAGTATTCTTTCCAAATTAGCGGAAGAAAAATCCATCAAACTTAAAGGCGGATTATATCATCAGTCTCAAGTAAGATTTTGTTATAATTCAAACCGTATAGAAGGCAGCCGTTTATCAGAAGAACAAACCCGTTATATATTTGAAACAAATACTATCAACACGGCTTCGGACGATACGGCAAATGTTGATGATATTATTGAAGCAGCCAGTCATTTCACGTGTTTTGATTATATGATTGACACGGCAAGCAAAGATTTATCGGAAGATATAATTAAAGAGTTTCACCGCATATTAAAATCTAACACTTCGGATTCGAAAAAAGAATGGTTTAATGTCGGGAATTATAAATCCAAGCCAAATATGGTCGGCGATATGGAAACAACTGCGCCGAAAGATACAGCTAAAGCGATTTCCGATTTGCTTGTTTCGTATAACGGCAAGCAGGCTGTTTCTTTTGAAGATATAGTCGAATTTCATTACCTGTTTGAAAAGATACATCCGTTTCAAGACGGTAACGGACGCGTCGGCAGGATGATAATGTTTAAAGAGTGCCTAAAGTTTGGCGTTATGCCTTTTATTATAGATGAACGACACAAACTTTTTTATTACAGAGGCTTGAAAGAATTTAAAACTGCGCCCGGGTATCTTTTAGACACATGCCGTTCCGCGCAAGACGTATATGAAAAACTTGTGATGTATTTTGAGGATAAGCAATAAAATGAAACCAGATTTAAGCGTTGATTTTGCTGGAATAAAATTAAAAAATCCCGTGCTTACGGCATCGGGAACTTTCGGGTATGGTTATGAGCTTGCCGATTTGATTCCTTTAAAAAAGCTTGGCGGCATTGTCACAAAAACAATAACGCTTGAGCCTCGCCCGGGAAATCCTCAGCCAAGAATCGCCGAAGTTGAAAGCGGTATGCTTAACACAATAGGGCTTCAAAATATCGGCGTTAAAGCGTTTGTCGAAGAACCGCTTGAAAAACTCTCTAAAATCGGCGTCCCGGTATTTGTTAGCGTAGCCGGAGCCTGCCTTTCAGATTATGTTGAAACTGTTCAAATATTAAAAACACACAAGTGTGTATCGGCAATAGAATTAAACTTGTCCTGCCCGAACTTAAAGAAAAAAATAGTCTGCCACGATTTGCCTTTGATGACAGACGTTATAAAACAGGTCAAAAGAATTTCAAAAGTGCCGGTAATCGCGAAACTTTCGCCGCTTGTTAACGACATTGCGGAACTTGCTTTGACAGCCCAAAACGCGGGCGCAGACGGAATAACTTTAACAAATACTTATCCCGCAATGGCTATAGATATAAAAACATTTAAATCCAAACTTTCTACCGTAAAAGGCGGAATGTCAGGCGCTTGTATAAAGCCAATGTCCATAAGATGCGTTTATGACGCATATCCTGCCTTAAAAGTTCCGATAATAGGCTGCGGGGGAATAATGACAGGCGAAGACGCGGTTGAATTTATACTTGCGGGAGCAACGGCGGTAAGCGTAGGTACGGCAAGTTTAGTATCGCCTGAAAGCCTGATAAACATTATTAACGGTATTGAAAGTGTTTTAAAAGAAAAACAGATAAAGTCGGTTAAAGACATTATTGGAATTATCAATAAGTAACAGATTATAAATATAGGGTTTGTCATACCGGTGAAAACCGGCATCCATTTTTAGTCAACTTGGATTCCGAATCAAGTTCGGAATGACAATACGAAGAGAATGAAAAAGACAATACTTGCATTAGACGTGTATGATTTTGCAAAAGCCGAACAGCTTGTAAAAGACACTAAGGATTATATTGATATTTACAAAGTCGGTCCGATACTCTTTTTGCAGTCGGGCAAAGAAATAATTAAGATGATAAAATCTTACGGTAAAGAAATATTTTTGGATTTGAAATTTCATGATATTCCGGCGACCGTTCAAAGAGCCGTACAGTCTGCAAAAGAACTCGGCGTTTACAGTTTGACCGTTCATTCAATAGGCGGGGAAGAAATGTTAAAAGCCGCGGTTTCCGTTGAAAACAGACCAAAAATCTGGGCTGTAACTGTGCTTACAAGCCAGGTTACAACGCCGGAAGAAGTTATAAAAAGAGCAAAACTTGCCAAAGACTGCGGAGTTGACGGAGTAATCGCATCGCCGCTTGAAGTGGCTCTTATAAAAAAAGAATGCGGTAAAGATTTTCAGGTTGTAACGCCCGGAATAAGACCTGCAAAAGCTGACGATGATCAAAAAAGAGTGGCTACCCCTGAAAGCGCGGTAAAAGACGGAGCGGATTTTATAGTTGTGGGAAGACCTATTTTGGAAGCGGCAAATCCCGGAGAAACAGCGAAAAGTATAGATGATGTAATAAAAAATATAAAATAAAAGATGATGAGAAGGTGAGAGTATGAGAGGTTGAGCAACAGATTTGTCTTTGTTTTTACCCAACTTCTCAACATCCCATCATCTAATCTTCTAACACGGAGTGTTAACAAATGGATCAAAACGAAGTCAAAGAACTATTCAAAAAGAATAACGCGTTGTTAAACGGACATTTCAAACTTTCAAGCGGCTTGCATTCGGACACTTACTTTCAGTCGGCATTGATTATACAGCATCCGGCAGAAACCGAAAAACTCGCGAAAGAGCTTGCGAAAAAGATTAAAGAAAGCAACATTAAAGTTGACGCTGTAGTTTCTCCTGCTATGGGCGGGGTTATTATAGGGCACGAAATGGGCAGAGCCTTAGGCACGCGTGCGGTATTTACCGAAAGAGTTGACGGAGCTGTAACGCTTAGAAGAGGTTTTTCAATAGAAAAAGGCGAAAAAGTTGTGGTTGTAGAAGATGTTATTACTACCGGACTTTCCACGCAGGAAGTTATAGACGCTTTGAAAAAATATGAAGCAGATGTGGTTGCGGTGGTTTCTCTTGTTGACAGAAGCGCCGGAAAAGTTGATTTTGGCGTTCCTAGGTTTTCATTACTGAGCCTTGATGTGAAAAGTTATAAAGAAGAAGAATGCCCTATGTGCAAAGACGGCGGCACGGCAATAAAACCGGGAAGCAGGAAATAACGGCAATTAACAATTAATAAATAACAAATAATAATTAAAACAGAATTATTCTTTTTAGATGCAGTTGTCTCAAGTTGTCACCCTGAGCGAAGTCGAAGGGTCTGCCGTTGAAATGCAGGTGTTTCGACTACGCAACTATGTTGCTCCGCTCAACATGACGACTATGCATGTCAGAAGATAATTCCGAAAGGAAAAACAAAATGGCAATTACTTACAAAAAAGCGGGCGTAAACATTGACGCAGGAAATGAACTTGTTAAAAGAATAAAAAAGAAACTTCCGAAAATCGGCGGTTTCGGCGGATTATTTCCTATTGACGGGACAAAATATAACCTTGTCAGCTCCACAGACGGCGTTGGGACAAAACTAAAAATCGCTTTTCTTGTAAATAAACACGATACCGTAGGCATAGACCTTGTAGCTATGAACGTAAACGACCTAATTTGCGTTGGCGCGAAACCGCTTTTCTTCTTAGATTATTTTGCCTGCGGAAAACTTAATGTAGGACAGGCTGAAAACGTTATAAAAGGAATCGCAAAAGGCTGCGAAATCTCAGGTTCACAGTTAATCGGCGGGGAAACTGCCGAAATGCCGGGTTTTTATAAAGACGGCGAATACGATTTGGCGGGATTTTCAGTAGGAATAATTGAAAAAGGCAAAGAAATTACCGGAAAAAATATAAAATCCGGTGACGTTATTATCGGTCTGCCGTCAAGCGGACCTCACTCAAACGGATATTCTTTAATAAGAAAAGTTTTTTCAGAAGCGGAACTTAAAAAATACTCTAAAGAATTGCTTGCGCCCACAAAAATTTACGTTAAAGAAATTCTTGCAGCGTTAAAAAAGTTTAATTCAAAAAAACAAAATATTACGGGTATTGCGCATATAACAGGCGGAAGCTTTTACGATAAAATAGAAAGAATTTTACCTCAAAACGCAAGAGTTGTAATCGAGAAAAATTCATGGAATGTCCCGAAAGTTTTTAAACTTGTGCAGCAAAAAGGAAATGTCCCTGAAAAAGATATTTACAGAACACTCAATATGGGCATAGGTATGGTTGTTATAGTCAGACCTGAAGCTGCGCTTGCGGTAAAAAAATCCTTTAAAGGCGCGAAAGCAATCGGTTACATTAAAAAAGGCGAACGCGGAGTGGAGATTATTTAGTTTTGTCTTTAGTCGTCATTGCGAGCGAAGCGCGGCAATCCACTTTGCTTTTAAAATGGATTGCTTCGTCGTTTCACTCCTCGCAATGACAAATTCACAAAATACTTCGTACTTAAATATAGGATATATGAAAAAAATAGCGATATTAGCATCAGGCGGCGGTTCAAATATGCAGTCCATTGTGGATTCCGTTAAAAACGGAATTCTCAAAGGACTTGCCGAAGTTGTGCTTGTTATTTCAAATAATGCGAATGCTTATGCTCTGGATAGAGCGGCAAAAGAAAATATAAAAGCCGTTTGTGTTGAAAGAAAGAAGTTTTCCGATGAAAAATTGTTCAATGCCGAGATTTTAAAAGAGCTTAAAAACGCAAAAGCAGACATAGTCTGCCTTGCCGGTTATATGAGAATTGTCGGAAAAGACATTATAGACGCATATCCTCACAAGGTTTTAAATATTCATCCTGCATTGCTTCCGAAATTCGGCGGCAAAGGAATGTACGGGCATCATGTTCATGCGGCGGTTGTTTCCGCTAAAGAAAAAAAATCAGGCGCAACAGTTCATTTTGCAGATGAGCATTACGATACGGGGAATATAATACTTCAGAAAGAAGTTCTTGTTCACAAAACTGATACCCCGGAAGACGTCGCAAAACGGGTTTTGGCAGTTGAACATCAAATTTATCCGGAAGCAATACGGAAAGTAATCAAAAGCCAAGACATAAAAGGCTATATAATTCACGTAAGAGGCGATTCGTTCCGTGAAAAACATATGAAAGGACAAATCAAAGATATAGGCATATTTTGTGATTTTGTGCTGGACGGAAATCAGGAAGATCTTACAAAAGAAGTTATTGAAAAAAATTTCGGCGACTGGTTTTTAAAAATTTTAAATCCCGGATGGAAAGACAACCATTTTAATTACGGAACGGCTTCCTGTACTTATAAGCATTTGCTGGGTTTCAGAGACGTTGTTAATAATAATCTTCCTTACGGAATAGCGTTTGAAAACGACATAATTTTAGACAAAAATTTCACCGAAATCATTTTCAAAGCATTAGATGAAATCAAAGCCCGTAATTTAAAAAACATCGTTATAAGCCTTGAAGATACCATGTTAAAGTATATCCCGAAAAGCAAAAGGGTAAAAGGGCAGCTTATATACAGAAATCCCGGAATGATAAGATTTGCCGGAGCGTATCTGTTTGATTTGGAATTCGCAAAAAATATGATTAATCATGTCGACACAAAAGGCTGCGATGATGTAATAGACTGGTATATAAACCGCAGAGACAAAGAAGGACTTATTGATATATACTGGCTTCATCCGACAATAGCCGCCGGCGGATCTGCGACCGGAGATATAGGTTCATATTTCGGTTTCAGAAGCCATGTCGGATTTTTAAGAAAAATCTCTTTTAAAGTTCAAAGAGCTTATAAAAAATTTTTATGGAATATGCGGTAATTATAGATGATGAGAGGGTGAGATGATGGGAAGATGGGTAAAAGCAAAGACGGAGTCGTTGCCCAAAATCTCAACATCTATTCATCTCATCTTCTAATATGGGAGTTTGAAAATGATTTCGCGTTATAGCAAACCTGAAATGGCAGCCATTTGGTCGGACGAAAACAGATTTCAAAAAATGCTGGAAGTTGAGATTTTTGCCGCGGAAGCTATGTCTAAACTGGGAAAAATTCCTAAAAAGGCGGTTGAAACGGTAAAGAAAAAAGCAAAAATTAACGTAAAAAGAATCGCTGAAATTGAACTTTTAGTCAAGCATGATGTTATAGCGTTTTTGACCGCGGTTGTTGAAACTACGGGACCTGACGGCAGATTCTTGCATTTGGGCATGACTTCGTCCGACGTTTTAGACACGGCGACAGGCGCGCAGTTAAAACAATCAACGCAGCTGATAATCTCCGAAACAAAAAAAGTCGCGGATTTACTTGAAAAACTTGCAAAAAAATATAAAATGACGCCAACAATGGGCAGAACCCACGGGGTTCACGCAGAACCTACTACTTTTGGTTTAAAAGCAGCGGGCTGGTATTGCGAAATAAAGCGTTATATTGAAAGACTTAACCAAACCCTTGAAACCGTAAGTTACGGCAAAATTTCGGGCGCTGTGGGCACAATGGCGCATTTAGATCCGAGCGTTGAAAAATATGTTTGCCAGAAAATGGGTTTAAAACCCGAACCTGTTTCAACGCAGATTGTTCCGCGCGACAGACACTCTGTATATTTTTCAACAATAGCTCATTTAGGAGCTGCTCTTGAAAGAATCGCCATTGAAATAAGACATTTGCAAAGAACGGAAGTTTTGGAAGCGGAAGAGCCTTTTACGGAAGGTCAGAAAGGGTCATCGGCTATGCCTCATAAAAGAAACCCGATAATTTCGGAAAATATTTGCGGTCTTGCAAGGCTTTTAAGAGGTTATGCTATGACAGCTATGGAAAATATAGCTTTGTGGCATGAAAGAGACATAAGCCATTCTTCCACTGAAAGAATTATGTTTCCCGACGCTTCGGCGGTTATTCACTATATGCTTGTAAGAATGCAGACGCTTCTTTCAGGTCTTAAAGTTTATCCGGAAAATATGCAGGCAAATTTAGATAAAACAAAAGACGTGATATTTTCAGGAACGCTTTTACTTGCTCTTGTGGATGAAGGTCTTTCAAGAGAAGCAGCTTATGCCATGGTGCAAGCTGCGGCGTTTGACGCAAGAGAAAATAAAACTTCTCTTGAAGAAGCGTGCCTTAGAAATAAGAATATAACAAAATATCTTACGCCTTTAGATATTAAGAAAAATTTTGACGTCAAATCGCAGTATAAAAATATAGATTACATATTCAAAAGAACATTTAAAAAATAATTAATCGTAATTGCGAGACGGTGAAGCCGTCGCGGCAATCCACGTTACTTAAAAAATGGATTGCTTCGTCGTTTCACTCCTCGCAATGACAGGCAATTTAAAAGGATTAGAAATGAACAACAAAAAAGCAAACTATTTTTTGCAGGATGACGGAGCATTCGTAATTGAGAATTACAATAACGCGCCGGCGTTTTCAAGTTTTTTTCCTGGTATTGCGGGTCTTAAAGGCATTCCTTTATGGGCATTTTATGTAAACAGAGGACAGGGGATAGCTTCGTTTGGCATAAAAAATAAAAATTATTCCATAATGGAGTTTTATCCTGCTAATACTTCTTACAGCCTTGTTTCAACGTTCGGTTTCAGAACTTTCCTAAAGATAAAGAAGGGTAAAAAAGTTATCAATTATGAAGCGTTTGCCGTAAACCCAAGCTACGACGTTAAACAAACAATGTATATAACTTCATGCGATATGGCGATTGAAGAAATAAATGAAACTCTCGGAATAAAAACAACAGTAAGATATGCTACGCTTCCTAATGAACCGATTGCCGCGATAATAAGAGCCGTAAGCGTTGAAAATATTTCAAAAGAAAACATCGAAATAGAAATAGCCGACGGTATGCCCAAACTCATACCTTATTATGTTAACCAGTGGGCGCAGAAGTTTATGAGCACGACAATCCAGGCGTGGACAACCATAGATAATTTTGAGAAAACCGGAAATCCTTTTTTTCGCTTAAAAGTTGATACTGCCGACAGCGCGGAAGTCGTAGAAATCAATGAGGGGAATTTTTATTTCGGATATAGCTCAAACGGCAAAAAAATTAAGAAAGCCGAAGTTGTTATAAATCCTGATGTTCTTTTCGGAAGCGATTTAAGTTTCGAATACCCGAAAGAATTTTTCTCTAATGATAAAAATTTTAAATATCCGAAAAGCCAATTCGCGGAAAACAGATACCCTTGCGCGTTCGGATATTCATCCGAAAAGCTAAATTCTAAACAGAGTTTCACTTTTTATTCAATGGCAGGACATATCGACAGTACGGATTCTTTAAACTCTTTCGTCAAAAAAGCAGGTTCGGCAAAATATTTTGAAGACAAAATAGAAGAAAACAAAAAACTTATAATAAATATTACCGAAAATGTCACTACGAAATCTTCTTTTGTAAATTTTGATAATTACTGCAAACAAATGTATCTGGACAACGTTTTAAGAGGCGGATACCCGATTACTTTTGAAGATTCGGGGAAAAAGACATCCTATTACGTTTACTCAAGAAAACACGGCGATTTGGAAAGAGATTATAATGATTTCCAGCTTTCGCCCAATTATTATTCCCAGGGAAACGGAAATTTCCGCGATATCAACCAAAATAGAAGAAAAGATATCTTCTTTAATCCGGAAATCGGTTCTAACGCTTTAAAATATTTCTACAATCTTATTCAGATAGACGGAAACAATCCTCTTGTCGTGAAAGGCGCTTATTTTGTTATGGACACGGGAAAACCGTACTATAAAGATATTGCAGCGCAGATAGAAGACAAAGCCGGTAAAGCAAAGCTTGAAAAGTTTTTTGCCAAAGGTTTTGAACCCGGACAGCTTGCGATGTTTTTACTTAAAGAAAAAATCAAAACAAAAATTAAACTTGAAGATTTTGTCGCAAAATGCGTTACTTCCGCTTTGGAAGTAAACGATGCGGAACACGGCGAAGGTTTCTGGGTTGACCATTGGACATACAATCAGGATTTGCTAGACAGTTTCCTTGCGATATATCCGGAAAAAGAAAACGAACTCCTTTTTAAAGATAAATCTTTCATATACTTTGACTGCAATCATTACGTTGTTCCGAGAGATCAAAAACATGTTTTATTTGAAGGAAAAGTAAGAAGATACGGAGCGGTAGCAAAAAGTAATGAAAAAGACGCGTTGATTAAATCGAGAAAAGTTAATCCTAACGCTTTAAGAACAGAAAACGGCAAAGGCGAAGTATATAAAAACACTTTGGCTTCAAAGTTTTTAGCGATGATAACGATTAAAATGTCAACGCTTGATCCAGACGGAATCGGTATAGAAATGGAATCCGATAAACCCGGCTGGTACGATTCGCTTAACGGTTTGCCGGGGATTTTCGGCTCATCAACCTGCGAAACGTTTGAACTTAAACGCTTTGCAATGTATTTCAAGGATGTATTAAGTAAAAATCCCGGTGAAAAAATTTCTCTGCCTTCAGAAACTGCTGAATTGCTTTCGGAAATTTCAAAACTCCTTAAATCAAAAATTTCATCTTTTGACTTCTGGAACAAAGCTTCGGAAATAAAAGAAAAATACAGAGAAAGCGTTGTGATGGGAATAAAAGGCAGCGAAAAAACATTTTCTTCTAAAGAAGTAATTGAATTTTTGGAAAATGTTTTAAAGAAAATAAACGAAGGCTTAAAAAAAGCTGTTGACGTAAAAACAGGTTTGTACTACACTTACTTCAAGTATGAAGCTGTGAAATATAAACAGATAAATTCAAAAAATATTAAAGGACTGCCGTGCGTCAGAATAGACTCGTTTAAACGTTTTCCTCTTCCGTTATTTTTAGAAGGCGAAGTGCATTATATGAGATCGGAAACGGATAAAGAAAAAGTCTTAAAACATATTCAAAATATGAGAAACAGCGGCGTTTATGATAAAAAACTCAAAATGTTTAAAGTCAACGAATCTTTAAACAGCGAAAGCCTTGAAATAGGCAGAACAAGAGTTTTTAACCGCGGCTGGCTTGAAAACGAATCCGTATTTTTACACATGGCGTACAAGTATTTGCTTGAAATTCTAAAAGCAGGTCTTTATGACGAGTTTTTTAAAGAGATAAAAACCGGATTTGTGTGTTTTACTGATCCGAAAATTTATAAAAGAAGCATTCTGGAAAATTCTTCTTTTATATGTTCAAGCGCTTTTCCGGATGCTGACAATCACGGCAGAGGATTTATTGCAAGACTCAGCGGTTCGACGGTAGAATTTATAGATATGTGGCTCAGAATGACCGTAGGCGCTAAGCCTTTTTCTTATAAAAACGGGGAACTTTGCTTTGAATTAAAACCGGTGATAAATTCGGCGTTTTTCGATAAAAGCGGAAATTTTTCGTTTAAATTGTTTAGTAATACGGAAGTTACTTATATAAATCCGTCAAAAAAGAGCACTTATTCAAAAGATGCAGAGATTAAAAAAATTGAAATAGTATGGAACAACGGTAAAAAGCAGATTGTTGACGGTAAAGTTATTAAAGGAAGCGACGCTTCAAAAATAAGAGAAGTTCAGGCGAAGTCGCTGAAAGTATATTTTTAGTTTTATTAGCGTTGGCGCTGTCATTGCGGGAAGAGAAACAACGAAGCAAACAAAAAAGACAGTTTTATTATCTAGATTGCCACGCCGCTTTTAGCGGCTCGCAATGACGACTAACGACAAAAAAAGGATTTTATGAGACTATTAAAAATAACAATTATTTGCGCGTTATTGTTTTCTTTTTCGCAAGGTTACAGCGCTAACGGCACGGATCCCAGACTTAAAAAAGTCTTGGATACGGCTGAAAAATATAATAATACAGTTCTTGCTTACGTTCCGCCGCCGCCTTTTGAGATTTGCGATCCCGGAACAGACGAATGGATTGATTATGAAAAATACGGAAAGTTCAGCGGGCTGGGAACAGATAAATATGAATATAAAATAACCGATCTTAAAGGTATTATCGATGCGTCCGGAGAGGGAATCTATCCGAATACTAAAAGCGTTTTAAAATCCCGCGCTTTATCCCAATATTTAAAAGATAACAAAAAACGTAAGCTTTCCGAGTTAAACTCCGTGAAATGGGACGATTATCAGGGAAATTTTTATAAATGGTCTTTGTATAAAGAAGAACACCCAGGAGTAATTCTTTTTATGACCGCTAATGCCCTTGAAAAATCCGGAAATATTAAACATGCTATAAAAGCATATTATTCCGGTCTTGTTTTCTTTCCGAAAGCAGTAGGCTGGACGCAATGGGGAACTCCTTGGTACGTAGCTCCCGTATGTCTTGCGAAAATAAAATATCTTACCCGTGAACATCCCGAAATAGGCATTAAACTTGAAGGCGAAAGTTTAATAATCAAAAATGGGTTTGACAATGACATTACAAATGATGTGTTTCTTATAAATCCCGGAAAACTTGTTCCCGCTACGGAAAAAGATTTTAAAATGAAAACCGAAGATTTATCTAAAATGCCTTTCAAAAGAATAGCAGGAAAAGGAAAAGTCAAACTTATACGTTATCAAAACGGTCATTTTGCTTTAACTGTAAATGACAAGCCTTATATTGTAAAAGGGATTTCATACAGTCCCAGCAAAACAGGTCTGTCGCCGGATTTCGGAACGCTTAATAATTTACGCGACTGGACTTATGACGATTACAACAAAAACGGCAGAATAGACGGACCGTATGACTCATGGGTTGATACAAACAGAAATGAAAAACAAGACAAAAACGAGCCTAACATCGGCGATTTTGCCCTTATGAAAGAAATGGGAGTAAATACTTTGAGGATATATCATTTCGACGGGCTTAATAAAGATCTGCTCAAAGAAGGCTATGAAAAGTACGGTTATATGTATATGATCGGAGATCTTATAGGAATGTATACAATCGATTCCGGCGCGGATTGGTATATAGGCACGGATTATACGAATCCGACACAGAAAAAAAATATGCTTGAAAGCGTCAAACGTATGGTTTTGGAATACAAAGATAAACCTTATGTTCTGATGTGGGTTTTAGGAAATGAGAATAATTACGGCGCCGTAACCGACGGGCATACTCCTGGTTCCGGCTGTCTTGCCCAGGAACAGCCTGAAGACTATTACAGATTCGTCAACGAATGCGCAAAACTTATAAAAATGCTTGACCCGCATCAAAGACCTGTTGCAATTTCAAACGGCGATACATATCTTTTGGATTATTGCGTAAAATATGCTCCCGATATTGATATATTCGGCGCGAATGTTTACAGAGGGGATTACGGCTTTGGTTCTATTTGGAAAGATGTTTTAAGAGAATATTCAAAACCTGTTTTAATAACCGAATACGGCTGTCCCGCTTACGCGGTAGATTGGAGCACGGCAAGAATAGAACATGAACAGGCCGCCTACCACAAAAACAACTGGATAGACATTAGAAATAATACTGCAGGAGTTGTCGGCGGAACAGGGAACGCTTTAGGCGGAGTTATTTTTGAATGGACCGACGAATGGTGGAAATCCGGATATACATTCAGTCCGCATGAACATACTACAGTTTCCCAATGGCAGGGACCATTTTTAGACGGTCACGCTTATGAAGAATGGTTCGGAATATGTTCTATAGGAGACGGAGAAGATTCACCCTTTAAAAGACAGCTCCGCAAATCTTATTTTGTTTATAGAAACCTATGGAAATAGTTTTTTGCTTTATTTGCTTTGGCGCTGAATAGCGTAAGGGGAGCGCTGCGCCTCCCAACCTCTGCCTTACTTTTTCACGAGCAAAAAAGTAAGCAAAACGCCCTGCGCTGACACGCATTCGTTCGCATTTTTTAGGCGGCTGTGAAACTCGCTTCGCTCAGACAGTCCTCGCCGACTACCCCTAAAAATTGCTCGCTCATAGGCGCGTGTATGCGATAAAAACAACAACGACTTTCAGATTTCTTTGACACTAAGAGATAAATTTGCTATTATTTCACAACTTCATATTTCGGGCAGTTAGCTCAGCTGGAAGAGCATTTCCCTTACAAGGAAGGGGTCGGGGGTTCAAGTCCCTCACTGCCCACCACAAAAACCACAATAAAAAATCACAGGAGTAAAAAATGACAAAAATGAAATTGGCAGCTCTTCTTGCGTGCGGCTTTTTCGTTATTTCCTGCGCAGGCTCTAGACCTTCACCAACCAAAACTTCTTCTTTAAATGACGCCGGCGGCGTTATACCTCCTAATTTTGAATACGTTGACTCCGTCATTGCATTAGCCAGAAAATACAACGATTCAATTGTATACATTCCGAAGCCGCATTTTGCCATTGAAGATACGGGAACAGTACAATGGATTGATTACTCAAAATACGGCGAATTTCAGAATGTCGGAACAAACAAATATAAATACGTAATAACCGATATGCCGGGTTTAAGGCAAGCCTCAGGAACCGGAATTTACCCTAACACGCAAAGCGTCTATAAAGAATCAGGTTACAAGCAATATGTAAAAGATAAAAAACTTGACGGCGATAAATGGAAGTTTGTAAATTCTCTCGATTATCAGGCTGATTTTTACAAATGGGCTGTTACGCCGGAAGAACCGGGCGTAAAACTCTTTTATACCGCTCATGCGTTAGATAAAGCAGGAAATTACCTGCAGGCAATAAAAGCATATTACGCTATTCTTGTGTTTTTCCCTAAATCAATGGGTTTTACGGAGTGGAATACTCCGTGGTATGTAGCGACCGTAGCCATAGACAGAATTAATTATTTAACGAAAATGCATCCCGAATTCGGCATAAGGCTTGAAGGCGCAAAAATAACAATAGAAAACAGATACGATAATAATAAACATAATAAAATATTTCATGTTAATCCCGGAAGACTCGTTCCCGCGACTGCAAAAGATTTTGAAAGAAAATCTTTAGATTTAAGCAAAATCGGAGTCAAAAAAGTTACGGGAAAAGGTAAAGTCAAACTTATCCAGTACAAAAATAATCATTTCCAGCTTACGGTTGATGACAAACCTTACGTTGTAAGATCAATAGCTTATTCTCCGACGCCGATAGGTTTAGCTCCCGATAACGGATCCTGGGACGTTAACAAGGACTGGTCATGGTCGGACATTAACAAAAACGGCATTGTAGACGGACCTTATGAAGCGTGGGTTGACGCCAACAGAAACGACAAACAAGACAAAAACGAACCTAAAGCCGGCGATTTCGCTTTAATGCAAAGAATGGGGATAAACTCCATAAGGCTTTATCATTATCCTAACTTTAATAAAGCGGTGTTAAAAGACGGATATGAAACATACGGTTTTATGTATTTGGTAGGAAATATGCTCGGGATGTACGGAGTTGATTCAGGAGCTGAATGGTTTAAAGGAACGGATTATACAGACCCTAAACAGAAAGAAAGTATGAAGGCAAGCGTCCGCAGAATGGTTGAAGAATTTAAAGACGAACCATACGTTCTTATGTGGGTTTTGGGAAATGAAAATAATTACGGAACAGTAGGCGTAGAAGGAAAATTCGCCGGAACCAGCAACCAGGCGCAAGTTCATCCTGCCGCGTATTACGCGTTCATCAACGAATGCGCGTTATTAATTAAATCAATTGATCCGCAGCAAAGACCTGTCGCGATATGTAACGGCGACGTTTATCTTATGGATATTTGCGCTAAAAACGCGCCGGATTTGGATGTTTACGGAGCTAACGCATACAGAGGCGAAGCAGGTTTCGGACCTTTATGGCAGGATGTTATGGATGTATACCAAAAACCGGTGCTTGTAACCGAATTCGGTTCTCCGGCATACGCTAAAGGCTGGGATATTGCAAGAATTGAAGCAGGTCAGGCTTCTTATCACGCGGGAAACTGGAACGATATAGAAGATAATCTTGCCGGCATAGCAAACGGCGTAGGCAATGCTTTGGGCGGAGTTATTTTTGAGTGGGTGGACGAATGGTGGAAAGCAGGACCTCCCCCGGAAAATGATATCTCTACGCACAACACAACGCCCCAATGGTTCGGTCCTTTCATGGACGGCGGAGCTTACGAAGAATGGTTCGGATTATGTTCTCAGGGCAACGGTAAATTCAGTCCGTTTAAACGCCAGTTAAGAAAAGCGTATTTTACATATTTTGACTTGTGGGAAAAATACAAAAAATAATGAATTTTTTGAATTTAAGATATAAAATAATTGCAATAGCCGTTCTTTTTTCTTTTGCCGTTTCTTTTGCGTATACGGCAGAGTTTGTTAAAGTTGTACGCAATGAAGAAGGCTCCTGGAAACTTACCGTTGACGGATGGGAGTATTTTGTCAAAGGTCTTGAGTATTCTGCGGATATGGTAGGACGCCGTCCTGATGTAAACGAATGGATGTGGAGCGATATAAACAGAAACAGAAAAATTGACGGTCCTTATGATTCCTGGGTTGACGCCGACAGAGATGATTTTCAGGCCCCAGATGAAAATGATATAGGCGATTTTGCTCTTTTGAAAGCAATGGGCTGTAATACCATAAGAATTTATCATTCCGAAAATATTAATAAAGAACTTCTCAGAGATTTATACGAAACCTACGGCATAATGACTATAATGGGCAATTATCTGGGCGCCTATACCCAAGGAAGCGGAGCGAACTGGAGAGAAGGCACGGATTATAATGATCCCCTACAGCGCGAAAAAATGAAAGAAAGCGTAAGACAGATGATTCTTGACCACAAAGACGAACCTTATGTTCTTATGTGGATGCTGGGAAACGAAAACGATACGCCCGGTCTGGAAGTAAACTCCACCAAAACAAATACCAATGCGTTGCAATACCCTGAAGTTTACGCGAAATTCGTAAACGAAGTCGCCATAATGATAAAACAAATTGACGCTAATCATCCGGTAGGAATCTGTAATGCCACGACAGGTTTTCTAAGGCATTACGCGGAGCATTCTCAGGAAATAGATATTTTGGGATTTAACCAATATACAGGACCTTACGGTTTCGGCACATTATGGGGCAGAGTTAAAGCTACGTTTGACAGACCGGTTCTTATAACTGAATTCGGATGCGATTCCTGGAATTCAAAAAAGAAAGCTCCGGACGAACGTTTTCAGGCTCAGTATCACAGAGGAGCGTGGAGAGATATTGAACGAAACAGCTATTGGGGAAATAGCGAATCCAAAAACTCTATAGGCGGAGTTATCTACTGTTGGCTCGACAAATGGTGGCTTATAGGTTCTGCAAGAGTCCACGACACAGATTTAGGAGCATGGCCGGGTCCCAAAAATTGCGGATATTTTCACGATGAATGGTTTGGAATATCTTCACAGGGCGACGGCAAACAAAGTCCTTTTAAAAGACAGCTAAAAGAAGTTTATTTTGTATATCAGGAAGAACTTTGGGCAGACGATATAACAAGAAGATAAAACAGAAACAACAATTAATAGATAATAAATAAAATAGATAATAATTTTTGAGTTTCGCCTTTGGCGAAACATATTAAAATGTTTTCGCAAAGTGAAAACACAACAATTATTCATTATTAATTAATAATTGCCTTTAAAAGGAGTCTCAATATGAACATTCCACAGGATTTAAAGTACACAAAAACGCACGAATGGGTAAAAATCGAAGGGAATAAAGCGACAATCGGCATAACCGATTTCGCCCAGCACGAAATTACCGATGTTGTCCATGTAGAACTTCCGGAAAACGGCAAAAACGTAAAAAAAGCGCAGCCGACAGCTGTTATAGAATCCGTTAAATCCGCTTTTGATATATATTCTCCGTTAACCGGTAAAATAACCGCCGTTAATGAGGAAGCATTAGGCGATCCGGGACTTATAAACCAAGACCCGTACGGCAAAGGCTTTTTGTTTACGGTAGAGTTTTCAGATAACAATGAACTTTCGGATTTACTCAGCGCCGAAGATTATAAACAATTAATTTAAATATGTTGTCATTCCGTTGAAAAACGGAATCCATTGTTACTCACATACCCCGTCGGCTTCGCCGACACCACTTTATCTTAAAGGGGAATAAACGCAGATACCGGCTGGAGTTTATACCGTAGTGTCTAAATACGGTGCCGGATGACATTGCAATAGGAAAAGTTAAATGGACTATACACCTCAAAATAAACAAGACAGACAAAAAATGCTTGAAGCTTTGGGAATAAAAAGCGAAGACGAGCTTTTTGACGCTATTCCCGCGGACGTCAGAGCAAAACATTTAAATATTTCCGGAAATCAAACCGAACAGGAACTGCTAAAATATTTCAAGAATCTTGCCGCCAAAAATAAAACGCTTACTTCTTTCAGAGGCGCGGGGATTTATGACCATTTTATTCCTTCTTTAGTAAGCGAAGTCACTTCAAGAAGCGAATTCTGGACAGCATACACCCCGTATCAGGCGGAAGCCAGCCAGGGCACTTTACAGGCAATATTCGAATACCAAAGCATGATTTGCGCTTTAACCGGCATGGACACGTCAAACGCTTCTTTATACGACGGTGCGACGGCTGTTGCCGAAGCGGCGCTTCTTGCAATGCGCGTCAGCGGAAAAAACAGAATTTTGATTTCTTCAGGGGTTCATCCCGAATACATAAAAACCGTCAAAACATATCTTCAAAATTTAGACGTTAAAATTGTCCTGCTTGATATATCGCCCAACGGCAGCATAGAAAAAGCGACAGTTGACGCTGCATTGGATGACAATACCGCAGCAGTAATAGTTCAATCACCCAATTATTTCGGAGTAGTTGAAAATATGCAGGTTTTATCTTCCGCGGCAAAAGAAAATAACGTATTGTTTACCGCGGTTGTAAACCCTTTATCTTTGGCAGTTTTCCAGGCTCCAGGTGAATACGGGGCAGATATAGCGGTAGGAGAGGGACAGCCTTTAGGCATACCTGCAAGCGCGGGCGGCGCCAATATAGGATTTATGGCGGTACGCAAAGGGTTGGAATGGAAAATGCCCGGCCGCATAGTTGGACAAACCATAGACAAAAATGGAAAAAGAGGATTTGTTTTAACTTTACAATCTAGGGAACAACACATAAGAAGGGAAAAAGCCACGTCAAATATATGCACAAACGCTTCCTTAAACGCTTTGGCTGCATGCGTTTATTTGTCAGGCTGGGGAAACGAAGGGTTAAAAAAACTTGCGGATACAAATATGTCAAAAGCCGGATACGCTTTTCATAAAATAAAGAATATCGACGGTTTTAAAGCAAAATTCGAAAATTCGATATTTTTCAATGAATTTGTTATAGAAACAACCAAAAACATCAAAAAAATAGACAAAAACTTAATAAAAAACGGCATTTTGGGACCGCTTGATTTGTCAAACCATGGAAAACAGTTTAAAAACTGTCTGTTGTTTTGTGTGACGGAGCAAAGAACAAAATCCGAAATAGATAAATTAATAGAACTGTTGGCAAAGGCATAATATTTCCTATGTTGTCATTCCGTTGAAAAACGGAATCCACGTTACTTGTTAAAAACGTAAGGAATAGATTGCGGGTCAAGCCCGCAATGACGATAATAGTGAAAATAGATTCTGCATCAAGTGCGGAATGACAACCAAAAACTATAAGGGAATAAATATGGAAAAACTTTTAAACGAATTATCGTCGGAATGTAAAGCAGCTTATGAAATAAACTGTGATATGGAAACCGACGTTTCAATTCCCGATCATTTAAAAAGAAAGTCGGACTTAGGTCTGCCTAATGCTGCCGAAAATGACTTATTAAGACACTTTACAAACCTTTCCAGAAAGAATTACGCGCTAAGCACAGCTTTTTATCCGCTCGGCTCCTGCACAATGAAATATAACCCTTTAATAAACGAAAGAATCGCGAAATTTGAATCGTTTAATATGGCTCACCCGTACCAGCCTGCTGAAACAATGCAGGGAATTCTAGAAATAATGCACGGACTTGAAAGGGATTTATGCGAAGTTTCCGGCATGGACGCTTTTTCTTTACAGCCGGCGGCAGGCGCGCACGGGGAATTCGCGGGGCTTTTGATAATAGCCGCTCATTTTAAAGCCATAAAAGAAAAAAGACATAAAATTATAGTTCCTGACTCCGCGCACGGCACAAACCCTGCTTCCGCGGCTTTTGCAGGGTATGAAACTATTCCTTTAAAATCCGAACCGGACGGCAGCATAGACATTGAAAAACTAAAGGAAGTTCTTACGAAAGACGTTGCGGCAATAATGCTTACCGTTCCTAACACGTTGGGCGTTTTTGAAAAGGAAATAGTTGAAATATCTAAAGTCTGCCATGAAAACGGAACTCTATTATATTATGACGGCGCTAATTTAAACGCCCTTATGGGTTTCGCGCGTCCGGGCGATTTAGGCTTTGACGTAATGCACATAAATCTCCATAAAACATTTTCTTCACCGCACGGCGGCGGCGGTCCCGGGTCAGGACCTGTAGGCGTTAAATCATTTTTGGAACAGTTTTTGCCTGTCCCCAGAGTAGAAAAGAAAGATGAAAAATACGTTTTAAATTATAAAAAATCAAAAACTATCGGCTCCGTCAAAGCGTTTATGGGGAATTTTCCCGTAATTCTGAGAGCGTATATTTACATTAAAGCTTTGGGCGGCGACGGTTTAAAAAATGTGTCTGCTCAGGCTGTATTAAACGCAAACTATATGCTTGCGAAATTTAAAGACAAAATAGCCGTTCCCGCGGGCGGCAGATGCATGCACGAGTTCGTTTTATCGCCTAAAGCGGCAAACGGCATAAGAACCTTAGATATTGCCAAAAGGCTTCTAGATTACGGCTATTACGCGCCTACGGTGTATTTTCCACTTATCGTAGAAGAAGCAATGATGATAGAGCCTACTGAAACCGAATCCAAAGAAACATTGGACAAATTTATAGAAATTTTAAACAAGATAATTTTTGAAGAAGCGGTAAACGAACCTCAAAAAGTTAAAGACGCGCCGGTAAATACGCCGGTAGCCAGATTAAACGAAGTGGAAGCCGCAAGAAAACCGACTCTGAAATGGAAATAATTTTTATATGCGTAAACAGTTTTTAAATTTTAGTTTACAGACATACGGCTATGAATAAATTAGCATTAAACAACAACTTAATAGAAAATATTTCCGCGCTTGTTAAAAATGCGCGGTATAGAATAACGTCGTTAATAAATTATACTATGACGACAACCTATTTTGAAATAGGCAGAATGATTGTTGAAGATGAACAGAAAGGAAATAACCGCGCTGAGTACGGTGATAAGCTCATATTGGCAATTTCAGAAAGGCTGACGATAGAAAACGGCAAAGGGTTTTCTGAAACCAATATAAAACAAATGAGAAGTTTTTATATTACATATCAAAAACAGCAGACACTGTCTGCTAAATCTCAAAAAGGTCAGACACTGTCTGACAAATTCAAACTAAGTTGGTCTCATTACTTGATGTTAATGAGAATATCTGATGAAAATGAAAGAAAGTTTTACGAAATAGAAGCCATCGAAAATAATTGGAGTTTAAGGGAACTTAAAAGGCAGTATGACTCAGGCTTATACTTGCGTCTGTCTCTAAGCAAAAACAAAAAAAAGATTTTAACGCTTGCGACAAAAGGGCTGCTAATAGAAAAGCCGGAAGACGCAATCAAAGACCCATATATTTTAGAATTTGTAGGTTTATCAGAGCAAAACGACTATTCTGAAAACGAACTTGAACAGAAACTTATAGATAAAATAGGAAAATTCTTGCTTGAACTTGGCAAAGGGTTTTCTTTTGTAGGCAGACAGGTAAGATTTACTTTTAATGAAGAGCATTTTAGAGTAGATTTGGTGTTTTATAACAGATTGTTAAAATGTTTTATTTTGATAGATTTGAAAATCGGCAAACTGAAACACCAAGACATCGGACAAATGCTGATGTATGTAAATTATTACGATAGAAAGGTAAAAACAAAAGACGAAAACAAAACTATAGGCATAATTTTATGCCAAGATAAAGAGGAAGCTGTTGTTGAATATACTTTGCCTAAAAATAATAAACAAATATTTGCAAGCAAATACTTAACCGTATTACCCAAGAAGGAAGACTTAAAGAAGTTGATAGAAAGTTGAATGTAGCGCTTTGTACCCCATAAAACATTTGTTTTAGTTTAGAGAGGTATCAATATGTCCATAGGCGTTAAGCTTTACAACTACCTGTTGCAAAATACCGCAATAACAAGTCTGTTGCCAAACAGCATCTACCCTGTACTTGCTCCTGACGGAGCTCAAAAACCTTACTTAGCATTCCGCGTAGTTTCAGATTTAGCCGAATA
>WRFE01000008.1 GCA_009778965.1 Candidatus Endomicrobium labiotermitis
AGCCAGAGAAGAAGCCTATAAAAATAATGAAGAAGCGCAGGATGCATTGAAAGAAGCATTGGAAGCAGCGGCAAGAGCGGAACAATACGCAAAAGAAGCAGAAAGCGCGACAACAATAGAAAGTTCAAAAGAAGCGGCAAGATTGGCGAAAGAAGAAGCGAAGAAAGCGGAAGCAGCGGCCGATAAAGCATGGAAAGCGGCGCAGTTAGCAAAAGAAGCCGCGGAAAAAGCGGCGATAGCAGCCAAAGAAACAGACGGACTGACAAAGACAGAGAAAGATTTGAGAGAAAGCAGAGCAAGATTAGCGGCAGCAAAAGCGAAAGAAGCTGCAGAGAAGGCAGAAGAAGCAGCGCAATTAGCAAAAGAAGCAGCAGCAAGAGCAGGAAAGTTCTCGGAAGAAGCGAAGGAAAGCAGTATAAAAGTAGAAAAAGAAATAACGATGTTTAGGGAAAAAGAAAAGAGCAAAGAGATAGAGTTGATAGAGGTGAAAGGAAAACCGAAAGCGAAAGGATTCAGGTTGACCAGAGCATTATTTGATTTTGACAAGTTTGACTTAACGCCTGATGCGAAAGAAGCGGTGGGCGGAATGGCAAGAGCATTGAGAGAGTTGGATTATGAGAAAGTGACGATAGAAGGGCATACGGACGAAGTAGGGGATGATAATTACAATGAAGCGTTATCCAAGAGAAGAGCAAATACGGTAGAGAAGAAGTTAGTGGAATTGGGAATAGACGCGGATAAGATAGAAACGGTAGGATATGGAAAGACGAAGCCGATAGAATCAAACAAAACGGCAGAAGGCAGAGCGAAAAACAGAAGAGTGGAAATAATAGTAGAGTAACGGCAATTACAAATTCAAAATTACGAATTACGAATCAACGGCAAATAACAAAAAACGTCAGCGGCAATTTGATTCTTGCCGCTGACGTTTCGTTTTGTTAAACATTCGGTTTTGTTTGCAATATCAAAAATTTTGATTTGTATTTGCCGCATACACATGTTTATGAGTGTTTTTTGCCGTTAGGTGTTTGTCTTAAAACCCCTGTTTTGTTTATTTCAAGGCGCATTAGCGCGGTTTATGAATTAGAAATTTTTAAAATTACAATTGAGGACTGTCCGAAGCGGCAACCTTAAAAGTCGTTCTTTGCCGCAAGTTCCGCAAATTGTTTTGAAAATTTATAATGAATGCGCTCGGCGCTTGAATAAATAAAACGAAAAGATAGTATTTGACATTTCGTCGCAAAAACAGTACAATCAACCCTATATTTTATTGAAAAATAAATCTGTTTTAGGAGTTTAAAATGGCGCATAAAGTTACTCTTATTCCGGGTGACGGAACAGGTCCGGAAATTACTGAAGTTACGGCAAAAGTTGTTGAAGCAACAGGCGTTAAAATTGATTGGGAAATCGCTCATGCCGGCGTTGATATAATGGAAAAGGAAGGAACTCCTCTTCCTCAAAGCACTTTGGATTCTATAGCGAAGAATAAAGTTGCTTTGAAAGGTCCTATAACAACTCCCATAGGCACAGGTTTTCGTTCGGTTAACGTTGCAATAAGAAAAGAACTAGATTTATATTCATGCCTGAGACCCTGCAAAACCTATAAAGGCGTAAAATCAAAATATGAAGACATAGATTTGGTTGTTGTCAGAGAAAATACTGAAGATTTATATGCAGGCGTGGAATATACCGAAGATACTCCGGAAGCTCTTGAAATAATTAAACTTTCAAAAAATAAAATAAGAGAACATTCGGCCATATCCATAAAGCCTATTTCCGCTTTCGGTACTGAAAGAATAGTTCGTTTTGCTTTTGAACACGCGGTTAAACACAACAGAAAAAAAGTTACTGCGGTAACGAAAGCCAATATAATGAAATGCACAGACGGTCTTTTTTATAAGGTCGCAAGAGAAGTAGCGAAAGATTATGAAGGTAAAATAGAATACGAAGAAAGACTTATAGATAATATGGCTATGCAGCTTGTTCAAAAGCCCGAACTGTACGACGTTATAGCTTTGCCGAATCTTTATGGCGACATACTTTCGGATTTATGCGCGGGATTAGTCGGCGGATTAGGAGTTGCTCCCGGTGCGAATTTCGGGAAAGATATTGCGGTTTTTGAGGCAGTGCACGGTTCTGCTCCGAAATATAAAGGATTAAATAAAGTTAATCCGACTGCGTTAATATTGTCCGCCAAATTAATGCTTGACCATTTAGGCGAAACAGACGCGGCTGCAAGGCTTGAAAAAGCCGTGTCGGAAGTTATCGCGGAGAAAAAACAGGTAACTTACGATTTGGGCGGTACTGCCGGAACAAAAGAAATGGGTAATGCCCTTATAGAGAAGCTTAAATAATGGAAAGAACACTGGCAATAATTAAGCCTGACGCGGTTTGCCGTAATTTTTCCGGAGACATAATAAAAAGGTTTAACGGCGAAGGATTAAAGCTTGTCGGTTTAAAAATGTTAAAACCTGCAAGAACTGAAATGGAAGAATTTTATTCCGTTCATAAAGAAAAAACGTTTTTTGAACCTTTAATAAATTTTGTCTGTTCCGCACCTGTCATAGTTATGGCATGGGAAGGGGAAAATGCCGTAACAAGAGTAAGAAGCGTTATCGGCGCGACAAATTCTAAAGAAGCGGCGGAAGGAACTTTGAGAAATCTTTTCGGAACTGACGGAAGAAGAAACGCGCTTCATTCTTCAGACAGCATTGAAAACGCGAAAAGAGAAGTTTCTTTCTTTTTTAAAGCCGAAGAAATTGCGGAGTACGATTATAACGATTGGCTGGAGTAAAATAATTACAAATTACGAATGACGAATTACGAATAAAAGACAAAGGCTGTTTGCAGTTAATTCGTAATCCTTAATTTTGAATTCGTAATTGACGTTAAAAGGGGTTGTAATATGAAAGTATTAGTGGTCAATTGCGGTTCATCGTCAGTTAAATATACATTGTTTAAGATGGATACTGAAAAGAAAATTGCCTGGGGAATAGTGGAATGTATCGGTCTTCCCGAGGCTTATTATAAAAGACAGTCTATCGGACAGGAAGAAAAAAAAGATTCAGTGAAAGTGCAAAACCATACCCAAGCTGTGGAACTTATAATAAATGAGCTGCTTGATAAAGAAAACGGCAGCATACAAAGTATAGATGAAATTGCCGTTGTGGGCCACAGAGTTGTTCACGGCGGTGAAAAATTTTCAAAGCCGGTTATTGTAACCGAAGACGTAAAAGAAGGTTTGAAAGAGTGTTTTGCTATTGCGCCTTTACATAATCCGGCTCATTATGCGGGTATTGAGGCCGTAGAAAAAATGCTTCCCGGAATACCGTCGGTGTTGGTTTTTGACACTGCTTTTCACCAGACAATGCCTGATTATGCGTATATGTATGCGCTTCCTTATGAACTCTATGAAAAAGACCATATAAGAAGATACGGATTTCACGGAACTTCGCACAATTATGTTTCGCAAAGAGCTGCCGTAATGCTTGGCAAACCTTTAAACGAACTTAAACTTATTACCGCGCATTTGGGAAACGGCTCAAGTATTACTGCCATAGAAAACGGGAAAGTTATAGACACTTCAATGGGCTTTACTCCTTTACAAGGCGTAGTGATGGGTACAAGATGCGGGGACATTGATCCCGCTATATTAGTTTATTTGCTTGACGTTTATACTGAATATAAAGACGCCGCCGCTTTGAATGTTTTGTTAAACAAAAAAAGCGGTCTTATGGGAATATCGGGACTTTCCGGAGATATGAGGACCATAGTTAAAGCCGTTGCCGCAGGCAACAAAAAAGCTAAACTCGCTTTTGATATGCTTTGTTACAGTATAAAAAAATATATAGCCGCTTATTTCGGAGCTTTAAACGGCGTTGACGCGGTTGTTTTTACAGCGGGCATTGGAGAGAATTCTCCGACGGTCAGAGAAAAGATTTGCATGAATTTGTCGTCTTTAGGCATAGAAATAAACGTTGAAGAAAACGCCAAACCTTTAAACAGCGAAAGGTATATTTCGACTCCCGAATCTAAAGTTAAAGTCATGATAATACCTACAAATGAAGAATTGATGATAGCAAGAGAAGCTAAAAAAGTCTTGACAAACGAATAGACTAATTTTTATAATCAAATGGTTTTAGTGTAATATGAAAGAACTTATAATAAGCGCATCGGATTTTTTAAATACAGCCACAATTGAAAGAAGGGTGGAAAAATTTGAAGGGGATATAGGTTTCCCGTCAAATATTGCCGTGTGGCTTAAGGTTACTAAAATATCAGATGATGCGGTATATATCAGCGGCGCGGTTGAAGGTTATATTGAGATTGAATGTTCGCGCTGTCTTTCGGTTTACCGTCATCCTGTTGAAATTGACATAGAAACCGATATGGATCTTTTAAGCGGCGAAACCGATATGGGCGAAGAAATACGCCAGCTTATAGTTCTTGAAATACCCTCAAAACCTTTATGCGGACCGGATTGTCTGGGAATATGTCCGGAATGCGGTAAGCACAATAAAGAAAATGATAAATGCAGCTGCGTACAAAAACAAAACGAAGATTTCGCCAAAGAAAGATGGGAAACTTTATTTAATAAAAAATAACCGGAGGAAGTAAAAATGCCAAATCCAAAAAGAAAACACACCCCTCATCGCAGGGATTCCAGAAGATCAGCAAATTCCAAACTTACGGCTCCTAATGCAGGTAAATGCTCACATTGCGGAGCGCCTAAACAGCCTCACAAAGTATGCCCTGAATGCGGGTTTTACAACGGTAAACTTATCGTTGCCAGAAAAGTTAAAAAAACTGCCGCTGCTCAGGAAGCCCAGCAAGAGGCGCCTAAAAAATGATAATAGCCCTTGATGCTATGGGCGGAGATAATGCTCCCGAGGCTACGGTCGAAGGAGCGGTTCTTGCCGCTATAGGTTCAAATCATAAGATAATTCTTGTGGGTCCCGAGAAATTAATTTCTCAGGAGCTTCTTAAACATCACAAAAGATATAATGTGACTTCGCTTGACATAGAGATAGCCAACGCCACGGAAGTTATCGGTATGGACGAACATCCTGCTAAAGCCGTAAGGCAAAAAAAGGATTCGTCATTGTCGGTAGCTGCGAAATTAGTCGCGGACGGAAAAGCCGACGCTTTTGTTTCAATGGGAAATACAGGCGCAGCGATGGCTGCGGCATTGTTTTATTTAAAAAGAATAGACGGCGTTTTAAGACCTGCCATTTCGACTTCTTTTCCTACTGTTAACGGAACTTGCATAATTGCCGATATGGGTGCTAACGTTGATTGCAAACCGGAACATTTGTTCCAGTTCGCTATTATGGCAAATCTTTTTTGTAAAAGGGTCATGGGCATAGTAAAGCCTAAAGTCGGTTTGCTTTCAATAGGCGAAGAACCTACAAAGGGTAATGAACTTACGCTTAAAGCTTTTGATCTTATACAAAAAGCAAATTTGAATTTTGTAGGCAATATAGAAGGCAGGGATATCCCCAGAGGCAAAGTCGATGTTGTAATATGCGACGGTTTTATTGGGAACATTGTTTTAAAATTCGGTGAAGGTATTGCCGAAATGATGTTAAAACTTGTGAAAAAAGGATTTAAAGAGCATCCGATATCGTGGGCTTCTCTTCCTTTTTTATGGTTTGCTTTGAAAGATTTAAAGAAAAAAGTTGATTACAGCGAATTTGGCGGGGCGCCATTGCTTGGAGTTGACGGCGTATGCCTTATAGGTCACGGCCGTTCAGATGCCAAAGCTGTTAAAAATGCAGTGTTTTCAGCTGCGCGTGCGGCAGAACACGACCTTACAACCGAAATTAAAGAAGCAATAGCAAAATACGGTATATAAGCGGTTAAATAAATGGATAAAAAAATAGGCGTAAAAATTTTAGGTACGGGTTCATATTTTCCGAAAAAAGTTCTTACAAACGCCGATTTGGAAAAAATTGTAGAAACTTCCGATGAATGGATAAGCACAAGAACCGGCATAAAAGAAAGGCATATTTCCGAAAAAAACGAGCTTACTTCCGATATAGCCTGCGAAGCTTCTAAAGAGGCTTTGAAAGTCGCTGAAATTTCTCCTGAACAAATAGACTTAATTTTGCTTGCTACAATAACCCCTGACATGCTGTGTCCGTCGACTGCATGTTTTTTACAAAAAAAACTCGGAGCAGTTAATGCGGCTGCATTTGATTTATCTGCGGCTTGCAGCGGTTTTATATATGCAATGGCAACAGCTAAAGCTTTTATAGAGTCCGGTATGTACAAAACGGTTTTGCTTGTTGGCGCGGAAGAGTTAACTAAATTTACAGATTGGACAGACAGAAACACCTGTGTTTTGTTCGGTGACGGCGCCGGTGCTATGGTTTTATCCGCTTCTCAGGAAAATGACGATATATTATCAGTATTTTTAGGCTCGGACGGTTTGCATACCGATATTTTAAATCTTCAGGCCGGCGGAGCGGCAAATCCCGCCAGCGTGGAAACCGTTGAGAATAAAATGCACTCTATAAGAATGGAAGGAAAAGAAGTTTTCAAAGCCGCTGTGCCGAAAATGGTTCTTGCCGCTGAAAAAGCTCTTGAAATAGCGGACAAAAAGCTGGAAGACATAAAACTTATTATTCCTCATCAGGCAAATATGAGAATAATAGAAGCTGTGGCAAAAAGACTCGGACTTTCAATGGAAAGTGTTTTTGTAAATATACATAAAACAGGCAATATTTCATCCGCTACTACAATAACAGCTTTGGATGAAGCTATAAAAACGAATAAGCTTAAAAAAGGTGATCTTGTAGAATTGGTGGCTTTTGGCGCCGGTTTTACATGGGGCGCCGCAGTAATCAGAGTATAGATTAAAAGAGTGTAGACTGAAGATAATTCAATCTACGCTTTTTTTTAAAGGATTTTTTATGAAAATAGCATTATTGTTTCCGGGACAGGGCTCTCAAGTTGTAGGTATGGGAAAAGAACTTTATGATAAATATCCGAAAGCCAAAGAAATAATAGATTTGGCAGGGGAAGAACTCAAAAAAATCATATTTGAGGGTCCTGAAGAAACTTTAAGAATAACAAAATATACACAGCCCGCGATTTTTACCGTAAGTATGGCTGCTTTTGAAGTTTTAAAAGAGAATATAGACGTTTCAAAATACGAATTTGTTTCAGCCGGTCATTCTTTGGGGGAGTATTCGGCTTTATGCGCGGCCGGTTTTTTTAGTTTTCAGGACGGCTTGACTATGGTAAAAGCCAGAGGCGAATTTATACAAAAAGCTTCGGAAGCAAACCCCGGAACAATGGCGGCTATAATAGGTATGGAAAAAGCTGCAATTGAAGATATATGTAAACAGGCATCGGTTTTGGGCGTATGCGAAGCGGTAAATTTTAATTCTCCCGGACAAATTGTAATAGCGGGAACTTTTGCCGCCATTCAAAAAGCGGTTGAACTTGCCACAGCAGCAGGCGCGACAAAATGCGTAATTTTAAATGTTTCCGGTCCTTTCCATTCATCGCTTATGTCACCGGCTGCCGATATGATGAATGAAGAACTGAAAAAATATACTTTCAATAACCCGTTGTTTTATACATATACTAATTGCGACGCGATGCTTACAAAAGATGCGGCAGAAGTTAAAGATAAGCTTGTAAGGCAAATTAAAAGTCCGGTAAAATGGGATGAAATCGTTCAAAATATAATAAACGCAGGTTTTGACTCTTTCGTAGAAGTCGGTCCCGGAAAAGTTTTGTCCGGTTTGCTAAGAAGAATAGACAAATCCAAAAAAGCGCTGAATGTTGAAGACTGCGCTTCTTTGGAAAAAACAATAACATCTATTAACAATTAATTAAGGTATGGGAGAAAATATGAAACTTAAAGGAAAAACTGCAGTAATAACGGGTTCAGCCCAGGGAATCGGCAGAGCAATTGCCGAAGTTTTTGCTCAGCAAGGAGCTAATGTTGTTATATCGGACATTAACGCTGAAGTATCGCAAAAAACTTCCGAAGAAATAAAAGAAAAGTACGGGGTAGAAGTTTTATCCGTTGCGGCAAACGTTGCAAAGTTGGAAGATTGTGAAAACCTCGTCAAGTCCTCGCTTGACAAATTCTCTAAAATAGATATACTTATTAACAATGCCGGAATAACAAAGGACAATCTTGTTTTGAGAATGTCCGAAACCGAATGGGACGCGGTAATCGCGGTTAATCTCAAAGGTGTGTTTAACTGTATAAAAGCGGTTTCAAAACCTATGCTTAAACAGAGAGAAGGCAGAATAATAAATATAGCTTCGGTTGTAGGTCAGATGGGTAATGCCGGACAAATTAATTACTCCGCTTCAAAGGGCGGCGTAATTGCTATGACAAAAACCTGCGCGAAAGAGTTTGCTTCAAGAAATATTCTTGTAAACGCGATTGCTCCGGGTTTCATCCGCACGGCAATGACAGATAAATTAACCGAAGACCAGAAAAAAGCAATGTCGGATATGATTCCGCTTTCAAGGCTTGGCGAAGCTGCTGACATAGCAAACGCAGCGTTGTTTTTCGCAAGCGATGATTCGTCTTATATAACGGGTCAGATTTTAGCGGTAAACGGCGGAATGTATATGTAACGGCAGAGAATAATTAATAAATAATAAATTTACGGCAAAAGTTGTTTTGAAATTGTTAATTGTGGCTAGAAGAATTGGCAGTAAGTAGTATTTGACATAAAAATAATGCAACTACAATAAAGTAGTGCAGATAACAAAAAGGGAGGCAGTAAAATGGCAGATTTTGAAGCTAGAGTGAAGGAAATTATTGTTGAGCAGTTAGGCGTTGATCCGGCTGAAGTTGTAACAGGCGCATCTTTTGTTAACGATTTAGGCGCTGACTCTTTAGACACGGTAGAACTCGTAATGGCATTTGAAGAAGAGTTCGGTATGGAAATTCCTGACGAAGAAGCTGAAAAAATTCAAACCGTAGGAAATGCGGTTGAATATATTAAAGCTCACGCCGGAAAATAAATAAAAATAGGCTGAAAATGAAAAAGAGAATAGTTATAACAGGTATAGGCGTAGTTACGCCTATCGGTATCGGTAATGCCGAATTTACGAAGTCGTTAAAAGAAGGCAAGTCCGGTATTTCTGCAATCGAGCATTTTGACATAAGCGATTTTTCGACAAAAATCAGCGGTTATATAAAAGATTTTAACCCTGAACAGTTTGTTGATAAGAAAAAAGCGAGAAGAATGGCGAGATTCACGCAGGTGGGTATGGCTGCCGCGAAATTGGCTATTGAAGATTCCGGTCTTGACATTTCCAAAGAGGATATGTCAAGAATCGGCGTTATAACCGGTACGGGCATGGGCGGTCTTGATGTTATAGAAGAAGAAGAAAAGGCGCTCCTTGAAAAAGGACCAAGAAGAGTGAGCCCTTTTCTTATTCCTATGATAATAACCAACATGCTTCCTGGCGAAATTGCGGTACAGTATGGTTTTACGGGACCCAATTATGCAGTTACCAGCGCCTGCGCTTCCGCTAACCACGCTATGGGCGACGCGTTAAATATGCTTCGCTGCGGATATGTCGATGTAGTAGTTTCCGGAGGAGCTGAAGCAGTTATTACTCCTTTAGGACTTGCGGGTTTTTGCAATATGAAAGCCGTTTCTCCAAAAAATGACGAGCCGCAAAAAGCTTCCAAACCCTTTGACAAAAACCGTGACGGTTTTGTTATGGGAGAAGGAGCGGGCATTATAATTCTTGAAACTCTTGAGCACGCTTTGGCAAGAGGAGCAAAAATTTACGCAGAGCTTGCGGGTTACGGTGCTTCAGACGACGCTTACCATATAACCGCGCCCGAACCGGAAGGCAAAGCTGCCATTCTTGCTATGGAAAAAGCCATAGCTGACGCAGGAATATCAAAAGATGAAGTAGATTATATTAACGCTCACGGAACTTCAACTCCGTTAAATGATAAAACCGAAACTTTTGCGATAAAAAAAGTTTTCGGCGAAAGAGCGTATAAGATTCCTATATCTTCGACAAAATCGATGACAGGACATCTTTTGGGAGCCGCCGCGGGAGTGGAACTTGCCGCGACAGTGCTTTCTATGCAGGATGGTTTTATTCATCCGACAATAAATTATGAAACTCCGGATCCTGAGTGCGATCTGGATTATGTCCCCAATAAAGCAAGAGAACAGCAAATTCATTGCGCCATTTCAAATTCGCTCGGGTTTGGCGGACATAATGCGACGGTAGTTATTAAAAAATATGAAAAATAGAGAGCTTGAAAAACTTCAAAAGGTTATTGAATACACATTCAATAACCTTGAAGTTTTAATAACCGCTCTTACGCACAAGTCGCGTGCGGCGGAGTCAGGTTTTAAAAGTTATAACGAGCGAATGGAATTTTTAGGCGATAGTATTTTGTCCGCGGTTGTCGCGGACGCTCTCTATAAAAAATACCCCGAAGAAACCGAGGGGAAACTCTCGCAGCTAAAATCGCAAATTGTTTCAGCCCATAATTTAAGTGATTGGGCTAAACTTATAAATCTCGGCGATTTTATTTTTTTGGGCAGAAGTGAAGACAGCAAAGAAGCGCGAAACCGCGAAGGTTTGCTTTGCGATACGTTCGAGGCGGTTTGCGGAGCAATTTATATTGACGGCGGTTTTGAAAACGCGCAAAAGTTTATTTTGAAATTTTTAGACGAACAGAAAGAAATAGAGATAACAGATTACAAAAGCAGGCTTCAGGAAGCGTCTCAGTCGGATTGTAAAGAACTGCCC
The DNA here is from genome assembly GCA_009778965.1 of Candidatus Endomicrobium labiotermitis. Lineage (GTDB taxonomy): Bacteria > Elusimicrobiota > Endomicrobiia > Endomicrobiales > Endomicrobiaceae > Endomicrobium > Endomicrobium labiotermitis. The sequence goes on from WRFE01000008.1 coordinate 10,765, forward strand.
AAATACAAAATAATAAAAGAATTCGGGCCCGACCACGACAAAAAATTTGAAGCGGCAGTTTATATAAAAAATATGCTTTTAGGCAAAGGCACGGGGCATTCCAAAAAGGAAGCCCAGCAGGAAGCCGCCAGAGAAGCGTTGGAACACATAAAAAAAGGCAATTCGTAATTGTCGTTAAACGGGAGTTTTAAATGGTAATGGAATATTTTTTATCTGAAGAAGAACAGATGATGGTTGAGACGGCAAGAACCATCGCTGTTGAAAAGATTAAACCGGTAAGAGAACACTATGATGAAAAAGAAGAGTTTCCGTGGGAAATAGTAAAAGAATTCGCGCAGGCTGATTTGTGCGGACTTTATATTCCTGAAGCATACGGCGGAATGGGCTTTGGTATTATGGGTCTTGTATTGGTTGTCGAAGAACTTTGCAAAGTTGACGGAGCAATTGCTTTGTCGATTGCGTGCACGGCTCTCGGAACGCTTCCTATAATAATAGCAGGAAATGAAGCCCAGAAGCAAAAATATCTTCCGGATATAGCTTCAGGTAAAAAACTTGCGGCTTTCGGTTTGACCGAAGCAGGCGCAGGTTCGGATGCCACTGGAATGACTACAACCGCGGTTAAAGACGGCGATTATTATGTTTTAAACGGTACGAAATGCTTTATCACTAATGGCGGTGACGCTGAAACATATACGGTTTTCGCGAAAACCAATCCTTCAAGAGGCCCGAGAGGAATTTCGTGCTTTATTCTTGAAAAAGGAATGCCCGGCTTTGAGTTCGGCAAAAAAGAAAAAAAGATGGGAATTAAAGCTTCTTCAACCAGAGAGTTGATATTCAATAATTGCAGAGTTCATAAAGATAATTTGCTAGGAAAAGAAGGGCACGGATTAATGGTTGCTCAGGCTACGCTTGACAGTTCCCGTCCTGGAGTTGCTTCGCAGGCTTTAGGTATTGCTGCGGGCGCCCTTGATGAAGCCGTGGCTTACGCGAGAAAAAGAGTTCAGTTTGGCCAGCCGATAGCTTCATTTCAGGGAATACAGCATATGATGGCTGATATGGCTACAAAAGTTGAAGCTGCAAGAGCGCTGCTTTATGCTTCTGCAAGAATGATAGACGCGGCAACAGAAAAGCTTACAAAAGCGCCGGAAAAACGCACAAGCAAAGAATCCGCAATGGCGAAACTTTATTGTTCCGAAGTCGCTATGGAAGTTACTACGAATGCCGTTCAGATTTTCGGCGGATACGGATACAGCAGAGAATATCCTGTTGAAAAAATGATGAGAGACGCAAAAATTACGACAATATATGAAGGCACAAGCCAGATACAGAAAAACGAAATTGCGTTGAACTTGATAAAAGAATCAGCAGCGAAGAGTAAATAGAATATGAGATGATGAGAGGATGGGAAGTTGAGAGAAGCTGTGGTTGTTTAAGTTTTTGCCGTTGCTCACCTTCTCAACATCTCATCTTCCCAACATCGTCGTTAATTAAGAGGTTTTTAGTATGAACATAATAGTATGTATCAAACAAGTCCCAAATACTACAAACGTACAAATCGACCATGAAACGGGACGTCTTAAAAGAGAAGGCGTTGAATCAATAATCAATCCTTTTGACGAATACGCCATTGAAGAGGGCGTTCGTCTTAAAGAAAGAATAGGCGGAAAAGTTATAGTTGTGACAATGGGGCCTCCTCAGGCAGAATCGGCTTTGAGAGAAGCCATTTCAAGAGGAGCCGACGAAGCCGTTTTGGTAAGCGACAGAGCTTTCGGCGGAGCGGATACTCTTGCGACTTCTTATGCTTTGTCTTCGGCTATAAAAGTAATAGGCGATTACGGCGTAATTTTCTGCGGTAAACAGGCAACTGACGGCGATACTGCGCAAGTAGGTCCCGGAATTGCCGAAATGCTTGATATTCCTCACATTGCTTATGTTAAAAAAATCGAAAGCATTGATGATAAATCAATAAAAGTTGAAAGAATGATGGAAGACGGTTACGATTTAATCGAATCGCCGGTTCCCGTTCTTTTAACCGTTGTTAAAGAAATAAATAATCCGAGAATCGCGTCTCTTAAAGGTAAAATGGCGGCAAAAAAAGCTGTTATCAAAACCCTTTCTGCGGCGGCAGTTAACGCGGATGATAAAAGAATCGGACTTAACGGTTCGCCGACGCAGGTTATGAAAATATTTACGCCGCCTCAAAGGCCCGGCGGTGAAAAATTTACCGGAGAACCCGCAGCGGTAGCATCGTCTTTGGTAAAAAAATTGTCGGAAATGGGCGTTATATAAATTCAGATTGAAGATTGAAGAGTTAAGAGTTAAGATACGACTAGTTTTTTTCTGTATCTTCACTTTTCACTCTCCACTCTTCACTCTTTTTTAGGGAGTTGGAGAATGTCAAACAGTATAGTAGTTTTAGCAGATAAATGTGTTGGATGCGCGGTTTGCGTAGGCTCTTGTCCTTTCGGCGCGATAAAAATGGACGCAAATATTGCCGTCATAGATTTAAACCAGTGTAAATTTTGCGGCGCTTGCGTAAAGGATTGTCCCGCAGATGCTATAGAAATGAAAAAAGAAGAGCAAAAAGTCACAATAAATAAAGACGACTATAGAGGCGTTTGGGTTTACGCAGAACAAAGACACGGCGAAATTTCGCACGTTGTTTATGAACTTTTAAACGAAGGTTCAAGACTTGCTAAACAATTGGGAGTTCCTTTGAGCGCTGTTTTAATCGGTGACAATATAAAATCAAAAGCGCAGGATTTAATAGACAGAGGCGCTGAGAAAGTCTATATTTTTGACGCACCGGTTTTTATCGAGTTTCAGGATGATCCGTACGCTGCTATTCTTACGCAGTTAATAGAAAAAGAAAAACCTGAAATAATTCTTATGGGCGCGACAAACATAGGCCGTTCTTTCGCGTCAAGAGTTGCCGCGAAAATCCAGACAGGCTTAACCGCAGATTGTACGTCTTTGGATATAGATCCGGAAACAAGAAATCTTATGCAGACAAGACCTGCTTTCGGCGGAAACATTATGGCTACGATTTTAACGCCAAATCACCGTCCGCAAATGGCAACTGTAAGACACAAAGTTTTTAAAGAAGCTAAAGCAGAACAGGGGAGAAAAGGCGAAATAATCGAAAGCAAATTTGACGCCGCTACATTGCTTAACAGAACCAAGTTCCTTGGTTTTATAAAAGATACAAGCGCGCATATAAATATATCCGACGCCGATATAATAGTTTCCGGCGGCAGAGGATTAGGAAAACCCGAAGGGTTTAAATTGATTGAAGAATTAGCAGAACTCCTTGGCGGAGCCGTAGGCGCTTCAAGAGCGGCAGTAGATTCCGACTGGATACCGTATTCTCATCAGGTAGGGCAGACAGGAAGAACAGTTGCTCCTAAAATTTATGTAGCTTGCGGAATTTCAGGGCAAATACAGCACATGGTAGGAATGAGCTCAGCCGATACCATAATTGCTATTAATAAAGACGCGACATGTCCGATGATGCAGACAGCGACTTTTGCTTTGGAAGGCGATTTGTACGAAGTAATTCCGAACATAATAAAAGAAATAAAAGCCTCAAGATGCTCTTAAAGACAAATAATAATTAATAATTGAATAAAGTAAAAAGAAACAGCCGATAACAATACTGTTACTGGCTGTTTCTTTTTTGTTTTGGAAGTATTAATTGACATACTTGCTGTGTCACTCTGCGCGAAGTCGCAGGGTCTATGAATATTTATAGATTCTGTGAACGCTTTGCGACGCAGAATAACGAATAAGACGAATAGGTTTTAGAGAAGTTGTAAAAATCAAGCAACTTTTATAAAATAACGATGTCATTATTGCGGACTTGAGCCGCAATCTCGTAGTAATTTATAGATTGCGGGTCAGGACCAGCAATGACAAACAGGGTTTAAAAAACGATTGTCATTAAAAAACAGGAGAAAAGCATGAAAAAAGTTTTAATGTTTGTTTTATTTTTATCGGGCATAACAGTTCTGTCGGCAAGTCAGGCGTTTGCTCAATGGACATGGTATTATGCCGACGTCGTCACAGACCCTGCGGCGGAGATTAACATTTCTTCAACTCAGATAAGCGTTTCAGGTAATGTATTTCAGCCGGGAGGCTGGAGTATAGGACCGTCGGAATATGTAAAGATATATAATGCATGCGTGGGTATTGATACATATGAAAATATCGGCAATATTACCGTCAGCAACAGCTCAGCGGCTATAAACGGATTAGTTTCTGGCGGTAATTACATAGGAAATATCTTTATAGACATTGATACAAGCGGTTCGGTAGGAAATATTAATGCAAACCAAAATTTTATTTCAATTAAAGATATGTCGAATGTCAACGGAGTCCTTTGTTCAGCCGACATATACATTGAGGCTGACAAAACCGGAAACATCACCGCAAATTCAAACAAGATTGAAGTAATTAATTCGCACGGATGGGTAGCATATGTTTTCGGAACAACCATTGGAAACAATATAGCTTCTTCTTCCTCATATACCATCACAGCAAACGCGAACGAAGTTTCTGTAACTTCTTCTTCCGTGGAGTATTCTATATATGGAAGTAATATGGGAATAGGCGGTGTTGCTAATATAACGTCGGATAATAATAAAGTTACAGTAGCATATTCAACGGCAGGCAGCATTATCGGCGCTAATGTAGGCAGTTATTCCGATTTTGATATGAAAAACATGATAACACAGGCAAATAATAATTCGGTTTCAATATCAAATTCGTATTTTAATTCGTCCAATAGCGAGGCTTTTGGCACTTCGGGTAGCGGAGCGAATGTTATTACGAATAATAACAGCTTGTCAATAGAAAACAGTTTAAGAATAGTAAATGTTTACGGCGCTTATTCATCCGCGTTGTTTAGCGCTAAAGCGAATAACAATTCCGTTTCTGTTAAAAATACGACCGCGAGGTCGGGTTATGACACGTTCATATGCGGCGGTGCATTGGACGGCGGAGATTTTATTTCTTGGGATGTATACAAAAATAAGTCAGATTTCGGAGTTTTTGAAGCAATAGGAAATTCGGTTCGTATTGAAAATCTTACAGGCGGCGATAGTCTAAAAATCTCCGGCGCGTACGGCGATATATATGCAGGAATAGGAAAAGTGAATAATAATTCAGTGTATATATTAAATTCCTCAACATCCGAATATGTATTTGGCGGGGATATTCAGTCGAACGGCGATGCTTTGGCTACAGAGTTATACGCCAACGAAAATACCGTAACGCTTGTAAATTCAATGGCTAATGCTATTTATGGCGGCAGTTCTCTTTCGCAGAATACGGCCGCGGATTATAATCCTATAACCGATACTTTTACACCCGGCGGAAAAACTTTAAACTTCGCAAATAGCAATAAAGTATTAATAACAAGCGGAAATGTTTTGAATGTTTGGGGCGCTTATGCGGATTCCAAAACGTCAAACGTACAAGCTAACAACAATAAAGTAGAAATATCGTATTCAACAGTAAGTTACGTTACAGGCGTTTGGGCGAGAAGCTATACCGATGACCCTGCAAACTCAACAGTTCAATCAAACAATAATTCGATTTCAATATCAAATTCAAATTTAAGCGGCAACTGTGTAAGCGGCGCTGAAACGCAAGGCGATAATGTATTTGCCTCCGGAAACAGCGTATCAATAGAAAACAGTTTACGTATGGCTTATGTTTATGGCGCTTATTCGGATTGGGCGCAGTTAAGCGCTAAAATAAACGGTAATTCCGTTTCTGTAAAAAATATAAACGCGAATAATGACGTATACATATACGGCGCCCAATTGTACTGCGGCGGCATGGGTTCTCCTTATGAAAATATAGGTCACAGCGGTTTTGAGACAAACAATAATTCCGTACGTATTGAAAATTTGACAAGTAACGATTATACGGAAGTAAACGGCGCGTATATCGGACTTGAAGCCGGCATAGGCGCGGCAAACCAAAATTCCGTATATATGTTAAATTCAAACGTTAGTAGTGTTTTTGGCGGACATGTTTATTCTGAGTACGATTGGATTGCCAGGGAACAATATGCGAATCAAAATTCCGTGACGCTTATAAATTCAACGTCAACTTATGTTTACGGCGGATATGCTTATTCGGATGAATCTCGTCTTTCAAGCGTTTCTGCATCAGGCAGCGGAAATACTTTAAGCGTCGCAAACGGCAATAAAGTTTCAATAACAGGCGGAAGCGTCTATGTTGTTGACGGAGGTTATGCGGAATCCGAATCATCAAACGCTCAGGCTAATAACAATTCCGTTACGCTCGAAAATCTTTCAGGAACCGTATATTATATATGCGGCAGCGAAGCTTACGGTAAGTTTGACGGCGGAAAAGTCCAAGCTATAAATAATACGGTTACAATAATCGGCAATTTAGATGTTTCAGACGGAATTTACGGCGGCTGGGCGCAAAACTTAGGAACTGGCGGATTTGATGATATTACCGGTAACACACTCAACGTTAAAGGCGGATATATTACGACTGACGTAATTTACGGTTTTGAAAATTACAATTTTTATATTCAAGATGCAAATATTACGTCGCCGATTCTTTCTATAGCAAACGGATACTCGGGGAATACATTAGACCTTTCTTCGGCAAACGTAAAAGTAATTTTGGGCAAAGGCGTAAAGCTGAATACCGGCGACGAAATTGTCTTAATGCAGAACAGTTCGGTCACAGGTATTGCAAGCGAACTTAACAATTCGCAAATAGTAACAAAACAAGGTATAACCAAGATAAATACTTTTAACTTACATGTCGATACTGCCGCAAGCGCGGGCGTTCATACGTTAAATGCCACTCTTATTGCGATAAACGCTAACTCTGACGTAAAAGCTTTGTCAGAAGGCGTTGCGGGAGCAGTTATTGCGGCGGGACAAGCCGCGGACATGGCAAACGGTAATTTACTGTCTTCCGGTTTACAGGAAGGACAGCTGGAAGTCATAGGAGCGGCTTTTGGCGGAATCTCTAAATACAATACCGGTTCTTCGGTAGATGTCACCGCGTTTGGCGCAGTAGCGGGTATAGGAATGAAGTTAGCTCCTCTTTCCGCGGGAGTATTTGTAGAATATGTTAACGCAAGTTTTGATACGGAATATAACGGCATAACCGGCAACGGCAAAGCAAGCGCGATAGGCGGCGGCGTTCTTGCTAAAAAAGATATAAATAAAAATCTTTATGCGGAAGGAATGATAAGAGGCGGGCAGGTTTCAAACGATTATACAACCGAATTAGCCGATGAAGAAGGCATAACTGCGGATTTTGACCACAATTCAATCTATTTCGGTTTGGCTTTAGGCGGGGGATGCGTTTATCAAATCAATGAAAAAATAAGCATTGACGGATACGGAAGATATGTGTTCACAAATACAGGCGGAACAGAAGTTGATTTGCCGACCGGCGAAAAATTTAAATTTGATTACACAATGTCTAATCGCATAATAATAGGCGCGAAAGGCGACTATAAAATAAACGATATGTTTACGCCGTATGCAGCGCTCTCTTACGATTACGAACTTAGCGGAGACATAACTGCGAAAATAGATGGAGCTGATATTGAAGTTCCGACATTAAACGGCGGAACATTTGTATTTGGTCTTGGTTCAAGCGCGAAAGTTATGGAAGGATTGACGCTGGATTTAAGTATAAACGGTTATGGCGGCGTAAGACAAGGCTTTTCCGGGTTTTTGAAGCTGAAATACGAAATTTAGAACGGCAAATAATAAATAACAATTAACAAAGCACAATAACGGCGGCGGCAATTTGATTGCCGCCGCCGTTATTGTGCCTTTAAACATCCGTTTTGTTTGCGACAGGCTCCTTATTGCGTCTATTAGTGAGTATTTTTTGCCTTGTTTGTCATTCCGTTGAAAAACGGAATCCACATTTGTTTTTTATTATGAACAGTGAACTTAGATACCGACTTTCGTCGGTATGACAAAAGAGCGGAAGTGCAACTTACTTTTGTCAATTTGACTATAAACATATTTTTAAGTATAATCTTCAAACATTTCTAGCGGGCCTGTAGCTCAGTTGGTTAGAGCACTCGACTCATAATCGAATGGTCGTAGGTTCAAGTCCTACCAGGCCCAATTTAATGTAAACGTAAATAGATTAAGTAATACTACAACCGATAACAAAACCTGTTGTCGGTTTTTTAATAGTAAGAAAATGATGCAGAGATGCAGGGATGCAAAGATGCGAAGCAAACTGCCTTTAAAGCCGTTGCTCCGCATCCCATCATCTTCGCATCTCATCTTCTGCAGTTTTTATTGACATAAATATATAAATCTTATAAAATAAATATCAAAATTTTTGTTTGATTCTAAGGTAAAAAATGTTTAAAATCGTATTCAAAGAAGTCATGGCTCATAACGTAAAAAGTTATATTATATCTGCTCCCGATATAGCGAAAAATGCTAAAGCGGGGCAATTTGTTATGGTGCGCATAAATGATAAAGGCGAACGTGTTTCTCTTACGATAGCTAGCGCTGATATTGCAAACGGTACAATACGCATAATTTTTCAGGAAGCGGGGAAAACTACAAAGCAACTCGGAAGACTTGCCGAAGGCGATTGTATAAAAGATATTTTAGGCCCTTTAGGCATACCTACCGAAATTAAAAAATACGGCACGGTTGTTGCTGTTGCCGGCGGGGTGGGAACAGCGGAAGTTCTTCCCGTTATAAATTATTTACGCGCGGAAAGAAATAAAATAATCTCAATTATCGGGGCGAGAAATAAAGATCTTATTTTGCTTGAAAACGAAATAAATAAAAATTCAGATGAACTTATAATAGCCACGGACGACGGTTCTAAAGGCGTAAAAGGTTTTGTTACAACAGCTCTTACAGATTTAATAAAAAAAGGCGAGAAAATAGATATGGTTTATGCCATAGGACCTGTTCCTATGATGAAATCCGTTTCCAATCTGACAAAAGAATATTCTATTCCGACTTTTGTTTCGCTTAACCCCATAATGGTTGACGGAACAGGAATGTGCGGAGCGTGCCGCGTAACTGTTGACGGAAAAACCCGTTTTGCCTGCGTTGAAGGTCCGGAGTTTGACGCTCATAAAATAGACTGGGATGAACTTATTTCCCGTTTGTCGCTTTTTAGAGAACTTGAAAAAGTTTCTGACGAAAAATTCGCGAAAGAAAATTCATGCGAAGATAATCCGGAGTGCAAATGCCGCAAAAAATAAAAATGCCGCAAAGACCGGCTAACCAGAGAAATAAAGATTTTGAGGAAGTGACAACGGGTTATACCGAAAAAGACGCCGTAACGGAAGCCGTGCGCTGCATACAATGCAAAGCGCCGCAATGCGTTAAAGGCTGTCCCGTAAATATTGATATTCCCGGTTTCATTAAACATATAGCCGGTAAAAACTATGAACAATCCATAAAAGTTTTAAAAGATAAAAATAATCTTCCGGCGGTTTGCGGCAGAGTCTGCCCTCAGGAAAACCAATGTGAAAAAATGTGCATACTCGGCAAAAAAGGCGACCCCATAGGTATAGGTTATCTTGAACGTTTTGCTTCGGATTGGGCAAGCGAAAATTTAGATATAGTAAAGCCGGAGATACTTTCTAATAATATAAAAATTGCCGTTATAGGTTCGGGACCAGCCGGTCTTACATGCGCGGGAGATCTTGCGAAAGCGGGTTATGACGTAACGGTTTTTGAATCTCTGCACGATACCGGAGGCGTGCTCCGCTACGGTATACCGGAATTCAGACTGCCTATACTTGTTTTGGACAAAGAAATAGATTTTTTAAAAAGTCTGGGTATAAAGTTTGTTCTTAATTGCCTTATCGGAAGAACCAAGTCCGTAGAAGATTTATGGAACGAAGGTTTTAAAGCCATTTTTGCGGGGACAGGCGCGGGACTTCCTGTGTTTTTAAATGTTGAAGGCGAAAATTTGAACCATATATATTCTGCTAACGAGTTTTTGGTGCGAGTCAATTTAATGCGTTCTTTTGCTTTTCCGGAATACGATACCCCTATATATAAAGGCAAGAAAGTCGTTGTAGTCGGAGGCGGAAATACAGCCATGGATTCCGCTCGTACTGCATTAAGGCTTGGCGCGGAAAGCGTAAAACTTGTGTACCGCCGCACTGAAAATGAAATGCCTGCCCGCGTTGAAGAACGCCATCATGCCGCGGAAGAGGGCGTAGAGTTTGTAACATTAACCAATCCTATCAGATTTTTAGGCGATGAAAAAGGTTTTGTTAAAGCCGTTGAATGCGTGAAAATGGAACTTACCGAACCGGATGAATCCGGACGCAGAAAACCCGTTAAAGTCGCGAATTCCAATTTTATTATAGAAACAGATTTGGTTGTTTTGGCTTTAGGGTTAAATCCTAATCCTATTTTACCGGCGCTTACCAAAGGCCTTGAAACAGACTCACACGGTTATATCATTGTTGATGATAATTTAATGACACGTGTGCCCGGTATTTTTGCCGGCGGTGACATTGTCGGCGGCGATACGGTGATACAAGCTATGGGTATGGGGAAAAAAGCTGCCAAATCCATTGAAAATTATTTGAAAAACAATCCGTAAAGTTTTTAGCATTGACAGACCGCATAAAATTGTTTTATAATTAGTTCCAACATAAATTTTAAATACCCAATAACTTCATAAGATTCTTCACCCTAAAAGTTTTCAACTTTTAGGACATTTTTGTGTGAAAAAATGATTTTTTATTAAAGCCGAAAAATGCTATAATCAACAATTAGAATAAATAAATTTTACATATAGGAATAAGCCATGAAAAAACATGAAAAGCTTTTGCAGAAAAAGTACAAAAAGGCTTATCTCGAGTTGTCTAACGGGGTAACTCTTGAAGGAAGCGCCATCGGCGCTGATGTAACTGTAAGCGGAGAAATGGTTTTTAATACGGGAATGTTAGGATATAGCGAAGCAATGTCAGACCCGTCATACTTAGGTCAAATTTTGGTTTTCAGCTTCTGTCTTATAGGTAATTACGGAATCCCTGCCCCCAAAGGCGGGGATTTTTTTATGACTAAGGGGCATGAAAGCAATTCCATAAAGGCGCAAGGCATAATAGTTTCCGATATTTACGACGGCTGTCATCATTATGACGGCGGAATGTCTTTGGAAGAATGGATGCTGGAAAACAATGTTCCCGGAATTGCAGGTATAGACACAAGATATTTGGTGCAGATGATAAGAGAAAACGGGAATCTTTTCGGACGTATTGTTTCGGAAAGCGCAAAAAAAGAAAAACTTAACAAATTTAAATTTTTAAATAATTTTACCGAAGACGAATATGTTGACCCTTCAAAATATAATCTTATGCCGTCGGTTTCAACAAAAGAAATACAAAAATTCGGCAAGGGGTCAAAAAAAGTTGCCGTTATAGACTGCGGAGCGAAACTTACTATTTCAAGAATGCTTGCGGAAAGAGGTTGTGAAGTTTTGCTTCTGCCTTGGGATACTGATTTTTCAAAGATAGACGCGGATGGCTGGATTATATCCAACGGTCCCGGCGATCCTCAAAACACAGGGGATTTAGTTGAAAGAATAAGAAAAGACGTGCTTGGTTCCGGGAAACCTGTTTTCGGGTTATGTCTCGGGCATCAGATATTAGCGCTTGCTGCAGGTGCTAAGACAAAAAGGCTTGCGCACGGGCACAGGAGCCATAACCAGCCCGTTTTTTCTCTTCCGGACAAACACGCGTATATGACAAGCCAAAACCACAGATACGCAGTTGACAAAAAGACAATACAGCCCGGCTGGGAGCTTTGGTTTGAAAATGCCAATGACGAATCCGTGGAAGGTTTGAAACATAAAACAAAGCCGTATATGTCTGTTCAATTCCATACCGAGAATGACACAAGCTGGGTTATGGATGAATTCGTAAACTTACTAAAAAAATAAAATTCAAATATAAAGGAAGAAAGGTATGCCGATTTTAGATTTTTTACTTCCCAAAAACGGGAAAAAACAGAAAGTAATTTTGTTGGGTTCGGGTGCATTGTCTATAGGGCAGGCAGGGGAATTTGATTATTCCGGTTCTCAGGCAATAAAGGCTTTGGTTGAAGAAGATTTGGATGTAATCGTTATCAATCCTAATATCGCTTCGGTTCAGACTAACAGCGGTCCGGATAAAAAAGTTTACTTTTATCCTCTTACTCCGTTTTGGGTTGAAAAAGTTATAAAGGCTGAAAAACCTGTGGCGATTATTTCATCATTTGGCGGTCAGACGGCTTTAAATTGTGTTATAGAGCTTGAAAAGAGCGGCGTTTTGAAAAAATACGGCGTTAAAGTTTTGGGAACACAGGTTGACGCTTTGGTAATGTCTGAAGACAGAGACTTGTTTGCAAAACATATGCAGTCAATAAACTTGCCGATTGCAAAAAGCCGTACGGCAAATACAGTTGACGAAGCGTTGAATATTGCGGAAGAAATAGGCTATCCTGTAATTACCCGTTCCGCGTTTGCTTTAGGCGGGCTTGGTTCGGGGCTGGCAAAAACTCCCGCGGAACTTAAAAGGCTTACACAGTCGGCGCTGATGTCCTGCCCTCAGGTATTAATTGAAAAATCACTTCACGGCTGGAAGGAAATAGAATATGAAGTTATGAGAGATAAAAGCGGTAACTGCATAACAATATGCAATATGGAAAATTTTGACCCCATGGGTATTCATACCGGCGATTCAATTGTTATCGCCCCTTGCCAGACAATAAACAGCAGAGACGTTAATATGCTTCGCGCCGCTGCCATAAAAATTGCAAGGAGCGTTGGTATTGTAGGCGAATGTAATGTTCAGTACGCGTTAGATCCGCAAAGCAGCGATTTTTTTATCATAGAAATTAACGCCAGGCTTTCACGTTCTTCGGCGCTTGCAAGTAAAGCGACGGGCTATCCTATAGCGTATATAGCCGCGAAAGTAGTTTTAGGTTTTGATTTGCTGGAACTTAAAAACCCGGTAACCGGTACAACGTCTGCATTTTACGAACCGTCTTTGGACTATGTTTCGCTTAAGTTTCCGCGCTGGGATTTAAGCAAATTCAGCGGCGTTTCAAAATTTCTCGGCACTCAGATGAAATCCGTGGGCGAAGTTATGGCAATAGGCAGGAATTTTTGCGAAGCCATGCAGAAAGCTTTAAGAATGGTAAACGAAAACGAAGAGGGGATTACTGCCAGCGTTTTCAAAAATGCTGCTGACGAAGAACTTGAAAAAGAACTTTTAGACCCTACAAATTTGAGAGTATTTGCCATTTATGAAAGTTTTAAACGCGGTAAAACCATTGAATATGTCCACGATAAAACAAAAATAGACTGCTGGTTTTTGTCTCATATTTATTATCTTGTTTCGGCTGAAATCGAGCTTTCTGCTTTTTTCGACGTAAAAAAGAAGCGCGACGCTGTTACCAAAAGCGAAATTTATAAAGATTTTTCAAAAATAGAAAAGCACCATCTTCTTCGCCTTAAATCCAGAGGATTTTCCGATTTCCAGCTTACAAAAATGTATTTGTCGGCTGTTTCTACGGGAAAAAACAAACTTACGATAAGAGAAATCAGAAACTTGTCGCTCGGTGTAAGAAAGTTAAGAAAGAAGCTTAAAATCCGCCCTGTTGTAAAACAAATAGACACTACATCTTCGGAATATGCGACTAAATCAAATTATCTCTATCTTACTTACGACGGCATACACAGCGATGTTTTGCCGAAAAAAGAGAAGAACAGTATAATTACGCTCGGCAGCGGAAGTTACCGTATAGGTTCGAGTCTTGAATTTGACTGGTGTTCCGTTATGACAAGCAGTTATTTTAAACAAAAGAAAAACGACAGCGTAATTATTAATTGCAACCCTGAAACGGTTTCTACGGATTTCAGCACTTCCGACAGGCTGTACTTTGAAGAGCTTTCTTTTGAAAGAGTTTTGGATATTATTGACATAGAAAATCCGAAAGGCGTAATAGCGTGCATGGGCGGACAAAATCCCAATAATTTAATCCCGCCTTTGAGCGACGTAAAAGTTAATATTTTAGGTCACAGCCCGAAAAGCGTTGAAGGAGCGGAAGACCGCGTAAAATTTTCGGCGATGCTTGATAAATTCGGTATAGACCAGCCCCAATGGACTTCGGCAACTTCAATAGAAGAAATAGAAAAATTTATAGAAAGAGTCGGTTTCCCGGTTCTTATACGCCCCAGTTTTGTTTTGTCGGGTACTCTTATGAATGTTGCAAACGACAAGCAAAGCCTTGATTATTATTTGTCGCTTACCAAAGATATTTCCGCGGATTTTCCTGTTGTAATATCCCAGTTTATTCTTGACGCAAAAGAAATAGAGAGCGACGGTATAGCCAAAAACGGGGAAGTTATGTTGTCGCTTGTTACCGAGCACATTGAAAACGCCGGAGTTCATTCCGGAGACGCTACGATGGTATTTCCAGCGCAAAAATTATATGTGCATACTGCAAATGTAATAAAAGACATAACCAGAAAAATAGTTAAAGGTCTTAATCTTAACGGTCCTTTTAACATACAGTTTATCGCTAAGGATAATGACGTAAAAGTTATAGAGTGTAATGCAAGAGCGTCGCGTTCATTTCCTTTTATTTCGAAAGTTTCGGGCGTAAATTTCGCGGAAGTCGCCTGTAAAGTTATGAATAATGAAAAAGTTAAAGAAATTCTTATAGATGAAAGCAAAATTCCGTATGTCGGCGTAAAAGCATCGATGTTTAGTTTTCAAAGACTTGACGGCGCAGATCCCGTAACAGGCGTTGAAATGGCTTCGACCGGAGAAGTCGGGTGTTTAGGCAAAAATTTTAACGAGTCTATGCTTTTGTCCATGGAATCCACAAAAATAGTAAAGCCTAAAAAAGGTATTTTGCTTAGCACCGGAAGAGAAAAAGACAAAGTTAAATTTATGGAAGTTATTGACAATATTTATAAATTAGGCGTTCCGGTTTACGCGACTAAAGGCACCGGCGAATATTTAAAAAAACACGGTTATGAAGTAAATATTGTTCATTGGAACAGAACTCCCAGAGCGGTTGATACGATAATCGACGGTAAAGTTGATTTTGTAATAAATATAAACAAAAGCTTAACTGTTGACGAGCTTAAAAATAATTCGGAGATAAGAAAAACCGCGGTAAGATGCGGATGTTCCATTTTAACTAATCTTGAAAAGAGTATGGCATATTTCAGAGCGTTTGATTCATACGAAAGACTTCAAGATATAGAAGAGATGATAAGCCTTTAAACGACAGATGATGAGAAGGTTAGATGTTGGGAAAAGTAAGAGGTAGTGTATGTGGTTAATTTATGCTCTTTTATCAGCCGTTTTTGCTGCTCTGGTAGCTATTCTTGCGAAAATCGGTATGCAAAATGTAAATTCTAACTTGGCTGTCGCGATAAGGACAGTCGTTGTTCTTGTTATTTCCTGGTCATTTGTTTTTGCCATAGGGAAACAAGGCGATATAGTGTCTTTAACGCAGAAAAATTGGATTTTTTTGATACTTTCCGGAGTTGCTACGGGCATATCGTGGCTGTTTTATTTTAAGGCGCTGCAAATAGGTGAAGCGTCAAAAGTCATTCCGGTAGATAAAATAAGTCTGGTTTTCGGAATCCTTTTTGCTTTTATGTTTTTAAATGAAGCCATAACTGTAAAAACAGTAATAGGCGGCAGTTTAATTGTTGCAGGAACGCTTGTTTTGGCATTATGACGGAAATAATTTTTGTCGTAAAGGAATAAAATATGGGCGGAATTATCGGAGTTGAAAACACGCAAGACGCGTCTACGCTGGTTGCCGTAGGGCTTATGACTTTGCAGCACAGAGGGGAAGAATCGTCGGGTATAACCATAAGCGGAAATGAAGGTATGAAGACTTTCCGCTCTACGGGGCTTGTTTCGCGCCTTGTAAATTCCGACGCGTTAAATAAGCACACTGGAACTGCCGCTATAGGTCACGTACGTTATACGTCTGCCGCGAAAAGTTCTTTAGTTAACGCGCTGCCTTTTCAGATGAGCTGCATACACGGTCAGGTTTCGGTTGCTCAAGACGGCAATCTTACGAATTTTACAAAACTAAAAGATATGCTTTTAAAACGCGGAGCGATTTTCAGCCATACTTCCGATACTGAAATATTGCTTCATCTTATCGCGATGTCAAAGGGCAGTTTTCCGGATGTTATCGCGAAATCTTTAAAGATGCTTGACGGCGCGTTTTCTGTTGTTGTTCTAAGAGAGAAAACGCTTATAGGCGCGAGAGATATTAACGGTATCAGGCCGCTTGTTTTAGGAAAAATCGATAATTCCCATATGCTTGCTTCCGAAACATCCGCTATCGAAGTTATGGGCGGAAAATATATAAGGGATATAGAGCCCGGGGAAATAATTGTTATAGAAAACGGGCGTATAAAAAAATCGTTTTTTTATAAAAAATCGGTAAAACAGTCAACCTGCATATTTGAGCAGGTATATATTTCAAGACCGGACAGTATGGTGTTCGGGCAAAGCGTTAAAGAAGCCAGGGTAAAAATGGGTGCTTATTTAGCCGAACAGATGAAAGGCGTTAAAGCCGACATTGTTATGCCTGTTCCAGATACAGGATATTTTGCGGCTATGGGATTTTCAAGAGCTTCGGGAATTCTTTTTGAAGCGGGTTTTGTCAGAAATCATTATTTAGGCCGTTCTTTTATTAAGCCTTCACAGCATTTAAGGGATTTAACGGCAAAACTGAAACTCCGTCCGATAAAAGACGTTGTCAACGGCAAAGATATAGTTCTTATCGACGATTCAATAGTAAGAGGCACAACATCAAGAAGAATTATAAAAATGCTTAAAGACGCGGGAGTAAAAAAAATTCATTTGGCTTTGTCTTGTCCTCCCGTGATAGCTCCTTGTTTTTACGGCATAGATACGCCTGTTAAAGAACATTTAATCGCGGCAACTCAGTCTAAGGAAAAAATAAAAAAATATCTTGAAGTCGAAAGTTTGACGTTCCTGAGTCTGGATAATCTTGCAAAAGCCTGCTGCGCTTTGGAAAAATGTAAAAATGGTTTCTGCACGGCATGTTTTTCAAATAAATATCCGACTAAAATTTCAAAAGACACATACAGAGAGTAGCATTAGAATGGCTGTAAGCGGGAGAAAAAATGAAAATCAGTTTTGATAATTCATCTTATATGGAGAAGCAAACCGAGGAGATACTTAAGAGGGTAGAGCAGTTTAACCACAAACTGTATCTTGAATTCGGCGGAAAGCTTTTTGATGATTCTCACGCTGCCAGAGTTTTACCCGGATTCAACGTAAACGGTAAAATTTTGCTTCTTGAAAAGTTAAAAGAAAAAACAGAAATTATTATATGTATTAACGCCGCTGATATTGAAAAAAATAAAATAAGAGCCGATTTGGGAATTACTTATGATATGGATGTTTTGCGTTTGATTGACAGCGTCAGAAAAATGGGACTTTACATAAGCAGTATTGTTATTTCGCAGTATAAGAATCAGCCTTCCGCGGATATGTTTAAAAATAAGCTTGAGCGCAGAGGAGAAAAAGTATATATTCATAAGCCTATTATAGATTATCCTATGAATATAGATCTTGTCGTGAGTGATAAAGGATACGGCTCTAACCCGTATATAGAAACGACCAGACCTCTTGTGGTAGTTACGGCGCCCGGTTCCGGAAGCGGAAAAATGGCAACCTGTCTTTCCCAGATATATCACGAGCATAAAAGAAATATAAACGCGGGATACGCTAAATTCGAAACATTTCCTATATGGAATCTGCCTTTAAAACATCCGGTAAATCTTGCCTATGAAGCCGCTACCGCTGATTTGAACGATGTGAACGCGATTGATCCTTTTCATTTGGAAGCATACGGGGAAACGGCAGTGAATTATAACAGGGATATTGAAGTATTTCCGATTGTAAAAAACATACTTACCAAAATTATGGGGACCGACAAAATTTATCAGTCTCCGACGGATATGGGCGTTAATATGGCGGGGTATTGTATTACCGATGACGAAGCTGTAAGAGAAGCCGCAAAGCAGGAAGTTGTTAGACGCTATTTCAAAACATGGTGTTATTATAAAGAAGGACGTTTGGGAATCGAAGCTGTTGAAAAAGTAGAAATTATAATGAAGCAGCTTGAAATATTTCCGGAATACGGTTTAGCGGTTGTGCCTGCATTAGAAAAGTCTAAACAAAACAATTGTCCTGCCATGGCTTTGGTTTTGCCCAACGGAAACGTTATAACCGGAAAAACCACAAGTGTATTAGCGGCGTCTTCAAACCTTGTATTGAACTGTATTAAAAATTTGGCTGGTATTCCCGATGATATTCATCTTATTTCTCCAACTGTTTTAGAACCCATGCTTATGTTAAAAGAAAAAATCCTTTACGATAAAAACCCTTTGCTCAGCCTTGAAGAGGTGTTAAACGCTTTGAGTATATGCGCCGCCACAAATCCGTTAGCTGAAAAAGGTCTTTCAAAACTTCAAAATTTGAGAGGTTGTGACGCCCATTCCTCGCATATGTTATCGAAAGCGGATGAAGACGCTCTTAAAAAATTAGGCATAAATGTTACGTGTACGCCCGAGTTTCCGTCAGATAATTTATACTATATTTAAGAAGTGAAATTAATGTTTGAAAGGAGATAAAATGAAGACATTTGTTCTTGACACTAACGTTTTGCTGCACGATCCCGATGCGATTTTTTCGTTTAAAGACAACAAAGTCGTTATTCCTATGACAGTTATCGAAGAGCTGGACTCCTTCAAAAAATTGAACGATGAAAGAGGCAGAAGCGCCAGACTAATTTCCCGCGCTCTTGACGGTTTGAGAGGCAAAGGCAAACTTTCCGAAGGCGTAAAGATTAAAAGCGGCGGAATATTAAAAATAGAAATGAATAATCACGAAGTTGATTTGCCGAAAGATTTTTCGGGTCAAAAGTCCGATAATCAGATTCTTTCTATAGCCGTAGGTCTTAAACTAAAAAATGAGAAAGTAATTTTTATAACCAAAGATATAAATTTGAGAATAAAGGCGGAGATTCTTGACATTCCGACACAGGATTATGAAAAGTCCAAAGTTAAAATGGACGAGCTTTATGCCGGCTGGAAAGAAGTGAAAGTTTCCTCGAAAGAAATAGATAAATTTTATAAAGACGGCAAACTGGTTTTAAAACAAGATTTCTATCCTAATGAATTTGTTTCTTTAAAAGATGAAGCTGGAACTTCAAAAAGCGCTTTAGCGAAGTTTTCAAAAAAAGATAATGCTTTAACTCCCATATTTCATCAAAATTCTATTCCGTGGGGACTTAAGCCTCTTAACGTTGAGCAGAAATTTGCCGTAGAGTTATTGCTTTGCAATGATATAAATCTTGTTACGCTTATAGGTCTTCCGGGTGCGGGAAAAACTATTCTTGCTTTAGCCTGCGGACTTCAAAAGACCGTGGAAGAAAGATATTTCAGAAAACTTTATATCGCAAGACCTATTATTCCAATGGGAAGAGACATCGGATTTTTGCCCGGAACAAAAGAAGAAAAACTCGGCGCATGGATGGGCGCGATAAACGACAATCTTGAATTTTTAATGGACAGAGGACATCCTGATACTAAAACAGAAGAGAAGATAGATTATTTGTTTTCTTCCGGTCAAATAGAAGTTGATTCTTTGACTTATATAAGAGGTCGTTCTTTGCCGCAGCAATATATTATTATTGATGACGCACAAAATTTAACTCCGCATGAAGTCAAAACAATTATTTCAAGAGCCGGCAACGGTACAAAAATTGTATTGACAGGCGATCCGTACCAGATAGACAACCCTTATTTAGACGCTTCGTCAAACGGTCTTACTTATCTTGTTGAAAGGTTTAAAGGACAGGACCTTTTCGGGCATATTACTTTCTCGAAGAGTGAGAGAAGCGCCTTGGCTGCATTGTCATCGGAACTTTTATAATATTAATATCGACATAGTCTTTTGTTTTTATGCTTCCTTATACGCCGGCTCACATACCAGCCGCTCCGCTTTACTTCGGTATGCTTCGCAGTCGCAAGCGTCGCCTAAAAGCAAAAGACTATGCCTCTAAAGACAAATACGATAAAGACAAATTGGAAATATATGTCTTCTGAAAAATACGTAGACTTACATGTGCATACTAACTATTCCGACGGAGCATTCTCTCCTGCCGAAGTAGTGGAATACGCAAAAAAAATGAATCTTGCCGCAATCAGCATTACCGATCACGATTCGGTTGACGGAATTGACGAAGCCTTGCGAGCTACGGAAGGTTCAAGTCTTGAAATAATTCCCGGAATTGAACTTTCCTCAAGCACCACGGATTGTGACGGACAGATAACTGAGATGCATATTTTAGGTTATTATATAGACTGCAAATCGGAAAAACTTAAAGAATCATTATCAATTTTTAGAAAAGCCCGCCTTGATAGAGCATACAAAATTCTTGAAAAATTAAGAGAAAACGGCGTTAATCTAAAAAATGAAAGTTTTTTGGAAAATGTCGGAAAAAAATCCATAGGCAGGATGCATTTCGCGAAAGCTATGGCAGATGAAGGATTAGTTAAAAGTATTAATGATGCATTCCAGAGATATCTTGCCGTAAACAAGCCCGCGTATGTTCCTAAATACGCGATGACTGCCGAAGAAGCAATTAAACTTATTCTAAGCGTCGGCGGAATTCCCGTGATGGCGCATCCTTACTATATTCATTATGCGGACAAAATTCTATTTAAATCTCTTGTCGAAAGCGGTCTTAAAGGTATTGAGGTTTGGCATTCAAAACATCCTGAAAGCGCCGTAAAAAAGTTTTTGGCGTTAGCTGAAGAATTTGATTTAGTCGCAACAGGCGGTTCTGATTGTCACGGAGCGTATAATAATGAGCATCCGCTTATGGGCAGAATAAAAGTTCCGTATTCGGCTGTTGAAAATTTGAAAAGGATAAATGACAAAGAACAATTAACAAAGAACAATTAACAAAGAACAATTAACAATTGTTGTGTTTCGGCAGAGCCGAAACTTATTAGTAGATTTTCACTTTGCGAAAATTCCAATTTTGAACTTTGTTATCTGTACTTTGTAAATTAATAAAATGGGTTACATAAACAAAACCGTATTTTTAAATTACCTTTCTTGTCCTACTTTGGGCTGGATGTCCAAAAGGGGGATGCTGCCCAGGCTTGAAGGGTTAAATAATGAACTTCTTACTCTGGAAGGCAATAATGTCCACAAGTTATCGTGGCAGCTTTTTCCAGATGCGGTAAACGCCCAAAAAAAATACTTATCGGACAGCGCTGCATATACTCAGGAACTTTTGCAAAATCCCGAAAACAAAACTTTTGTTGAAGCATCGTTTATATCAAACGGTTTTTCCGTACGTACGGATACGCTGCAAAGACTTGATGACAATACCTGGCATCTTTTTGAGGTTAAATCAGGCGGAAAGTATAAAGTAAAATATGTCCAGGACATGACTTTCAGCGCAATGGTACTTAAAAAAAGCGGTATTAACGTTACTAAAGCCTCTTTGATGCATCTTGCCAACGGTTACCGTCTTGGTATGGACTCATCCGCTCTTTTTAAAACGCTTGACTGCAGCGAAAAAGTAGAACTCAGGCTTGGGGAATACTTAAACATTTCAGATAAGGCTTTTGAGGAACTAGAGTCGGAAAAAATGCCTGAGCCTTATTTGAAAAGATCCTGCAAAAATTGTCCTGTCTTTGACAATTGCATGGGCAAAGACATTAAAAATCACATATTTGATTTACCAAGGCTTTCCGTGCCCGCGATTGAAGAACTTATTGCTTTAGGAGCTGACACAATAGATAAAGTTCCAGAAGGTTTTGAACTTACCGAGCAGCAGCAAATTGTTAAAAATTGTGTTTTGAGCGGTAAAACTTATATATCTCCGAATCTGAAACCCGAACTCGATAATTTAAAAGAGCCTTTTTATTATCTTGATTTTGAATCCATAACAACAATAATGCCTTTATTTCCTGATATAGCTCCGCACACGCAGCTTTTGACCCAGTTCTCCATAGATAAAAGTTCTGAGATCGGTAAAGTTGATGAGCATTTTGAGTATATCGGAGACCACAAAAAAGACTGCCGCAGGGAAATAGCTGAAAAACTTGTTGAGTGTCTAGGGGAAGAAGGGAGCATAATTACTTATGCCAATTTTGAAAGAATAGCGATATCAAGGCTTGCGGGATTGTTTCCGGATTTATGCGACGCCTTGAACAAAATTGCCGAAAGAGTAGTTGATTTTGAAATTATACTCAGGAAAAATTATTACGATATAAATTTTCACGGACGCTCTTCAATAAAAAAAGTTCTTCCTGCTATAGTGCCTGAAATGAATTATGACAGCCTTGAAATAGGCGAAGGCGGCGATGCCGCAGCGGCATTCGCGTTCATGGCTATGGGTTTATACGATGAAGAAAAAATAGCTGAAACCAAAAAGAATCTTTTAAAATATTGCGCCCAGGACACCCTTGCAATGGTCAAAATCCACAGTTTTCTTGCCGAAATAGTCAATAATATTTCATAGTTTGTCACCCTGAGCGAAGTCGAAGGGTCTGTCGTTAAAGGCAGATGTTTCGACTACACGGCTACGCTGTTTTGCTCAACATGACAAATTGTTTTTAGAGATTTTGCTATAATGATTTATATGAAAAAAATTGACGCTATATTGGACAAAGTTGTAAATACCCACATTTTAGATAAAAACGAAATACTCGAACTTTTAGCTGCAGAAGACAGTCATTCTCTTTTTGCTGCGGCTGATGCAGTGCGTAAGAAATATGTCGGCGACGAAATCCATTTACGCGGTTTAATAGAATTTTCAAATTACTGTAAGCGTAATTGT
This sequence comes from Candidatus Endomicrobium labiotermitis, assembly GCA_009778965.1. Taxonomy (GTDB): domain Bacteria; phylum Elusimicrobiota; class Endomicrobiia; order Endomicrobiales; family Endomicrobiaceae; genus Endomicrobium; species Endomicrobium labiotermitis. The sequence goes on from WRFE01000008.1 coordinate 33,699, forward strand.
TTATATTGCGGTTTAAGAAAAGATAATGACAAACTAGTACGTTACCGCATAGAGCCGGAAGATATAATCGGGCTTGCTTCTAAAGCTAAAGATTACGGTTATAAAACGATTGTCTTACAATCCGGCGAAGATCCGTATTACACAACCGATAAAATTATTGAGATTATATCCGGAATAAAAAAGCTTGGCCTTGCTTTGACTTTAAGCATAGGTGAGAAAACTTATGAAGAATATAAAGCATACAGACAAGCAGGAGCTGACAGATATCTTTTAAGAATTGAAACCACCGACGAAGCGCTTTATAAAAAATTAAATCCCGGGATGAATCTTGAAAACAGAATAAAATGTCTTCAAAATTTAAAAGAACTCGGGTATGAAGTAGGGTCTGGAATAATGCTGGGGCTTCCCGGACAAACTTTGGAAAGTATAGCAGATGATATTCTTTTTCTAAAATCAATATCTGTTGATATGGCTGGAATAGGTCCTTTTATTTATAATCCGAATACGCCGATTTTTGGGACATTGTCCCCAAATGGAGAGGAGTTAAATGAATCTGTCTGTCATTCTGAAAGCAGTGAAGAATCCACCGTTTTGAGCGGTAAAGAAAATTATTTTGATTTATCTTTAAAAGTCATGTCAATTTTGCGTTTAATAATGCCTGATATTAATATTCCGGCGACAACAGCCATGGAAACTTTAAATACTGATGGACGTATTACAGCCTTACAAAGCGGCGCGAATGTGGTAATGCCTAATGTTACGGAAATAGATAATAAAAAGTTTTACGAAATATATCCTGGTAAAGTATTTGTTTCGGAATCTTCCGAAGAACACAGAGCAAATATGGAAAGTAAAATAAAAGCGATAGGGCGGACTATTTCCGAGGGTAAAGGCTTTCGAAAAAGCAGGTAGTAGTTAGTAGTGAGTGTTTTGTCGTCATTGCGATGAGCAACAAAAGTTGCGAAGAAGCAATCCAAGTTATTAGTAAAATGGATTCCGGATCAAGTCCGGAATGACAAAAAATAATCGAGGAAATAGAGAATGAAAATATTGGTCGGTCTTAGCGGCGGAGTTGATTCAGCTATTGCCGCTTATTTATTAAAAAAACAGGGGCACGAAGTAACGGGCGCGACAATGTCCGTTTGGGACAGTTCTTTACCGGTGCCAAAAATTGAAGGCGCTAACGCTTGTATTGGTCCTAAAGAGAAAGATATTGAAGCCGTAAAAAAAATAGCGGATTTTTTGAAAATTCCGTTCAGCATAATAGATTGCAGAGAAGAGTTTAAAAAAGTTGTCTTGGAAAATTTTAAAAGCGAATATAAATCCGGCCGTACGCCAAATCCCTGTGTGTGGTGCAACGCTTATATTAAGTTCGGCGTTTTACCCGAGGCTGCTAAAAAAAACGGATTGCAATTTGATAAGTTTGCGACAGGGCATTACGCAAATATAATTTATAATGACGATATAAAAATGTACCAGCTGAAAAAAGCGAAAGATTTAAAGAAAGACCAGACATATTTTTTATACCGCCTTTCACAAAAAACTTTATCGGAAACTCTTTTTCCTTTAGGAAATCTTACAAAAGACGAAGTGCGCGCTATTGCTAAAGAAATCGGACTTCCAGTAGCGGAAAAGCCTGACAGCCAGGATTTTTACTGCGGAGATTATAATGATATACTTCAGTTTCCGGAAAATTCGGGTGACATTGTTGATAAAACCGGAAAAGTTTTGGGAAAACACAAAGGTATTTGGAATTACACTATAGGCAAACGTAAAGGACTCGGGCTTCCGGGCGGAACAGGGGACCCTTTGTATGTCATTAATATTTTGGCAAAGCAAAATGTTATTGTGCTTGGTTCAAAGGATGATTTGTATTCAAAGTCGCTTATTGCCGAAAAAGTTTCGTGGGGATCTGTCACGGCGCCAAAGGAATCTGTTAAAGTAATGGCAAAGATACGCCAGCAGCATGCTCCTTCGCAAGCCCAAGTAACTGTTAAAGAGGAAAACAGCGCGGAAGTGATTTTTGATACTCCTCAGATGTCCGTCGCATCCGGGCAAAGCGTGGTTTTTTATAAAGATGATATAGTTTTAGGCGGGGGAATAATACGTTAGAAGATGGGATGATTAGAGGATGAGATGTTGAGCAACGGCTTTTGTTCTGTTTTTACTCATCTTCCCATCATCTCACCTTCTCATCATCGGGCTGTTTTTTTTATTGTTAATTTTATATAATCTTCAAATCAATTTTAAAGGAAAAAGTATGTCAATTTTGGTTACAGGGGCTGCAGGGTTTATCGGTGCGGAAGTTTGTAAATTGCTTATAAAATCCGGTAAAAATGTAGTTGCCATAGATAATATAAACGATTATTACGATGTCCGTGTTAAAAATTACCGTTTAAAAGAATTAAAAGAATTAAAAAACTTTGTTTTTTACAAAGCTGATATAGAAAATAAAAAATCCGTTGATAATATAATCAAAAAACATAAAATTACCGCAATTATAAATTTAGCCGCGAGAGCTGGCGTTCGTTACAGTATGGAAAACCCGTTTGTTTACGTTTCCACAAACACAATGGGGACGCTTAATCTTTTGGAAGCTGCCAGAAGAAATAAAATAAATAAATTTATTTTAGCGTCAACCTCATCCTTATACGCCGGACAGAAAATGCCTTTTGCAGAAACTCTTGCAGTAAATACTCCGATATCTCCTTATGCGGCGTCAAAAAAGGGCGCTGAAGCCATGTGCTACTCATATCATTATCTTTACGGTATAGATACTACAATTTTAAGATTTTTTACGGTATATGGTCCGGCAGGCAGACCCGATATGAGCATAATCCGTTTTATAAAGTGGATAGATGAGGGAAAACCAATAGAGCTTTTTGGCGACGGCTCGCAGAGCAGGGACTTTACTTATGTGGAAGATATTGCGAGAGGCGTTGTTAAAGCGTTAAAGAAAACTGAATATAAAATTATAAATCTCGGCGGAAATAAACCGTATAAACTAAGTTATATGATTGAACTGATAGAAAAAAATCTAGGCAAAAAAACTAAGTATAATTATAGGCCGTTTCATAAAGCCGATATAGACGCTACATGGGCAAATATTACAGAAGCAAATAAAGTTTTAGGCTGGTCACCTAAGATATCTTTAGAACAGGGGATAAAAAAGACCGTCAATTGGTATCTGGAAAATAAATCCTGGTTTAAAAACATAAAACTGACACCTTAGTGTCATACCGTTGAAAAACGGTATCCAAGTTGTTGTTAAAAGATTATAATTTTTAGTGAAATTGGATTCCGAATCGAGTTCGGAATGGCAAGAAAATGGATGGCAAATTTTAGGAAAACAGACTAAAGGAAAGAAAAATGTTTAAAGAATTATTACAAAAAATCAATAACAGAAATGTAAAAATCGGGGTTATAGGACAAGGATATGTTGGACTGCCTTTGTCGGTTGAACTTGCGAAACAAGGTTTTTCCGCTACAGGTTATGAGGTTGATAAGTTTAAAGTTGAATCCATAAATAAAGGTAAATCCTATATTGGCGATGTTGAAACGAACGTTTTAAAAGAACTTGTAAAAAATAAAAAAGTTGATGCTACATTGGATTTTAACAACCTTTCAAAAGAAGATGTTATTATTATATGCGTTCCGACGCCTTTAAGAAAATCAAAAGATCCGGATGTTTCTTATATTTTATCTGCTGCAAAAAACGTAAAGAAGACACTAAGAAAAGGTCAGCTTATAATTTTGGAGTCCACCACTTATCCGGGAACCACAAAAGAGCTTATGCTACCTATGCTTGAAGAAACAGGTCTTAAAGCGGGCAAAGATTTCTTTTTAGCTTTCAGTCCAGAAAGAATTGACCCGTCTAATAAAAAATTCGGTATTGAAAATACTACAAAAGTTGTCGGCGGACATTGCGAATGCTGTACGGACCTTGCCGCTGCGGTATATTCGTCTTTTACAAAGGTTTATAAAGTTTCGTCTACGGAAGCGGCTGAAATGGTTAAACTTTTGGAAAATACTTTCAGAGCGGTAAACATTGCGCTTGTTAACGAAGTGGCCTTGATGTGTAATAAACTTAAACTTAACGTGTGGGAAATTATAGAAGCGGCAGCGACAAAACCTTTTGGATTTATGCCTTTTTTTCCGGGGCCCGGAATAGGCGGACATTGTATTCCTTTGGATCCTCATTATTTGTCGTGGAAGCTTAAGACCTTGAATTTTTATTCGAGATTTATAGAACTTGCCGGCGAAATGAATTCTAAAATGCCCGAATACGTAGTTTCAAAAGTTTCCGATGCTTTAAATTCAAAAGCCAAGGCTTTGAAAAATTCAAAAATTTTGGCATTAGGCGCCGCATATAAAAAAGACGTGTCGGATGTACGCGAATCTCCCGCGCTTGACGTGATAAACATTCTTGTTTCAAAGGGCGCGAAAGTGTCATATTATGATCCTTATATACCTGAAATAAAAGAGTGTACTTGCGGCAAAAGCCTAAAATCTGAAAAAGATCTTAACGGTTTAAAAAAATATGATGCAGTTGTAGTAGTAACTGACCATACCTGTATAGATTATGATAAAGTTCTAAAAGATTCCAAAATAATAGTGGATTCAAGAAATGTCTTCAAAAATAGCAAGTCAAACAAAATAGTAAGAATATAAAAAGGCAATTACGAATTCAAAATTACGAATTACGAATCAAAAGCCAAAAGTTGTTTGTTGTTTTGGTTTTTAATATCCGGTTTTGTTTGCGACAGACGCCTTATTGCGTATATGAGGGAGAATTTTTTAAGATTATTCAATTTCAACTGTCTGAGCGGTAACCTTAAAGCAGTTATTTACCGCGAGTTTTGAAATTGCTTAAAAAATACGAACGAATGCAATTCAGCGTCAGAGCAAGTAAAATAAAAAATGTAAAACTTGACAAGGAATACATCTGTATGCTAATATGTCGAAAACTTTTAACGGGGGTCTTATGGCAAAAGATGAAAAACTTAAAGCGTTGGATTTAGCACTTTCTCAGATAGAAAAGGATTTCGGCAAAGAAGCGATTATGAGGCTTGGCGAAAAACACTCCAAAGAAAAAGTAGATGTTATACCTACGGGCGCTTTGCCTCTTGATATAGCAATCGGTATCGGCGGTATTCCGCGCGGCAGAATAATTGAAATTTACGGACCTGAAGCTTCAGGAAAAACTACGCTTGCTTTGTGTATGGTTGCGGAAACTCAAAAGTTGGGCGGTATAGCCGCTTATATAGACGCGGAACATGCTATGGATCCTGATTACGCGTCAAAACTCGGCGTGGATATTGATAATCTTTTAATTTCACAGCCTGATTCCGGCGAGCAAGCTCTTGAAATAGCGGATAAGTTAGTCCGTTCCGGAGCTGTCGATATAATTGTTGTTGATTCCGTAGCGGCCCTTGTTCCGAAAGCCGAAATTGAAGGCGAAATGGGCGACTCTTTTGTCGGGCTTCAAGCCAGGCTTATGAGTCAGGCTTTAAGAAAGCTTACTTCAAATATATCAAAATCTAAAACTTCAATAGTTTTCATAAATCAGTTAAGGCAGAAAATCGGCGTTATGTGGGGAAGTCCGGAAACTACGCCCGGAGGTCTTGCTTTAAAATTTTATTCTTCGGTAAGACTTGACATAAGAAGAATAGAGTCTGTAAAAAAAGGCGAGGAAATTATCGGTAACAGAGTGAGAGTAAAAGTAGTAAAAAATAAAGTCGCTTCGCCGTTTAAACAGGCTGAATTTGAAATAATGTTCGGCGTTGGCGTTGACA
>WRFE01000009.1 GCA_009778965.1 Candidatus Endomicrobium labiotermitis
GCCTGTAAATATATCAACTCTTGCCGAACTCGGAAATTTTTTAATAGATTTTCACAATCAGGACGCAAAACATTCGCTTCTAGATGTAAATACCCAGCTAAAAATATTAGATAACGAAACAGAAGACATTATTCCCCTGCTTGAAAAATCAAATATTTTATATGAAGAGTTAAAAGATATTAAATCCAAACTTGAAGACATAAATCTTTCAGACGCGGAAAGAGCAAGAAAGATAGACTTATATTCATTTCAGTTAAAGGAAATAGATGATGCGAATCTCCAGCCGCATGAAGAAGAAAAACTTGAAGACGAACTTCCGAAGCTAAAAAACGCCGAAAAAACAATTACTTTCGCTCAGGAAATTGTATCTTTACTTTATTCTGATGATAATGCCGCATTAAACAGGATTTTAAGGGCTAAAAAGAATATAGAACAGATAAACTCTTATAATTCCGACGCTGCGGAAGCTTTGTCGCTTATTGAGCAGTCTTATTATCAGACAGAAGAAGCTTATAGAGAAATTGAGAATATTCTTTCAAAAACTGACTTAAATCCCGAAAAATTAAATGAACTTCTTGAAAGAGTAGAACTTATAAAAAAATTAAAGAAAAAATACGGGGCGAACATCGAAGAAATTTTAAATTATAAAAATAAAATAGAACAGGAATTAAAAATACTTAACGATTATCAGGACAATACCGAAAAACTTGAACATGAACTTAAAGATAAAACAAAAAAACTAGATGAAGTCTGTGAAAAAATAAGCAAAAAGCGCAAAAAGGCGTCTCTTTCCTTTTCTGAAAAAGTAAAAAACAATTTGACCGAACTTGATATTAAAAACGCTGTTTTTGAAGTTAACTTTGACAAAAAAGAAGCATCCGCAAACGGCTTTGACTCAATAGAATTTATGTTTTGCGCCAATAAAGGCGAAAAAATACTCCCGCTCAGAAACTCTGCTTCCGGCGGAGAATTATCAAGAGTTCTTTTAGCTATGGAATTATCTTCAAAGCTTGAAACAGATCAGACGACTATATTTGATGAAATAGACACAGGTACGGGCGGCAAAACCGGCGAAAAAATAGGTTCAAAACTTGCGCAGCTGGCGGACAAAAAGCAGGTTTTTTCAATAACCCACCTTGCCCAAGTCAGCGCTTTTGCTAAAACACATGTAAAAATATACAAAGAAACAAAAAATTCCAGAACTTACACAAACGCAAAAATACTTTCAGAAAACGAACATATAGAAGAAATAGCAAGAATGATCTCCGGCGAAAATATTACCCCGCATGCGTTAAAACACGCAAAAACTTTAATACACTCATAATAAAAAGCTGTTTGAGGCTTTAAGATTTTAGGCGAAACAAAGAAAAAGCAAGGCGCAGTGTGCGAAAGTGAAACGGCACATAAGCCTTGCTTTTTTAAAGTTGCAGCCAAAATATTAAAAGCCGATATAAAAAAATATTCTGATTAATAACCTGCCTCTTTTATCACCGGCTGTTCTGCAATATTACCTGTCAAAGAAAGCGATATCCTTGACGCCTTTCCCGTACCGGTTGTAGCGGCGGCAAATGATGTCGAATTTACCGTAACGCTAAAACTTGTAAAATATTTGTTTCCTCTCGCGTCAATATCAAGGTCGGTATTAACCGATGTTTCCGGAACAGCTAAAAAAGAACCGTGTTCCGCAAAATGAATTTTTTGCGCGGTATTAACTAAAGCCAGCAGCGCTTTTCCTTCAGTAGCCATTGCCCTTCTTGTGTTGCTTTTATACATAGGCACGGCAATAATTGTCAAAACACATATAATAACGAGAACTATTATGAGTTCCACCAGCGTAAAACCTTTTGCTTTTTTCATTTATTTCCCCTTTTAGAGTTTATTATTGAACTGTTACGGGATTATACCAAAATTCATCAGCACTCGTAAATTCCTAATTAGCGATTGTCTTTAAATATCCGGCATATTCTTCAGGCAAATCTTTAATAAGCTCAAGAAGTTCTTCTTTAGTTATATAACCGTTTTTATAAGCTATTTCTTCGGGACATGATATCATTATTCCCTGCCTTTCTTCTATTGTTTTGATAAACATGGAAGAATCAAGCAAAGATTCGTATGTTCCGGCGTCAAGCCAGCTGAATCCTCTGCCTAAAAGTTCAAGATTAAGCTTTCCCTGCTTAAGATAAACGTCATTAACTTCGGTTATTTCAAGTTCACCGCGTTTTGACGGTTTCACGTTTTTCGCTATTTCTATGACTCCATTATCATAAAAATAAAGTCCTGTAACAGCCCAATTCGATTTCGGATTTGAAGGCTTTTCTTCAATAGAAACGGGTTTTCCGTTTTTATCAACTTCAACTATCCCGTAACGTTGAGGATCTTTTACATAATAACCGAAAACAGTTGCCCCTTCTTCCCTTGAAACGGCGTTTTGAAGAAATTTAGACATCCCGTGACCATAAAAAATATTGTCGCCCAGTATCAAAGCGACATTATCATCGCCTATAAATTTCTCGCCGATTATAAAAGCTTCGGCAAGACCGTTCGGTTTTTCCTGCAACGCATATTCTATATTTAATCCGAGTTTTTTTCCATCGCCGAATAGCTTTTTCAATGACGGCAAAGTATCGTCATTGGATATAAGAAGAATATCCTTTATGCCGGCAAGCATAAGAACCGAAAGCGGATAATAAATCATCGGTTTATTATAAACCGGCAGCAATTGCTTGCTGACCGCTTTAGTTACCGGATAAAGCCTTGTCGCTTTTCCCCCTGCCAAAATAATTCCTTTAGTTTTTTTCATTTTGCTCTCCTGTTAATTTCAGTTATTTTCATTTTGTTCATTTTCAGATGACTTGTAAGGCACCAAATGCGCCCCCCATCCGCCTTCCTTAGCATCATTATACGCATTAATAGGATTATTTTTATTCTTAAAAGCCTTCAAATAACGGGCATACCTTTCTGCCGTTATTGCCGCTGCAACAACGCCTATTATTTTCGGCGGAACTTTCGCCTTGTGCAAACTTTTTATAAACTCTCCGGTTTTAGCTAAAAACAATACATTATAAGACATTCGAACCATACTGTCCGGAATCCCGGTATTAGTGTCCTCTTTATCAGGGAACATAGTTCCTTTGGTATTATATATCGCGGCGGCAGAATAAACGGTCATAGCCTGAGGATAAACAATCTTCAAAAGTCCGGAAAACAACGGTTTATCGGATTTATCTTCCTTATATTTCGTCATTGAAATCTTAATTTTTTGCTTATAAAAATTTTCTTCATCAACAACATACCACGAATAAGGCTTTTCGTAATGTTTTTTCTTAGGCACATATTCATTATATAAATTACCAAGTTCCGATAAAACCTTTGCCGCGGGAAAAATATCTTTCAGAACATCCTGCAGAGCCGAGTCTGCAAACGCCGGATAAGGATTATAAACAATATGAATCTTGTTTATAGTTGTATTAACGGTTTTAAGATATTTTATTCCTTTCTTATTTCTTTTAATCCCGAAATATTTCTCGGCGCTTTCAAGAGAAAAATCCGAGTAAGCTCCTGGCATTTTCAGAAAATATCCCTTAAAAAGATTTTCCGTGAAAATAGCCTTTCCGTATGCCAGATGTAATTCTAAGGCTTCCTCTTGAAGATCTTGTAATTTATCAACCCAGCCTTTAAGCCTTGCGACATCTTCATCTTTTTCTTTATGAAATCCGCTTGCCAAATCTCCGGTTATATAAGCGGCGATTATGTCTGTATTATAAGACGGCATCTGAACCAAAAACGGATCTGTTCCAAGAGAAAGAAGCGACCCGATTAAATAATTGACGTTTCCCACAAAATTCATTGTTCTGGCTTTATGAACAGCCAAAGAAAGAGCCGCATTATCAACAGCATTCTGCATTGCCATTCTGTCTCTTATAAGCTTGGCAATGTTTAGCATCATAGCCCAGCTTATTACGAGTATCAGCGTGAAAACAAGAAAATAATATAAAGTCTGCCCTCTGTTATTCATCAAAATTCCTGGCTCCGGGATAGGCTTTATAATAATAATCTGAATCCGGCGAAGGTACCATTCTGCTTCTTGACGATAAATATCGCCTGTTTCCTCTTGATGTATCTTTTGCTACAAGAGAGCCGAACATTACTCTTGTATAATAATAAATTTTTGCCGTATGCGGACGAATTATATTTCCTGAATAATCTTTATCCCAATCTATCTGTTCCGCAGCTTTTTTTGACCTTGTATACACTTTAAATGCTTCAGAAGCATTATTCTCTGACTCAATTTCCTCTTCTTCATCTGGCTCTTCATCGGCAGGATTGCCGTTTTTCCTATAAAACTCCCAAACCGTTTTTTTATCGGAATAACCAAAATTGCTTTTATCTAACAGTTTTTCAATATTTGAAAAAGGATTCAAAGAAGAATAGTACGGGCGCAAATAATTTTTCGCCCATTTTTCCGCTTCTTTAACTTTATCCTTACTGTCTCCTTTTGTAACTGATACCGAACGCATTGCAACAAAAGCCGCTTCATTAAGCGTCATATCGTCAACAACCATTATGCAGATCTGCAAAAACGCAAACATAATAATTGTCGTAAAAACAACCACAAAAAGCGCTTCAATCAAAGATTGTCCGGAGGAATTCTTTATCATTTGACGTAACCGTCGTTTTTAGATATTACACCTTGAACGCTTGAAGGCAAGCCTGCCGACTCTTTCGTACGGTCATATCTTGATTTCCATGCTTTTTTATACAATTGAAAAGCGCCTGCGGTTACGGCAAGCAAAACCAAAAAGACAAGCAAAAATTCAACTAAAGTCTGACCTTTAATTGATTTCATATGGACGTCCTGAAAAACCCTGATGTTTTAGATTTGCTGCGAATTTTACGACAATGCGAGGCGTAAAAACGCAGGGCGTATCCGAAGATACGGACAAGTTTTTTAACGAAGCAGTGCCGCTAAAGGCGCCGTGAAGATGAACGTCAGGGTTTTTCAGAACGTCCATCATTTATTCCGCGATAACTTTTGTGGTTACAAAAATCAAAACGTTAGTTTTCGTTTCGTAAGTTTTATTTACGGAAAACAAAGCGCCTAAGACAGGAATATCGCAAAGGAATGGAATGCCTTCGACAGTTTTTCCTTTCGTAGTTTCGATAAGACCCGCCAAAACCATAGTTTCGCCGTCTTTAATGCGCAAATGCGACGAAGCTTCCCTTTTGGCAATGGAAGGATAACTTGAACCCGGAGCATTATGGTCAAGCCTTGAAAGTTCCGTTCTTATTTCTATATCTATTTTGTTATCTTTTACAACAGTCGGAATAATTTCCATCATTATACCATACGGCTTCCATTGAATCTCATTAGTTCCGATTGCCGTAGTCGGACCGGGAAACGGAAATTCACCCCCGACCATAAACTTTGCCTTTGTTCCGGACTTTGTAATAAGTTTCGGTTTTGAAAGAACTTTTGCCGCGCCGTTTGTCTCCAATGCTTTTATTGTAGCCGAAAACGCAGTCATCCTTTCCCAGGCGCCTGATTCTATTATAGACGGAATTGACGACTCAACAAGCCTGATTTCATCAGGCAGTTTAATCCCGAGTTCTCTGGACTTATTTTCATTGATTTCAGTAATTTCAACGGAAATTTCAACCATTTGATCGCTGTATGATAAAGACGCAAAAAACAAACATACCATAAAACATAAAATAATCTTTTTCACTTTTATCTATCCTTTAATGCTTTTCTGAACTCGCCGTTACTCAACATCTCATCATCTCATTTGCCCATCTTCTGTCTTTTATATATCGGTTTTTCAACAATATTTATTTTTCTTTTATTTCCGTGAATTTCAACCTCTAAATCACCGTTAACCGCATCCGAATCAATCAATGCTAAACCAATTGCTTTTTTAAATATAGGCGAAAATGTACCGCTTGTTACAACACCGGCTTTTTTATCTCCCAAATAAACAGCATTACCGTTTCTGGCAATACCCGCAAGGCATTCAAAAGCTATTGATTTTCTTAAAGGATTATCTTTGAAAGGAAGCAAAGCTTCTTTACCTATAAAATCATTATCCCAGTTTATAGTCTTTTGAAATCCGGCATCCAAAGGATTAATATTTTCATCAATCTCATGCCCGTGCAAAGGCATACAGGCTTCAAGCCTTAAAGTATCGCGGCAGCCAAGCCCGCACGGCTTTACCGATAAACTTATAAGCTTTTCCCAAAGAACTGCAGCGGATTCTTTGGATATAAAAATCTCAAAACCGTCCTCTCCCGTGTAACCCGTTCTTGCTATTTTCAGAAACGCCGCTGAAATATCTTTCAATTTCAAATCAGATACGCTGAAATATTTCATGTTTAAAATATCAGTTTCGCAAATACTCTGTAAAATTTCGGCAGTTTTTGGTCCCTGCACAGCCAAAAGACATATTGAGCTGCTTATATTCTTTATTTCTACATCATCCGGTTTATGACTGTTAAACCACTCAAAATCTTTTTCAAGATTTCCGGCGTTTACAACAACCATGTATCTGCCGTCAGTTTTATAAACTATTATATCGTCTTTTACTCCGCCGTTTTCGTTTAAAATCATCGTATATCTGGCCCTGTTTTCGTTAAGCCCTGAAATATTACCGAGACTAACTTTATTTAAAAATCCTTCGGTATTATTGCCTGAAACTATAAAGGTTCCCATGTGCGAAGTATCAAACATCCCGGCAGCACTTCTTACTGAGTTGTGTTCGTCCATAATAGACGAATACTGAACAGGCATTTCCCAGCCGCTAAACTCGGTAAATTTAGCGTTAAGCTTTTTATGTTCTTCGTATAGAGGAGTTTTTTTCATTTTTAGATATTCCTTTTGTTAATTGCCGGTTTTTCCGTGCATTTTCCAAGCGCGTCTTCATAAGCGTTAAATAAACATTCGCTTAATGACGGATGAAAAAACATTTCCCTTGAAGGCGTTTCGCCTTTTTTCAGAATTTGTGCTGCAGTATTTATAAGTTCATCGGCATGAGCGCCTATAATCCAAAATGCCAGCGGTTTTTCCGTGTTTTTATCAACAGTGCATTTTATAAATCCGGAACGTTCATTTTCTATAAAAGCTCTTCCGCTTGCTGTAAACGGAAATTTCCCAAAGAGCGCATCTTTATAGTTTTCAAAATCATTAAGCTTAACCGAAGCTGCCGGAGGCATTGAGAAAACAACTTTAGGAACAATATAATTATCAGCCGCCAAATTACCGTTTTTAATTGCGTTTTCGGCTGCGACAGCACCCTCATTTTGCGCCGTATAAGCCAGCATATTTTTCCCTGTTATATCTCCTACGGCATAAATATTTTTAATATTTGTCTGGCAGACTTCATCTGTTATTATAAAACCTCTGTTATCTGTCTTAATTCCCGCATTCTCAAGATTTAAGTCTTTATAAACTCTGCGGCCGGTAACTATCAAAACTTTTTCATAATTACCGATATTTTCAAGTGCATTAATGCATGAAGTTAATACTTCAACTCCCTGTCTTTGCAGATTTTTAGAAATTTCCGCTGATATTTCGGTATCTTCCGAAGGAAGTAAAAAGTCCGCGCATTCGGCAAGCGTTACGCAGCTGCCAAAACCAGCTAAAATCGCAGCCATTTCAATGCCTATTGCCCCGCCGCCGATAATCAAAATGCTTTTAGGAATTTCTTTTAAATTTAAAACATCCGTGGAACTTATTATCTTTTCACCGTCAAAATCAAAACCTTTAATTGACGCCGGAATTGTCCCCGCGGAAATTATAATTTTATCCGCAAAAATTTCTTTATCGCTGACAGTTAAAACATTTGTATCTTTAAAAGAAGCGCTGCCTTTGATAACATCTATAGGATATGAAGACAAAATTAATTCCATGCCTTTGCGTATATTGGCTATGGTTTTATCTTTTTTAGATATTATGTCTGCAAAAGAAAAAGGCTCTAAGTTAGCCTTAAAGCCGTATTCGTTAGATTTTTGTATTTTTTGTTTTGTTTTCAGCGCCTGCCATAAAAACTTCGTAGGCATACAGCCGCAGTTCAAACAGGTTCCGCCGATTTCGGATTTTTCTATCAACACGGTTTTGGCGCCAAGCTGCGCGGCTCTCACCGCTGCGGTAAACCCTCCGGGACCGGAACCTATAACGGCAATATCGTATTTATTCACAATAGTTAACCTTTTGTATATTATTCCCCTTTTGGAAAAAGGGTGGACGCAAAGCGGACGGAGTATTTGCCTTTAATTTTTATGATCCTTTAAAAACTCTATAACACCGTCAAGATTTTGCATAACGTCTTTTGCCGATACTCTAATAACAAATAACCCTAATGATTCTAAATATTCATCTCTCTTTGTGTCGTTATTCTGTTTTGCCTCATTATCATGTGAATAACCGTTTATTTCTATAACAACTTTATTTGACGCATTAAAAAAATCAACAATATAATTACCTATAATTTTTTGACGCGTCCAATCTAATCCGTTAAGTTTTTTGTGTTTTAATTGTTGCCAGAGCAAAACTTCATGTAAAATTCCGGCTTTTCTTAGTTTACGAGCAACTTCTTTTAATTTTGAATTATAAGATAATGTTTTTATTAAAATACCCCGTCGCTTTCAGCGACACCCCTTTATAAAAACGGCGAAATTTTAACTACTTATTATATATTTTCAATATTTCGGCAACGGCTTCTTCGGGTTTTAACAGCTTTATTCCATCTTTACCGTCTTTTCTTGCTTTAAGTTCAATATTGCCGTTTACAAGATTCTTTTCGCCTATTGTTATTCTGTAAGGAATTCCTATCAAATCCGCATCCTTAAATTTTATACCGGCGCGCTCATCTCTGTCGTCAATTAAAACATCAAGACCTTTTGAAGTAAGTTCATCGTATATTTTTTGCGTAACTTCTTTAGTTTTTTCGTCTGCAAAATTTACGGGAACAATTATAACTTCAAACGGAGCTATATTATCAGTCCAGATTATTCCGTTTTCATCGTGAGACTGCTCAATAGTTGCCGCTAGAATTCTTGTTACGCCTATACCGTAACAGCCCATTACCATTAAATTTTCTTTGCCGTTTGTATCCAAATATGTAGCTTTCATAGAATCAGAATATTTCGTTCCAAGCTTAAAAGTATGCCCTATTTCTATGCCTCTTGAAAAATCAATTTTGCCTTTTTTGCATCTCGGGCATATATCGCCTTTTACTATCTTTCTTAAATCTGCGGATTCGTCATATTTATAATCTCTGCCTGCATTAACATTTTTTAAATGATAATCTTTTTTGTTCGCTCCGGTAACGGCATTATTAATATTGATTACCGATAAATCTGCAATAATTCTGATTTTCTTTTTCAAATTGACAGGACTCGCAAAACCGCATGGTGCGCCTGTAATATCAGCTATGGTATTTTCATCTGCTAAAAATACTTCCGTTGCTCCCAAATAAGACTGAAGTTTAATTTCATTAATCTCAAAATCGCCTCTTACCAAAACAGCCAAAGACTTGCCGTCGGCAATGTAAATCATAGTTTTTATAAATTTTTCGGGACTTGCGCCTAAAAACTTTGACACGCTTTCAACCGAACCTATATCAGGAGTTAAGACTTCTTCTAAAGATAAAGTTTCCTCATTGTAAGAATTAAAAGGCAGACATTCCGCTTTTTCCGTATTCGCGCCGTAACCACACTCGCAATGCGCTATTTCTTCTTCTCCTGTTTCCGCAAGAACCATAAATTCGTGAGAAAAAGAACCGCCAATGGCTCCGGACGCAGCTTCAACCGCGCGAAATTTAAAACCGCATCTCTTACAGACATTACTGTAAGCCTCAAACATAATTTTGTAATATTTTTCCAAATCAGCTTCGTTAACGTGAAATGAATAACCGTCTTTCATTAAAAACTCACGCGCACGCATAATACCGAAACGAGGGCGGATTTCATCTCTGAATTTCGTGCCGAACTGATACAGCATTAAAGGAAGCTGTTTGTATGAACTTATATTTTTCCTTACTAAATCCGTTATTCCTTCTTCCGCCGTCGGCGCAAGACAAAACTCAGCTTCTTTTCTGTCTTTAAGCCTGAAAAGTTCTTTACCGTAAACATTCCATCTGCCTGTTTCCAGCCACAATTCTTTAGGAAACATAAGTGGGAGAGTTACTTCCTGTCCGTCCGCAGCGTTCATTTCTTCACGGATTATTTTTTCGACTTTTCTTAAAGCCTTCAAGCCTAGAGGCAAAAATTCGTAAAGACCCGAAGCGAGTTTGCGTATCATCCCCGCTCTTATCATAAGTTTTGCCGAAATGATATCAGCGTCGGAAGGCGCTTCTCTCAAAGTCGGAATTAACATTTTTGAAAAATACATTTTTTAACCTCGTTATAAAAACAATTACGAATTCAAAATTACGAATTACGAATCAAAAGCAAAAAACATAATAGCTTAGTCGCGCCGTTAATTCGTAATTGGTCATTCGTAATTTGTAATTGTTATTTTTAGTTATTATACTAAAAGGCGGGTTTTGTAGTCAAAATTTAATCAATGCTAAATATTTCTTTCATATCATCGGGCAACGGAGCGGCGAACTCAACTGTTTTTGAAGTTCCGGGATGGGTAAATTCCACGCTGTAGGCATGGAGCATTTGTCTTTCGTAAGTTTTGCCGTTTATAGTTTCGGGACCGCCGTACTGCTTGTCTCCGACTACCGGGTGGTTTATGTATTTCATATGGCTTCTTATCTGGTGGGTTCTGCCTGTAATAATGCGGACTTCAACCAAAGTGAAATTTTCTTTTCTGGCAATAACTTTAAATTCGCTTATAGCCATTTTTGTCGCCAAAGGATTTACTGACATTAATTTTCTGTTTTCGGGAGAACGGCCCAGCGGCGCTTCTATTCTGCCTCGGTTTTCAACTATAGTGCCTTTGACTGCAGCATAATATATTTTCTTTACGGTTCTGTTTTGCAGCTGCTTTGAAATGCTTATTTTGGATTTTTCGTTCTTCGCAAACATTATAAGCCCTGACGTATCTTTATCAAGCCTGTGAACAAGATACGGATTATATTTTCCTTTTGAATGCGCAGTTAAAGCGTTTAAAAGAGTGCCTGACGGATGACCGTAAGAAGGATGAACCACTATGCCCGGCTGTTTGTTTACTATTATTATGTCGTCGTCTTCATATATTATATCGAGTTTTATTTCTTCGGGAATTATGTCGAGTTTAACTTCTTTTTCAAATTCTGCTTCGACAATATCTCCGCGTTTAAGTTTATGGCTTGGTAAAACGGGTTTATCATTTACCAAAACCTTATTTTTCGCCGCAAGTTTTTGAAAATAAGAACGGGAATAGTCTTTATAATGGTCTGCCAAAAAAGAATCAACTCTTTCCCTTTCAAATTTTGAATATTCAATTTTTTCCTGCATTTTTATACCTTTATTATTTGTTAGTTATTATTCGTCTTTTTATTACCACTATTAAAGCTAGTCCGGAAATAAACAGAATCAACGATATAATCTGCGATATGGACAAGCCTAAATAATATTCCCCTCTGAAATCTCCCCTGAAAAACTCTACCGTAAACCTCATTACCGCGTATATAATCAGATAAAAAGCTAAAGTCATTCCTGACGCATGTTTTTTCTTATTATAAAAATGCAAAAATACGAATAAAGCTATATTTGCGAATGCTTCATACAATTGAGTCGGGTGCACATGAACGTGTTGAACAGCCAAAGAATCCGAATTAGTAAAAGCGACAGACCACGGCAAAGCGCACTCTTTTCCGTAACAGCATCCCGCGAAGAAACAGCCTATACGCCCAAAAAAATGACCTAACGCTAAAGCAGGCGCAACAATGTCGCTCATTTTAAGAAACGATTTCTTTGTTTTGAAAGCGTATAGAATAAAAAAGGCAATGGCAGCTATAAAACCGCCGTAATATACAAGACCGCCCTGCCATATTTTAAAAATATCAAGCGGTGAAGCAAGAAAAGCGTTAAAATTAACTAAAATATATAAAATTCTCGCGCCGGTAATCGCCGATATAATCAATCCGAAAAACAGATTGTAAAGTTCGTCCCGGGTAAGTACGCCAGATTTTGTTTGTTTTAAAATATGCGAAACATACGATATCGCCGCTATAAAACCAACAGCAATAAAAAAACCGTAAGTATATACCGTAACTTTTCCGAAACTGAAAAGGATTGGATACATAAAACCCCAGAACTACAATTAATAATTAACAATTAATAAATAACGACTATACACTACAGAAAATATATTTTGCTTTCAGTAAAACTCCAAAATTATTAATTATTATTTATTCTTTGCTGTTATTTGTTCTTTGCTTCTAAACATGTCTATTATAATCAATCCGGCGGCTATACATATGCAGGAATCGGCAATGTTAAACGCAGGCCATCTTAAATAATTTATTCCGAAATCAAAAAAATCTACAACAGCGCCTCTGAAAATTCTGTCGGTTAAATTCCCTAACCCTCCTGCAAATATCAAAGCAAAAGCATATCTTTGCAGGATTGTAATTTTATTTGCGTTAAAATAAAGCCATACTGCGACTGCCAATAAAATAACTGCTATAAGTACCGTAAAAGCAAAATTGTAGCCTTGCAATATACTAAAAGCCGCGCCGGTATTACTGACGTGTGTGATATTAAAGAAGTTGAAAAACGGAATTACTTTTATTACCGCTCCGTAAGAAACAAAAGAAGCGATTATATATTTAGACAATTGATCCGCTATAAACAAAACAAAAGTTAAAATTAAAGGCTTTTTCATTACTTTAAAGCCTCGGCGCATCTGGGACAAAGCCCGTTTTTAATACCAAAAATGTGTCTCCAGCATCTTTCGCACTTTTCGTATTCGGATTTTAACGCCTCAACGGAAATAATATCGTCTTCGGCAACCTGTTCCAAAGTTAAATCCCAGCTTCCCAAAGCCAGAGCTATCAGATTTTTGTCTTTGAAAACTTCCGCATATTTTTCAGAATATTTTATTTTAAGGGCTGCTTCTAAATTCGAACCTATACTTTTTTCCTGTCTTAATTTTTCGTATCCCAAAAGCGCCTGACCGCGCGCTTCAAGAATTTTCTCCCACTTTTCAAGAGTTTCCGCCTGCAAAATATTTTTGCTGTTCATAATCGGAAAATCCGTAAGAAAAACCGACTGAGGAACGTTCGGAGATATTTTTACTATTTCTTTCCACGCCTCGTCAGCCGTAAAAGAAAGTATAGGGGCTGTAAGCCTTATCAAAACCGAACATATTTCAAACATAGCAGACTGCGCGCTGATTCTTTCGGGAGTGTTTTTCTTATCGCAATACAGTATGTCTTTCAAAGCGTCAAGATAAAAACCGCTTAAAAACACCGTGCAGAAATTATTTATCGCCGTAGCGGCTTTATGAAATTCATAACTCTCAAACGCCGCGGTAGTATGGTTTATAAGATCCTGCAAGCGGCTTAAAGCGTACTTATCTATTTCCTGCATATCTTTAAACTGCAGGACGTTTTTAGCGTCAAAATCGCCTATATTCCCGAGCAAAAATCTTATTGTATTTCTGATTTTTCTGTACGCGTCGCTTAAACCTTTTATAATTTCTTCAGAAATTCTTATATCTTCCCTGTAATCGCTGAACGCTATCCAAAGACGTAGAATATCGGCTCCGTATTTATTTACAAGCTGCTCGCTGGAAGTAACATTGCCGAGCGATTTGGACATTTTTTTGCCTTGCCCGTCAACAACAAAACCGTGAGTCAAAACGTTTTTATACGGCGCAGTTTCGTTTATCGCGACGCACGGAATCAAAGATGTCTGAAACCAGCCGCGATGCTGGTCGCTGCCTTCAAGATACAAGTCCGCTGGAAATTCCAAATCTTTATAATTGCCGCTTGATAAAACAGCTTCGTATGATACGCCGGAATCAAACCAGACGTCTAAAATATCTTCTTCTTTTCTGAAATTTTTAGAGTGACAAGACGGACATTCCGCGTTCGTTCCTTCCAAAAGTTCGGTTTCGCTTAACTCAAACCAAATATCCGATCCTTTTTGTCCGAACAATTCGGATATTTTATATATGATTTTCGGATCTATTAACGCTTCTCCGCAGTCCTTGCAGTAAAATACCGGTATAGGAACGCCCCATAAACGCTGGCGGCTCAAACACCAGTCAGGACGGCTTTCAATCATTCCCGTTATTCTGTTTTCGCCGTATTTGGGAATCCAGTTTACTGTTTTTATGGAATCTAAAAGTTTTTTTCTTAAATTGTTCTGTTCAACGCTTAAAAACCACTGAGGAGTCGCTCTTAAAATTACGGGTTTCTTGCATCTCCAGCAATGCGGATAAGAATGCTCCAGTCTGAATTTTCCGAGCAGCTTTCCTTCTCTTTCGAGTTTTTCTATTATCAAAGGATTTGCTTTAAATATATTCTGCCCTTCAAATTCCGGAACTTCTTTCGTAAACTGCCCTCTGTCATTAATCGGAGATATAACTTCCAGACCGTATTCCAGACCTGCCTGATAGTCTTCCACGCCGTGTCCCGGAGCAATATGCACTATTCCGGTTCCGTCTTCCATACTTACGAAATCCGCAAGTATCCCGCGCGACAATCTTTCAACTACGGGATTTTGACACTGAATATTTACAAAATCAACGCCTTTGGCATCTGCAACAACTTCGTAATTTACGGCTTTTATTTTTTCTTTTAAGCTTTCTGCAAGCGGTTTTGCGACTATAAGTTTTTCTTCCCTGCCGTCTTCAAATTTATAAACCGCGGCAATATATTCCGCGTCTCCGTTAAACGCTAAAGCGACGTTTGCGGGAAGAGTCCACGGAGTAGTTGTCCATATTAAAACCGAGAAATCTTTAAGTTTAAGCTCTTTTGATTTTAACGCTTCGGGAAAAGAAACTATTTTAAATTTGACCAAAATAGAATCCGACGAATGGTCTGCGTATTCGACTTCGGCGTCCGCCAAAGCGGTCTCGCAGGATATACACCAGTAAACCGGCTTTTTTTTGCGGTAAATATAGCCTTTTTCGGCAAGCTGTCCGAAAACTTTTACTATTGAAGCTTCGTATTTAGGGTCTAAAGTTAAATACGGGCTGTTCCAGTCCGCTATTACTCCGAGACGCTTAAATTCTTCTTTTTGTATTCCGGCAAACTTTCTCGCGAAATCCGCAGCCTGTTTTCTAAAAACTTTTCTGTCAACTTTGCTTTTATCGGTTTTAAGTTCTTTTAAAGCAAGCTGTTCTATAGGAAGCCCGTGGCAGTCCCATCCGGGAGTAAACGGAACATAATTACCCATCATCGAGCGGTATTTTAAAATAAAATCTTTTAAAACTTTGTTCAAAGCCGTGCCTATGTGTATATGCGCGTTGGCATAAGGAGGACCGTCATGAAAAATAAATTTTTCTTTGTCTTTATTCTTCTCGCATATTTTGGCGTATAAATCTTCTTTGTCCCAATTCTCAATGAAAGACGGTTCTCTTTGCGCGAGATTGGCTTTCATCTGAAAATCGGTTTTTGGAAGATTTACTGTTTTTGAATAATCTTTTTTCTCTGTGTCCATTTTATTTTATATCCTTTTTAAAAAAGAAGATGAGATGCTGAGAAGGTGAGAGGTTGGGCAACGGCTTCGTCTTTACTCATCTTCCCATCATCCCATCTTCTCAACTTCTAATCTTCGGTCTTTGTCTTTTTAGGGTATTGTGTCTAAAACTTCGTCTAATTCTTCTTCAGAACGTCCGCTTATTTCAATTGTTTTTTCTCTGCCGCGTTCGCCTTTTCTTAAAAACACCATAGATCTTTTCACGTCAAAAAAATCCGCAAGAAACTCGCAAAGTTCTTCATTGGCTTGTCCTTCGACAGCCGGCGCGGAAATCTTAACTCTTAAAATAGAGCCGATTCTGCTCACAACTTCGTTTCTTTTGGAATTAGGAATAACTCTTACCTTTATAACCATTAACCGTTCCCCCTTCTGGGAGTTATTTGCTCAGCTCTTTAGATCTTTTGGCAGCTTCCTGCATTGCTTTTAAGACTATAGACGAAAGATTCTGAGATTCAAAATATTTTAAAGCTGCTTCCGTAGTACCGTTTGGAGATTTCACAATTTCTTTAAGAGCCTTGGCAGGCGTTTTTGTTGTTTCAAGCATTTTTCCGGAACCGTAAACAGTCTGAACTGCAAATGCTTCGGCAACTTCTTTTTCAAGCCCCATTTCTTCGGCGGCTTTCTGCATCAGCTCGCACAAATAAAAAACATATGCGGGACCTGAACCCGAAAGAGCAGTAATAACGTCAAATTTTTCTTCCGGTACTATTACGGTTTTACCTATCGCAGAAAATAGAGATTTTACTCTCCTAAGCCTGTCTTCTGAAACAAACCGCCCTTTGCATAAAGCGGTAGAGCCTTCAAGAACAAGAGCGGGAGTATTAGGCATTGCTCTTATAACGGCAACTTCTTTGCCGATACTGTCTTCAATAAACTTTGTAGTAATTCCGGCTGCTATCGAAATTATTATCGCGCCTTTTTTTACAAACTGTTTTATTTCATCAAAAACTCCGGGCATATTTTGGGGTTTGACCGACAAAAATATAATATCGGAGCCTATTATTGCTTCGGCTTTATTTTCAGCAATTGAAACGCCGTACTTTTCCGATAAAGCGACAACTTTTTCTTTTACGACGTCATTGCATACTATATTTTCGGGTTTAACAAGTTTAGACTGCAAAAGACCCGAAATAATAGCTCCCGCCATATTGCCCGAACCGATAAAAAAAAGCTTTTTACTTATTTCCATAATCTCTGTCTCCAAAAATAGATGAGCCTATACGCACCATATTCGCGCCTTCCTCAACAGCTATTTTATAATCGCCTGACATTCCCATAGACAAAATATTAAAATCTGTATTATCTCTTTTCAAATCACAAAACAAAGAACGAACCTGCTTAAAATAAACTCTGGCGTCTTCCGGATTTTCAACTATCGGCGTTATAGTCATAAGTCCCTTTATTAAAATATTAGGGATTTTAAGACATTCCGAATAAAATTCAACCGCATTTTCCGGAGCAATACCGCTTTTTGAAGCTTCGTGCGAAACTTTAACTTCTATAAGACAATTTTGTACTTTATTTATATTTTTCGCGTGTCTGCCAATATCTTTTGCAAGGTCAATACTGTCTAAAGAATGTATTAAGTCGAAATTTTCAACGGCTTTTTTGGCTTTATTAGACTGCAAATGTCCTACAAAATGCTTTGTTATGCCGTTAAGATTCTCGCCAAGCTGCGCAAACTTCGGAAGAGCTTCCTGAATCCTGCTTTCCCCTATATGTTTTACTCCGCATTTCAACGCTTCTAAAACATCCTGATAAGGAAAAGTTTTTGTAACGGCAATGATTTCAACGGATTTTTCTTCCGTTGACGCATTTTTTATTGAATTTATAATGTTTTTTATTAAATTTATATTACCGCAGATATCTTTCATTGTTATAATTAAAAATTAGCTGTAATTATAGCATATTTTTGTATTTTTTGGAAATTTAGCGTAAAAACGGAAAAACGGCATAACACAGGCCGGATAATGGATTGAACAACAAAAAGAAGTTTTTATGCGGAAACTAATATTGCCTTTGCAGACTCAAATATTTTGTTAAATTCTTTTTTGGGAATTGTCATTTTAATGCCGGAATCGTTAAAAGCGTCAAATAGCATTGCAAAATATGCCGCAGAAACCGGATCTCTAAAATTTCCGCCGGCGGCAAATCCGTCTTTTCTGACAAAAAATTCCGGCAATGTAAGATTTTCCTCAATATAAAAACTGAGCGTTTCAAGAATATGGCTTTTCTGTGAGTAAGGAATAAACAAAGAATAATAATACAAATAATACGGATAGGCTTTCCCGTTTTTAACACCTCCGAAAGCGTTTAATGAATACCGGGCAAAATCTTTAGCAACACTGTTTCTGTCTTCTTCTTTAAAAACTCCGTTAAGCCTGCTTAAAGAAAATAATAGAATAATATCCGGATTAAAATCTTCTTGAGAACTAAAATATTTTTCACTCAAGGCACTTGTTTCATCGGCAATTTCTTGTTCAAGCAGTAAAACTTTCGGCTGATTTCTGGCAAGTTTATTGAAATCGCGGCAAACATTTAAGGCGTTTAAATATAAAGCGTCAATTTCAACGGAGTCCCAAGCCGACTCACCGCATATATCAATAATTTCATTTAAATAAGAAACAAATCTGGAAGAGAATTCATATTTTTCCGGAACATCCAAATCATTCATAAAAAGAGAGGCCTGTTCAACAAGCCATAACAACGCGGCAATGTTATCATTACTTCCTTTATCATATATAATTTCCCAGTGTTTAAAATATTCACGCAGCTTCAATGTAAAATTTTCTTTATCCTTAGTTCCGAGATAAAGACCGTATAATGACATTGTATCTTTTGTATTCGGAATAAAATTTAAAAAATTATTTTTTATACAAAACGAATCCGCAAAAGCCGACAGCTTTGCTTTAAATAAAGACCGGGCTGAACCATATTTATGATGTATGACCCCGTTCATAAATCCCATAAGCTGCATATTATATAAATGTCTTTCATCCTTCGATGCGGATTTATTTCTCAATTCAAGATTATCTATGTAACGCATTAACGGAGAACTTGCCTCGAAGCCTTTCAAATGTTTTTTAGCCAATGCAAACAGAGCTCCGCTCTCGGACAGATAGCCTAAAAGTTCCTTTTCTTTAGCGGTATTAGTCCTGATATAAGAATATAAAGCGCTAAAAATTAAGATGCCTTTAGCGGTTATTCTGTAAACGGAATCTTCTTCATCGGATATTGTAATTTTTTCAGATTCAGCGGCAAGTTTTTTGTTTTTAAGAGCGTCTTCATATCCTTTAGCATAATATTGAGATGAATTCACGTAAGCAGACTTTAATATATCTTTTTTGCCTGCTCTTATGGCGTCAAATTTCATTCCTGCGTCTCCCGCAAACGACAAAGGAATATTTATACGCTCGGAACCGTGTTTTTTAACAGTTTCCATCAATTCTTCAACACTTGAAGAATCGGTCAAAACGGTTTTTATAATAATATTTTGGTTTTCAGAAACTCCGGAAGCAAGCAAATAAGTATTTTCAGCGGCAGGATAAGCATTTATATCTTCATCTTCAAAAATTAAAATCATTTTACCTGTTATGCCATTTTGGAGTCTCTTTCGCAAATAAGCGGATATACGCTGCTTGCTATGATATGAATCTATATTTGCGATCAAAAATCCGCCAGCTGACAAATAATCCCTTAAATATTCAAATTGTTCCATAAAGTAAAAGTTCTCGGGATTTGAATTATATTCAGGTAAAACAGCAGCTTCCCCGTCATTGCTTATTTCAAAAAAGCCGTCGTTAAAATCAACGGAATCTTTAAGAAACATTAGGTTTGCTCTTATAATAACGGTTATTCCTTTGGACTTTAATTTCTTAGAATCTTCTTCCAGCTGTTTGAATACCACAAATTCCATATATTTTACCTGCTCTAAAGCGGCATTCCATTTTTGCGCGTTAGCGGATTTTATTTCAGAAAGTTCGTCTTCCGTTACAATAGTTCTGCCGCTCAGAATTAAGGCGGTTATATATTCAAAAGATTTTTCGCCTTTAACGGCAAATTTACTTTTTTTGAATTCTTCAAATTTGTCTGTCCCGCCTTTTTTTGCCTTTAAATATTCCAACAGCATTCCGGCGGCGAAAAATCTCGGCACAATGCTTTTCCATGTTTTTAAATCCGCTTTTTCATCAAACAGCATATTAAAAAAGCTATTTTCTGCATATCCTATTTCCGCCGCTTCTCTGCGCAAGTCTGCAAGCATAGGATTAAAAACATTCCCTATAACGCATCCTTTTTCGGTTTGGGCAAATAAATTTGAAATAACCACCGAGGTTATTACTTTTGTATCAACAAGATTCTCAAGAGCGGATATATCCGAAATCGTATTAAGCGTTAATGAAGGCGTTATTTTTCCTATAATTCCCGTATTGGCAGAATCATTATGAATATTTTCGGATTTCTTTAACGACAAGTTGTTTATAAGCTCAAACAGATTACTTACGTATTGTTTCGCGTCGGCATAAAAATTACTTCTGTCAAGCCTTATAAGCTTATATTCTTCGGAGTCAATACTCGCGGTAACGCTTCTGTTAAAACTCAAAAGAAAAGAAGCGTCTGAAAACAACGCGGACAATAATCCCACATGCAGTTTATTGTCCGTAAAAACATTAAAACGCTCGGTATCCTCGGAAAGCCTCAAAGCTGTTTTAGCATCCGGATTTAACGAATAAACATCTCCGTTTATATCTTTATTTACGTACAAACTGCAAAAATTTATTTTAGAAAAAGTTTCATCATTATAAAAACGGTCGTCTACAATCTCCGGAAACGCAAAAACCCCGCTGCCGTCCATTGAAACCACGGAAATTAAATTATCTTTTAAAGAACGGCTGATTATTTTTTCGACGCCTTTTAAATCTTTTCTGCAGGATTCGGCTTCTTTTATAAAAGCAAGCATAGCTCTGCCGAGAAACATTTTTTTCCTTAAAGCGTCTTCGCCGGTTTCGTATTCCGGAGATAAAATACTTTTTATTATAATGTATTCCTTATCGCTTAAAATCCCCTCGTATAACGGCGTAAAATTTACGACAAACGATTTGTCGGAATTTCTGCTTACCGAAGCTTTCGCCGATATAACAACATCTTCTAACGGAACATTTATTATTATTTCCGATTCCGGCGGATTTACAAAATCGCCGTCAAGAGCCGAGCATATTGAATTTACCCCGGCGTCGCCGGACGCAGACGCGTGCTTTATATAATCCGGAGTGAGATTAGGCGTTAAAAAAATAAAAGTTTTTGTTTTTGATTTTAAATTTTCCGTAATTTCATTTGCAATAACATTTGAAAAAGAAATGGGATTTACGGAAGCCTTAACCGCGGAAACAGCCGCTCCCGCAGAAACTTTCAAAATGTCTTCCGATGAGTCTTTCGGCATCTCAATTTTTTGATTTTCCGTATTATCTAAAAATTCTTTTACTGACAGGTAATACTTATCTTCAGGTTTAGCTCGGCTCATAAGAGATTCCGGAGGATGAACGATATTTACAGTTAATTTTTCTTCATGATTTTCATAAAAACGCTTTTGTATTTCAAAAATCTTATCAAAAAAATCGTAATATTCTTTCCTTGTTTCTCTGTCGCTTATGCCGGATATCATTTTCGCAAGATATGTATCAATATTTTCGCCGTTTTTCATCATCACGTACGGTATCATTATGTGGCTGAAAAAATCTATTTTAAATTTTCTGCCGTGATAATTCGATATAAATGACCGCAGCTCATTCATATAATCCGAAAGATATTCCATTTTAGCATCATCCAGAGAGAGAGAAGAAATCCCGGAAAATGATGAAAATTGCTCGCTGGTTCCCTGCCTGTTTAAAATATTCTCAAGAGTTGAGCGCAAAAGAATATTCGAAATTTTTTCGACGTCGAGAGTCTTATATATTTTCCTTACCAGACTTTCCCCGGGTCTTTGCTCTCCCGCTTCACCGCTTATAAAAGCCGGAATATCCTGCGATTGTATCTGTCTGTAATCGGAATCCGCGCTTAATAATGTTATATTCCCGGAGGAGTCAGCTAAATTTCCTAAATACAAATACGAAGGGTCAGCTAATACTATATTTCCGTTTTTATTGCTATTTTGTATTAAACCTACCGCATTTATAAGAGAAACTTCAAAAGGCGTAGTTTTTTCGCCGCCTATTGAAACCGAATCAAATATATTCTCATAATCGGATTCATCTATATGCATAATTACCGCATTGATTTCCGAATTTTTTTTCACGGCGATTCCGGGATATTCCGATTTAAAATCTTCCGAATTTATATGTGAAAAAACTTCTATAACGGCGTTGCCGTCTCCTATATCATTTTTCGCGATATATTTTACCGTAAGATTTTTCATATTGCCTTTATTTTTTACGCCGGATATAAATGTTTTAATGTAACTCATTTTATCTTCCGGAAGGTCAGCAGAAATAAAAATAATATCAGGCATTTTACCGAAAGGAATTTTCCCGAATAAATCTCCGGCTTTCGATTTTATTATTCTATTTCTAAAAGATTCTATATCGTTCCTTTTCAATTCTTTGACCAATTTCCTGTCTCTTATAATATCTTTAAACCAAGAGTAAATTACCGGAATTATCGGTATCCAGTGCATGGCTACGGAAAGTCCGACGCCTGTTACTAAAGAACTGACCATATTAAAAGGAGTATTGAAAAGAATAGGATGTATCACTATATTTAAAGCAAAAATAACCAGCGGCAGCGTCCTTGCAAGCATTTTTCTTACTTTCCAATGTTCGCTTATACCTATATTAAAACGTTCCGGGCGCTTTTTCGACTCCATATATTTTTCGGAAAAAAACATAAGATTTTTTTCATCGTATAATCCCGGGATAAGCCTGTTTCCGTGATAAATAATATTACGGACGCTGTTGATAAATCCTTTTTGCGAAAAATATATCCCCGCGTTTATACCCATAATAGATCTGACAATCTTAAGAACACCTGTTTTTTCAAGAAAAAAGAAAAACATTCCTTTTGAAACCCTGTAGCCGTTTAATATATCGGCGTTTAGCGCGTAACTTAAAACGTTATAATACGATTGCGCGTATTTACCGGCTTCCTCAAAATTCTTTATTTCTAACTCATATTTTTCCTTTTCATCATCTGGCATCTGTTTTATTTTTTTCATACTGAGTTTATGAAGTTTTATAAAATCCTGAATTATGGAAATAATCTGTTCTTTATTGTTAGAATTAAAAGAGTCTTGCGAGAAAAAAGTTATTCTTATAAGCTGTAACGCGTATTTTCTTATTATTTCCATATTATTCGCGTCAAAATCTTTTGAATCTAATACATTTTTCCATTTTATTAAATATGCAGCAGCCGATTCTTCCATACTTCTTTTAATAATATCCGGTAATTCTTCTCTATTGCCCGTATTTTCAAAATGAAAATCATTGTCTATTTTTAAATTTAAATAAAGGTTTTCAAAATATTCTCCGCCGGAAGAAAAAAGATCTTTTATTTTGGCGTTGTAAAATGAATTACGTTTGCCTATAAAAATCATAAACCTATGTAAAAATATAGAAAGCCCTATTCCGGTAAAAACAGAATATATTATTTTAGAAATTGACGAAGTTGAACTGGCTGTTATAACTGCCGGAAGAGTATTAGATACAGCAAGAAATAAAGATAATATCCTGTGTATCGCCTTTCTGGTACTCCAGCTCTTTTCTATGCCAAGAGATGTTTTTTCGCCTGGAAATTCTTTTTCTTTTATATATTCTTCAATATCGCTTAAAAGCGCGTTATAATCATACATAGAATCATTTATATTATTCCCTAAAACATAAAGTTTATATGCCTGCCGGCGAAGTTTTTCTTTTTCTCTTTGAAAGTTTCTATGCATGCCGAAAATAAATCTGTTAAACGGCATTATTTTCAAACGCTCAAAAAGAGACGTCTTCGGAAATATATAGCCGCCAAGCACTGAAATATTTTCAAAACTGTCTAAAGTCCTTATGTATTCAAGAGCGTAATATTCCAGCGAAACAAACAAATTTCTAAGATTTTCAAGAATTTTCCTGTCGTTAAAATCAATTTCGGAATGATTTTCAAAATAATTATTTATACGTTTTATATCATATGAGCTTTTTTCGGCAATATTCTTATATAAAGAAACCGAATCTTTTCTTTCCAATGAATAATATTTTTTCTGAAGCCTGCTGTTAGATACTTCCAAAAAGAGCTCTTTGTAAGCTGATTCTACGGAATGCACAAAAAAATTATCGCTGATATCACCATAGTCAATTCTATTGATTAAATTTTGCCTGTAAATACCTTCCGGCAAAACAGGATTATTTGCCGAGGCATAATACGAATAAGGCTGGGTATAAGTTTTCAATGACAGATTTTCTATTATTTTTTGAAATTCTTTATTAATAGACGAATCGAAAAAAGATGAATATCTGTCGTAAAATTCTCCGAATACGTCGTCAATGCCCATTTTCGTAAAATATGACAAAGAATCTTCGCCATTTTTCATTCTAAGGATAGGAATAAGAATATGCTGTATAAAATCTATGGAAGGAGGATCTATGCCGGATGAAGAATTCGTGTAAATATGTTTATATAGCTGCGAAATTCTTTCAAAAAAAGAAGAATACAATAAATCATCTTTAAAACTGAATAAAATATTCCCGGTAGTAGTCTCAAATTGCCTGAAATCACGGTTCTCGAGATTATCCATTCTATCTAAAATGCCTTTTTTCTCAAGTTTATCCTTTATTTTCTCGCTGTCAAACATGTAATACATTTTTTTAATATCGCCTTGTTCGCTTATTATCCATGGCATTTCATAATTCAAAATATCGCCGTAACTTTCCATTGAAGTTATTACCGTTATTTCTCCTTCCGAAATCATATTACCGACATAAATATTTTCAGGACTCATTAAAGCAAGCCCGCCTTGACGGCGGCCAAAGGATTGGCACGCCCTTATTCCGTTTAACAAACTTAATTCAAACGGGGTTATTCTTCTCCCGTTAAACTCAAACGGAATTTCTTTTCCCGTAACTTCCTTGCTTAAACCGTCAATATTAATCGCGCATATCTTCAGATCCTGCCATTTCTTATCTTTTAAATTTTGAAATTCATTTCCGGTTTTAATCGAATTCACATATTCTGAAATAGTTATAAAAGATGATCCCGTACCGTTATCAGATGTAGTAATAAATTTAATATTTGTATTTGCCAAATGGGGCATATTTTCTATTATGCTCTTATAAAATTGAATATCTTCTTTATTTTTTAAACTGACAAGGATAATATCCGGCATTTTTCCGTTCAAAGAACGCAATGTTTTCAAATATTCGCCCGCGATAATTTCTTCTTTTGTTAAATCTTCTTTTACAACAGCCTTTTTACGACTGAATAACTTTTTAAAAAAACGTTTTACGGTATCTTTAAAAGAAATCTTCTTATCTGGTTCTATTTTTTTAAAAATTATCTGATGTTCTTTTCCGATTGAAACCCTGAACGCAATATTTTTTTCAGAAAACCAGCCGTTTACCGACTGAACCGCCTGTTTTGAATAAATATTGCCAAAAGACGACCAAAAATCTATAAGAGCGTTTATTTCATTATTCTCAACTCCCGCGCTTAGCAAAGGCGGAGCCAAAGCCGAAGACGACAAACGTATAATATCTTTATAAACATTTTTTTGAGATTCTTTCATGACCGGGATTAAAGATATGAATGATATTTCATCTTCATTAAATAAATTAGCCGTATTTTTATGAAAACCGCCCATAATAGTGACATTAACGCTGCTGTATGTTTTCCCGCCAAAAACTGCTTTATTATCCGCTTTCATGTTTGCAATATTTTTCTTTATATTCTCGTAAAAAATAAGATTTCTTTTAATATTGTTTTCATAATAACGCAATAAATTATTATCGGATAAAAGCTTTGCTACCTTCGCATAATCTTTTTCCGGAAAATATTTAAAAACGGTTTTTAAAATCAAATTTCTGTTTCTTAATAAATCGTTAAATTCTTCTTCTGAAACTGCAAGAGAAGCATATTTATCCAAAAGTTCAAAGAAAAAGTACAAGGCGGCTAGTTCTCTGTCTGATGACAGCGAAATATTTTCAATAATATTGTTTTTTAGAAGAGAGGTTTGATATATCAGTGTTTTAGGATTTGAAGCATATTTAAGTTCGTTCAAATATAGCAATTCGGTCAAGGCTGAATGATCTGCCAAAACATTGTTAAAACGCTTTTTTAAAAGCTCAAAAAATTCAGACAAAAACTCTTCGCTTCCTGATTTCGAATATTTATCCGTAATATAAATAAATTCTTTGTAAGGAATATTTGATTTTAAAAACTCAAACACCGAATATATATCTTTTTGTGCGGCTTTTTCATCCAGTCTTTTTTTTAAACCTGCTATTTTCAAATATTTATCTATTTCATCGTAATTTTGGACGACCGTACTATAACTGTTATCTTTACTTAACCCCGACTCGTTCAGATTATGTAATTCCGATATTTTTTTTACCGTATCGCGCATCTCTTTGCTGAAATTATCATATAAATTTTCTTTTATATCAAAAAAACTGTTATTTGAATTATATATTCCGGCGGCAATTTTTAAATTTTCCAGATATATATTCCAATCCTCTATGCCATAGATATCCTTAAATCCTTTATTTACGGCAAAAACTTCAGCCCCGCTTACCAAGCCGGATAATAAAAGCGAATCTATTATTTTTTTCCGTTTTTCATAATCAGGCTGTAACAGACTAGAAATATCAATTTTTTCAGCCGGAGCTCCTTCGGTAAATACCTGCGATAATATTCCATCAGAGTATAAACGCTCCAGGGTTTTATAAATTAATTGCTGGACTTGCGGATCTGAATGTAATTCGTTGATAAAAATTATAAGAGGCGTACCCGGTTTATACGATGAGTTTATTATTCTAAAATTATCAAGGATTTCAAAAGATTGAGAAGCATTGTGGTTATAATTTTTTGACGCATATACAGCGTCAAAAAATAAACTTATTAACAAACATAAGGAAACAATCAAAGATATTATCTTTTTTAATTTAAGCATAGACGGTCTCGTTTTTTCAATATAATAAGAAAAAGTTATTAAGACCGTATAAATTTTAAGTTAAAATTGAGTTAAGGAAATAATAAGTGCAGGCATTTGAAGTTTTTAGAGGTATTTTGTGTTTAGACGAAGCTCGACGCGAGGAAATATATATATTTGCGAAGTGTTTTTTGATTTTAGCGAAGAGTTTTAAATTTAGATTTTTACAAAGTATTTGGAGTTTTTGCGAAGTATTTTGTGTTTATACGAAACGCGGCGCGAGGAAGTTTACACTCAAAGGTAAATGACGAGCGCCGCAATGAAGTATAAACGCAAAAGACAAAGTAAAAACGTCCTCGAGAGGAGTTGAACCTCCAACCTTATCCTTAGGACGGATCTGCTCTATCCAGTTGAGCTACGAGGACAAAATAACGACAATTAACAATTAATAAATAATAATTAACGGCAACAGCTATTAGTATTTTAGTATAGAAAAAACTTCAATATTTTGGTTTGCGTTTGATATATTGTTTCTTCCGGACAGAAATCCGAGTTCCACAACAAAAGCCGCGGCAACAGGATTTCCTTCAAGTTTCTTTATCAATTCAATAGCGGCATTTGTGGTTCCGCCAGTGGCAAGCAAGTCGTCTATAATTAAAACATTTTCTCCGGAATTTACCGCGTCTTTATGCATTTCTATAGAAGCCTGCCCATATTCAAGACTATAAGTAACTTCAACTGTTTCAGCAGGAAGTTTCCCTTTTTTTCTTACGGGAATAAAAGGAATACCCATTTTTAAAGCTAAAGGCATTCCGAATATAAAACCTCTTGATTCAACTCCCGCTATTTTGTCTATTTTATAATCTTTAAACTTATCGGCAAGCCCATCTATAACTTCTTTAAAAAGAGAAATATCCTGCAAAACAGGCGTTATATCTTTAAAAACTATTCCTTTTACGGGAAAATCCAAAACATCTCTAATTGTTTTTTCAAGTTTTTTTGACGTTTCTGTTATCATATTAAACCCTTCTGTCTTTTTTTCTTCTGTCTTTGACTTTAGATACTTTTTTCTCCAAGTGCCGTCTGTCTTTCTTTCGGGATCTGCTGTCGAGCATCATTCTAGCCGCTTCGTCTTTATC
Source organism: Candidatus Endomicrobium labiotermitis (assembly GCA_009778965.1). Lineage (GTDB taxonomy): Bacteria > Elusimicrobiota > Endomicrobiia > Endomicrobiales > Endomicrobiaceae > Endomicrobium > Endomicrobium labiotermitis. The sequence continues at coordinate 27,889 of WRFE01000009.1, forward strand.
TACAAAGCCGTATCTTACAAAAATTCCTTTAAGCCTTTTAAAAGCCTTTAACTCAAGCTGACGAACCCGCTCTCTGGATACTCTTAAAACTTTTCCTATCTCTTCAAGCGACATAGGTTTTAGTCCGCCGATTCCGAAACGCATTCTGACGACTTCCATTTCTCTGACGGGAAGATAATTTAAAGCTGTCCCTATATCGGCGTTTGTTCTTATTATTTCCGTAACTGATTCCGGAGATTTCACTTTTTCATCGATAATTATGTCTTTTATGAAAATTTCTTCTTCTTCATCTATCGGAGTTTCAAGAGAACTTGTTCCGTTAAATACCGCTGCGGATTTCAAAATATTTTCAGTCTGTTTTTTATTGAGTTTAAGTTTCTTGGAAACTTCGGCAACGGAAGGCTCTCTTCCGAGTCTATCCCTTAGAGTTGTCCATGTTTTCATCCAAAGATTAAGTGAGTCCCATACATGAGACGGAATTCTTATTGTTTTGGTCTGATTTTCTATTGCTTTGCGGATGTATTGTTCTATCCAATAAACCGCGTAGGTGGAAAAAGCCGTATTTTTTTTAGGATCGTATTTTTCAACTGCTTTGATAAGACCCATATTGCCTTCTTCAATAAGATCCATAAAATCAATGCCTTTTTTTATGAATCTTTTGGCAATAGGCACTACAAGACGGTAATTTTGCTCGACAAGTTTATCGAAAATTTTCTTATTCTTTTTTGACTTCTTCCATAAATCGCTCATTTCTTGACGGGACAAAGGCTTTATTTCGCTTATCGCTTTGAAGTACAATTTAAGAGGATCATATTGCGAGTACATTTTACACCTCTTGAGTCAGTAGTCTCGTAAAAGAATCGGGGCGACTGGACTTGAACCAGCGACCTCACGGTCCCGAACCGAGCGCTCTAGCCAACTGAGCGACGCCCCGAAAGATTTTTACGGAAAGTTATGTCTGTCTATGTCAAGAAACTTTAATGCATTTATTATTTTTATCTACAAAAACGTGTTTAGCGTCGATAGGTTTATCGGAAAGCTTAAAACCCATTATTATTATTTCTTCGCCTTTTTTAATAAGGTGTGCCGCGGCGCCGTTCATGCAAATAACGCCGGAGCCGGGCTTTCCGGGGATAACATAAGTCTCAAGGCGCGCTCCGCTCGTGTTTGACACAACAAGGACTTTTTCGCCTATCCACAATCCTGCTTTATCGCAAAGATCCGTGTCTATGGTTATGCTTCCTTCATAATTAAGATTCGCTTCCGTAACGGTCGCTTTAAATATTTTAGAACTAAGAACAAACTTCATTTATTTCTCCGTAACAAATCGACAAAAACAAGTTTTATTTTCACTCTTTTGTCATCCCCGAATGTCTCTGTCGGGGATCCATTTTAACTAGTAACGTGGATTCCCGCTTTCGCGGGAATGACAACACTAAACGAACAAGTTTTATTTCCTAGGTCTTTCGGCTTCTTCCTGGCATTGAATGCAGTATCTGCCCCACGGAATAGCTTTAAGTCTTTCAATGCTTATTGCGCCGTTGCAGCAAGCGCATTTTCCGTATTTGCCGTTTTCTATTTTAGCCAGCGCTTCATTTATAGCGTCAAGCGTTATTTTATCGTTTGCGGCAAGTTCAAAATACATTTCTTTCTCGCTGTTTATGCTTGCCGTGTCTATCTCGTCTCCGACAGTATCAGAATCGCTTTCCAATTCTTTCTGGATATTGTTGACCTTGTTTAAAAGTTCGGTTTTTTTCTGAAGAAGAATCTTTTTAAAGAATGCCAAATCTTTTTTGTTCATACGAGCCTCCGTGAAAATATTTTTTTAATTTAGTTTGTAAAAATCTTGACGGTTCTAAGCTTATCGCCTTCCTGGCCGCTTATTCTTATGTTTTTAGACGACATATCCATAAGATAATCGCATATCTCTTTAGTTATTCTTTCTCCGGGAATTAAAACAGGAATTCCGGGAGGATAAGGAGTAAGGGTTTGCGCCGCTACATGTCCGACAGCTTTATTTAAAGCCACTCTTTTTGTGCTGTTTGAAAGAAAAACTTCCCTGGGAACCATAACCATTTCGGTCGAAAGCGACGGTATCTGCAAACTCCAGTTTTTCTGTTTACCGTGATATTTTTTATTTATTTCTTTTAAGGCGGTCACAAAAGACTCTACATCGCTTTTGTTCGATCCTATGCCCATTATTGCGACCAGATTAAAAATATCGGAATAATCAACTTGAATATTATATTCTTTTGCCAATATATTGTCTATTTCATATCCGGAAAGACCGGTTTTTGTAACATTCACTGTTAGCTTAGTTACATCCAAATCATATCCGCGGGCTTGAATATCTTTTCTTGTAAAACATTTCATGGAACTTATGTTGGAATTTATGTAAGTTCTTCCCCATTCAGCAGCTTTAATTACATTATCAAACATTTCGCTGCCGTTTAAAACAGCCTGTCTTCTTGCCAAGTCCATACTTGCAAGCGTAAGGTAATTAGGACTTGTAGTCTGCAGCATTGAAACAACTTTTTTAACCCTGTTTACATCAATAAGCTTTGAATTAAAATGCAACACCGAAGCCTGTGATATAGCCGAAAGAATTTTATGCGTGGACTGAACGCATAAATCCGCTCCCGCGTTTACCGCGGATTCCGGAAATTGTTTATTAAAAACTAAATGAGGACCGTGCGCTTCGTCAACTAAAACTATTTTTTTACGTCTGTGGCAAAGATCTATTATTTTTCTTAACTCTGTAGTTATTCCGTTATATGTCGGATTTGTTATAAAAACCGCTTTCGCTTCGGGATAACGGTCTAATGCGTCTTTTATTTGTTCGTAACTTGAATTAAAAAACAGGTCCAGATTTTGATCAATTTTAGGCTGAATCCAAATAGGCCACACGCCGGACAAAATAACGCCTGCCATAATAGACTTGTGAGAACTTCTTGAAACTATTATGGAATCTCCCGGTTCGCATGCCGCAAGAAACATCGCAATATTGCCCACGGAAGTTCCGTTGACTAAGAAAAACGAATTTTTAACGCCGTAAGCTTCTGCCATAAGTTCTTGCGCTTTTTTTATAGGACCTACGGGATCATGGAGGGAATCGACTTCATCAAAAACAGTTACGTCAAATTTGAAAACTTCTTCGCCGGTATAATTTTTAAGGTCTTTATCTATACTTCTGCCGTTTTTATGACCGGGGCAGTGAAAAGAAACTACATCTCTCTTCGCATGCGCCATAAGCGTATCAAAAAGAGGAGCCTTCGATTGTAGTGTTTTAAATTTATTTTTCATTATTTAATATGCCGGACATATAGCCTATTTGGAACTAAATACCACAAAGCTACAATCTAACTTAAAAAATCTAACGAAATTTATTGGTTGTTATAATTTTATTTTTGCAATATTTTGGAGTTTTTGCGACGCTTATAATTCGTCATGCTGAACTTGATTCAGCATCTCATCCTTAAAAGTCAGATTGCGGATCAAGTCCGCAATGACGTCATAAATGAGCCGTTGTATAAGGAAGCAAAAAATTCAAAAGTGAAGCAAAAATGCCCGGTAGAAGACTCGAACTTCTGACCCCTTCCATGTCAAGGAAGTACTCTAACCAACTGAGCTAACCGGGCAAAAACAACAATTTCATTTGTAATTAATAATTGCCTTTAATAAGGTGCGGGTGGGAATTGAACCCACGAATAACGGTTTTGCAGACCGATCCCTTACCACTTGGGTACCGCACCGAAAAACTGATGTATGAGTATATAAAAATACCTTTCTTTAGTCAAGCAAAACTACAGAAGATGAGATGATTAGATGTTGAGAAGTTGAGTAACCTCAACGTCTTTTCTTCTGCTCACCTTCTCATCTTCCCACCTTCCCAACCTCTGCTTATATTTGAGAATACAGCGAAACCATCTCTATTGCGCTTACTGCCGCATCTGCGCCTTTATTACCGGCTTTTGTTCCTGCCCTTTCTACTGCCTGTTCAATTGTGTCGGTAGTTAAAACCCCAAAAATCACGGGGACTTTGCTTTGAAATCCTACTGAAGCTACTCCTTTTGATACTTCCGCGGAAACATAATCAAAATGAGGAGTCGCTCCTCTTATTACACAGCCCAAACATATAACCGCGTCAGCTTTACCGCTTTCGGCGATTTTTTTCGCAACAGCCGGAATTTCAAATGCTCCGGGTACCCAAACCAGTGAAATATTTTCGTCCGCAACTCCGTGTCTTTTTAGCATATCTTCCGCTCCGCCGATAAGTTTGTTCGTAATAAACTCATTAAATCTTGAAACAACTATCGCGAATTTTTTTCCGTCGCCTTTCAACTGACCGTTTACAATTTTCATTTTTCTCTCCTGTTTAGTAATGACAATTTATTCGTAATTCGTAATTTGTCATTCGTAATTGCCGTTTTAAACTGTCTTTAAAATGTGTCCCATTTTTTCTTTTTTCGTTTTTAAATATCTTTTACTTGATCTTGTCGGCTTAATTTCAAGAGGAACTCTTTTTGAAATTTTAAGACCGTAACCCTCAAGCCCGACAATTTTACACGGATTATTAGTCATAAGATTTATACTTTTCATGCCAAGTTCCGACAAAATCTGCGCGCCGATACCATAATCCCTTAAATCCGGCGCAAAACCCAAAGCAATGTTTGCTTCTACTGTATCCATACCTCTTTCCTGCAAGTGATAGGCTTTGAGCTTATTTGCAAGACCTATTCCCCTGCCTTCCTGATGCATATATAAAACTACGCCTTGTCCGGCTTTTTCAATTGTTATTAGTGCCGCTTCAAGCTGCTCACCGCAATCGCATCTTAATGAATGAAAAATATCTCCGGTTTCGCAAGATGAATGAACTCTTACGCAAACATTCTTCTTTCCTTTTATCTCGCCTTTTATTATTGCAAGATGAGTATCTTTCGTTACGGAATCTTCAAAAAGAGTAAGTTTAAAATGTCCGTATTTAGTCGGAAGATCTACGCTCACTACTTCTTTTACGAGTTTTTCAGTCTGCCTGCGATAATGTATAAGCTCTTCTATAGTTATAACTTTTAGTTTATGTTTTTCAGCAAATTTCAGTAAGTCCGGCATTCTGGACATAGTGCCGTCATCATTCATAATTTCGCAAATTACGCCTGCAGGATAAAGACCCGCAAGTTCCATTAAATCAACAGCCGCTTCGGTATGCCCTGTTCTCACTAAAACTCCGCCCTCTTTGTAACGCAGCGGGAATATATGTCCGGGACGGGCAAAATCTTCCGGAAAAGCGGTTTCTTCTATCAGCTTTTGAACTGTCATTGCTCTATCGTAAGCAGAAATACCGGTGGTAGTGCCTATACGGTAATCAACGGACACAGTAAAAGAACAGCCCTTTTTTTCTGTCGGGTTTTCTACCATATTTCCTATTTCCAGCTCTTCAAGCCTTTCGTTTTTCATCGGTACGCATATAAGACCTCTCGCGTATTTTGTCATAAAATTAATTATTTCAGGCGTAACTTTTTGCGCGGAACATATTAAATCGCCCTCGTTTTCACGACCGGGATCATCAACAACTATGACCATTTTACCCGCTTTAATGTCTTTTATCGCGCTTTCTATACTTGCAAAACATTTGTTTGATTTCATTTTTCATCCTTTATATTTCTCGTAATTCGGCTTCTCCAAACCACCTGTCTGTGTCACTCTGAACTTGTTTCAGAGTCTGCTGTTAGTTTTTAAAGACTAGATGCTGAAACGAGTTCAGCATGACACACTTTTAATAAAACTATTTTTTTGGGATTTCAAGACACCCAATTCGTAATTGCCGTTTCTAAAATCCGTTATCTTTCAGCATTTCCAAAGTTATTCCGTTACTGTTTTTGCTGTTTGTAAATTTCTCAATATATTTTGCCAAAATGTCGGTTTCTATATTTACAGTGTCTCCCGCTTTTTTGTATTTTAAAACGGTATTGTTAAATGTTTCGGGAATTATGTAAACCTCAAATCCGTAAGAATTTACGGTTGATATTGTAAGGCTTATACCGTCAACGGCTATAGAACCTTTGTCAACGCAATACTTAGTCACATTTGCGTGGCATGAAAAAATTATTCTAAAAAATCTGTCTGTTTTTTCAATCTTTTCTATTTTTGCCGCACCATCAACATGACCGCTTACTATATGCCCGCCAAGACGGGATGAAAGCTGCAAAGCCCTTTCAAGATTTACTTTTGAATTAGGTTTAAGTAATGATAAATTGGTTATTTTATCGGTATGCGGACTGTAATCGGCGGTAAAATCTCCAGAAGTTACGCAAACAGCGGTAAGACAAACCCCGTTTACGGAAATACTATCGCCAATAGCAATTGAATCCAGTTTTGTTTCAATCATAATCTGCGATTGCGATATACTTTTAACTGTTCCGATATCTTCTATAAGTCCCGTGAACATTCTGTTTCCTTTTTCTTGTCATTCCCGTGAAAACGGGAATCCATTTTTACTATTTACTTGCCCCCTCACCCTGCCCTCTCCCTGACAAGGGAGAGGAGAAAGGCTAGGGAACTAAAAATTATTTCAGCTTTCCGGTTATCAATAAATCCGGTCCGATTTTTTTAACTTTCATATTTTTTGTATTTACCGCGTCTTTTATTTTAGCAACGCCTTTTCCGCCGACAACCGAAACGGCGTCTTTCCCGCCAATAATTTTTGGCGCTACAAAAAAATAAATATCATCAACAACATTTGAAAACAACGAGGAAGAAATAATATCTCCGCCGCCTTCAATTAATATTTTTTTCAAAGACATACCTGCAAGCTTATCAATAATAATCTTAAAATCTTTTTTCGCGGCATTCATATTCACGCCGGCCAAAATAATACCGTCTTTTTTTAGATATTGCGGAATAGTTTTTATATTCTCGTCATAAATAACAACTGTTGAAACAGAACCGTCAAGCAAATGATGATTTTTCGGCAGTTTAAGTTTAGAATCAATTACTACTCTTACGGGATTTCTTCCTTTATTATGCGACGTAAGAAAAGGATTGTCTTTCATCGCCGTATTTGTTCCGACTAAAACAGCATCATATTTGCTTCTGAGCTTATGGACATAATCCCTTGATTTTTCTGATGTTATCCATTTTGAGTCATAATTGTATGTTGCTATTTTTCCGTCTAAAGTCATTGCCGCTTTAACAGAAACGTTTGTTTTTTCTTTTAAATGAACAAAATAATCTTTTATTAATTTTTTTGCCTTTTTTGATAAAAGCCCGTAATGGACTTCAACACCGTTTTTTCCCAAAGTTTTCCGACTTCCTAAAACATTAGGATCTTTTACTGCCGCAAAAACTCTTTTTATTCCCGCTTTTATAATACCCCGGGTACACGGAGGTCTTTTGCCGTAAGCATTACAAGGCTCAAGAGTCACATACATATCGGAACCTTTCGCGTTTACTCCGGCGCTTGCAAGCGCGTTTATTTCAGCGTGATTACCTCCGAAATACTCGTGATATCCTTTGCCTACAACTTTCCCGTTTTTAACTATAACGCAGCCTACTTTGGGATTAGGAAAAACTCTCCCCTCTCCTTTTTCGGCAAGCTCTATGGCAATTTGCATATATTTTTTCTTTCTGTCATCCCCGAAAATCTTAATCGGGGATCCATTTTTGCTAAACATTTATTTATTCCTTATGTCTTTTAAATACCAACTTGGATTCCCGATAACAAATTTCGGGAATGACAAAACGAGGGCAAAATAAAAAAATCCCGAGCGTAAAAATATCTTCGGGATTTATAATAAACTTTATTATTATCTTCTCTCATCCGGACTTTACCGTCGGCATCCGATTCTCGCGGATTCAGTCTGTTTTTAAAACAGAGTCGCAGGCTTAAAAGCTTTAGGCTTTTTCACTGCCGGCAAGGAATTAAGAGCATTGCTCTTTCACCTTCCCCGAAGATTCGGCAAATTTTTCAATCTTGCCGTTAAATGTGTGTTAATTTAACCATTTTTTAGTATTTATGTCAAACATACTACAAGAGATGAGATGATATATAGTTAGTTAGGTTGTCATTGCGTACTTGATACGGAATGACAGACAAAACTTTGTACTTTGTTAATTATTCTTTGCTGTTGATTCGTAATTCATAACCCTCACCTTTATCCTCTCCCTAGTCAGGGAGAGGGCTGGGTGAGGGTGAATTCGTAATTGTCTTGCCTTACTCTACAAACACTTCCGTTCTTCTGTTTTGCGC
>WRFE01000010.1 GCA_009778965.1 Candidatus Endomicrobium labiotermitis
GAATGATTGTATTTGTTGTTCCTACCGTGGTCGGAAGAATAATTTTTATAAATAGTAATAACAGACGCTAAGATTATGAAATAATGGCTGAAATAAGAGCAAGTAATACGCCTATTACGTCTACGCCTCTTATTGCAGATTTGTTCGGCAAAGGTTATTTGAATATTTTGTTTGCAAATTCAACAGATATGATGCAGGTAATTGACACTAATTCAAGAATTCTTAAAAACTTCAGGGTATGGCCTATGTTTATGGGAAATCCTGAGCATACTGGTTTTAAGGGTATGGGAGCGTATAAAGCGAAATACAGAAATATGTTGTTTGGCGGAATAATACTTTTTGTTGTATTTATATTCTTTAAAATAAGGTCTGCCGTTAAAAAAAGTTCTAAAAAGGTTAAGGTTCAGTTCTTATGAAAATTTTATATTCAGCTAAAACCGACACCGGCGTTGTAAGGAAAGAAAACCAAGACGCCTATGGGGTAAACGCAGTTAAAGATTTCTTTATAGTTTGCGACGGAATGGGCGGCGGAGCAGCCGGCGATTTTGCCAGCAAATGTGCGGTTGACGTAATGCTTCGCACTTTTGATAAACTTGATGAAGCTCAGATAAAAGCCGTTATCGGTACGAAGTATAGTAGTATGGATACCGAAATATTGCGTCCCGCAGCTACAATAATGCTTGCTAACAGAATGCTTAACAATCTTACGCTTAAATATCCTAAACTTTTCGGGATGGGAACTACCGCCGTAGCAATAAGATTTGAAGCGGAAAAAGGTCTTCTCCACGTTTATCATTCAGGCGACAGCAGGCTTTACAGAGTGCGTTCCGGCGTTATGGAACTTATTACTAAAGATCATTCTAAAGTCAACGAGCTTATTGATGAAGGAAAAATGACCGAAGAAGATGTTAAAACCGCTGAAATGCAAAGCATGATAACCAGAGCTTTGGGTACCGGCGCGACTATAAAGGTAGATTATAAAGCGGTTGCCGTAAGACCTGGCGACCAATATGTAATGTGCAGCGACGGTTTGAACGGCGAAATAGACGATTTTGCCATAAAAGGCATAATCGATATGAACAGAGGAAATCTTGAAGCCATAGCGGAAGAGCTTATTGCCGCGTCTAACAATTCCGGAGGACGCGACAATACTACAGTTATTGCTCTTAAAATAGAAGAGGATGACGCTTCTTATAATCCTACCAAGGATTATGTGGAAGAACCTATTACAATAACCGAAGAAGTTAAGCTGCAGTCTTTAACGGAAGATAAAATATTATCTCAATACGAGAAAGATTTTACTGTGCCTATTCCGGAATCGGCGCAAGACAATAATTTTTTTACAAAGCCTCTTTTTTTAGGTTCAGTAGTTGCTTTAGCGGTAATAATTCTTGTGATTGTACTGGCAAGTATGCCGAAGCATAAAAAGGCAGGGAAAGAATTGCATGAAATTACCGGTAATGTTTCCGGAATTGTTTTGGATGTCAGAACGGCAAAAGACGATCATATTGACCGTCTTTCTGTAACGTTTGACAGAATATCCAGAATGGAGATAATAAGAGAGATTGTTCTTAACACTAACTCTCATACGCTTCCTTTGCTTAATGCTCAGGTATCCATTGAAGAAAAAGGCGGAGGATTGAACAAATTTATAGGCGTTTCTTCCGATATTCCTTTGGAAATAAAACTGCCCAAAGGCGCTTATACGATGACCATTGTATATCCGGGTTATAGAATATTGGATAACAGATATAATCTTGTTGATTTTTTGGATTTGATTTTAGAACTTTCCGGAGAATTAAAGAAAGAAATAATAATAATGCTTCCTGAAAAAACGGAGGAGTAAAAGTGGAACAGAAAAAAATTCTCATTGTCGACGATGACGCTGCATTTTTGGATTCCGTCGAAATGATCTTGGAAACAAAAGGATTTAAAATTTTAAAAGCTCTTAACGCGGAATCTGCTTATGAAGCTTTGGCTGTTGAAAAGCCCGATTTAATACTTCTCGATGTGAATCTTCCGGATAAAAACGGCTTTGAGGTTTTACGTACAATAAAAGCAAGCAATGATTTGTCTTGCATTTCAGTTATCATGGTAACCGGCGATATGGCAGTTCATGTCGATAAAGCTTTTGCCGAAGGCGCGGATGACTGCGTTTTTAAACCTTTGGATATGGATAGATTTGTTGAAGATATAAACAGGCTTTTGAAATGAAAAAAAAAATAAAAAAATATATAGTTTCATTTTTGTTTTGTTTGCTTTCCGCTGTTTTGTGCGGAACGGTTTATGCAGTAAATAAAGTTCCCGCGTCTTCTATTTTTAAGTTAAATTATGACGCTGCCTCTCAGGCTATGGGAGGAACTTTAGCATCCTTTTCAGTAAACTCACTCGGTTTTATGTCAAATCCTTCAGCAAACTTCAGCGTGCTTTCAAAAAGGCTCGATTTTTCCGGCATTGCTTCTTACGGCGGACTTTACGGCGGAGCAGGCGCTTTTATGGTTCCCACGGGTTTTGGAAACTTTACCGCGGGCGCGTCTTATAACAGATTCGATTCCGTAGATATGATTACTCCGGATGGAAAAGCTCTTTTATCCGATATGACGGTATTTTTAAATTATGTATTGCCGTTCACGACTGAAATACCCGTATACGCCGACAAAGGCGGTTTGGGTTTTACATTAAAAGGTCATCAGTTATCCGCAAGTAATACGTCATTAATATCGTTTACGGCAGATGTGGGAGCGCATTACAGTCTTTCCCGCATACTGAACGGTCTTTGGATTTTTGCAGCTTTAAAAAATCTGGGAAGTTCCGTGGAAATGACCGGCGCGGAACCTTTTGACGTTCCTTCAAGTTTAAATTTTGCGCTAAGATATGAGATGCCGTTCAGTGATCTCGGAATTGCCGTTACCGGCGATGTAATAAAGTTTTTTTCCGAAGGAACGGGAGTGGCTGTCGGCGCGGAAATTTCTCCCGTCTACCCCGCGACATTTAAAATCGGATACAGAAGTCTTGATGATCAAATACACGAAGGTTTTACAGCCGGATTCTTTTTGAATTTCGATGCTTTCAATATAGGCTATGCGTATTCGGCTTTGGCGGAAGGATATGACGCACAGCATACTGTAAACCTCGGGTTTATGTTCGGCGGCGTTACTGACCAGAAAAAAGCTTTTGATTATTATTTGGGATTCAATTTCAATAAAGCAAAAGCCGCTTATAACAGAGGAGATTACATAAACGCCAGACAGGAATTTGAAGATATTTTGGCAATATACCCAGAGCACGTTCCGTCAAAAGAATATTTGAAAAAAATAGCTTACGACCTTGATTTGTATGAAAGAAATCTTGAAATACAGATAAGCAAATTTTTACGCAGGGCGGATTTGGAACTTCATAGAAACAATCTTGTAAAAGCAAGAGGTTATTATTACAGAGTTTTAAGCATTGATCCGGAGAACGAAGAAGCGGAATCCGGTCTTTCGGAAGTAAATGAGAGAATTTCGCAGGCCGAGATTCTGACCAACAGAAAAAAGAACGAAAAACAAATTCTAAAATTGTGGGCTCAGGCGACTTCTTCTTATAATGACGGACATTTTGTAGCCTCTAAAGACAAGTTTAAAGAAATTCTGGATATAGATCCCGAAAATGCCGGAGCTTTGAAATATATCAGTATGATTGACGGTCAGATTTCAAAAGTAACTTCAATGCAGGCTGACCATTTGTTTACCCAGGCTATGGAATTTTACAATATGGCTGATTATGACAGAGCCGCAAAATTTTTTAACGCGGTTTTTACAGCAGATCCTTCCCGTGCGGATGCTCGGGAATATTACGAACTTTCAAGAAAAGCGTTAAATATGTCATATACTGAAATATCGGCAAAGAACGCGCAGGCACAACAGGCGGCTCAGGCAAAGCAAAAACAGACTGCTTCAAACAAGCTTGCAAATAAAGACGATTCAGTTTTATCGTCTAACCAGAAAATAAGAAAAGAAATGGAGCAGTATTATAATCAGGCTGTAGATTTCTTTAATCAGGGAAAATATGAAGAGTCATTAAAAGCTTTTGTAAGTCTCAGGGAAAAATCGATGAAAAATAACTTTTACGATTTAAACCAGTCTATAAGAGATTATTCCGACAGAGCAAGAGAAGCCATAGCCAACGCTTTATTTAAAGAAGGGCAGGCACTGGCTAAAAACGGCAAAAATGAAGAAGCCATAGCGAAATTTACCGAAGCGTTAAATTATAATCCTAAACTGTTATCCGCCGCGAGAGAAAAAGAAACTGTTTCCGCTTCCGTGGCGCAGCAATATTATGATGCAGGTCTTAAAGCTTATTCGTCCGGAAACAAAAAAAGAGCGGTTGAGTTTATGGAAAGGGCTTTAGAATTTAATCCGTCCAGAGCGGATATTACAAAAACTTTGGAAAGAATAAAGTTCTTAGGGGGACTTTGATGCCTGAATTTAGGCGCGACCCCGTAATCGGCAGATGGGTTATAATAGATCCTGCCAGAAGATTCAATAAAAGCATTCCTTCTGAATCCGAATCTTATCCTAAAGATTACTCCGGTTGTCCTTTTTGTCCGGGAAATGAATATATGACAAGACCGGAAATTTTGGCGTATTCTAAAATTTCAGGCAGAACACCTAATACTAAAGGCTGGGATTTAAGAGTTATTCCGAATAACCAGCCGGTTTTGGCTATTGAAGGCACGTTAAACCGCCGCGGCGAAGGCATGTATGATAAAATGGAAGGTATCGGCGCCCACGAAATAATTATAGAAACGCCGGAGCACAACATTAAGCAGGCGGAAATAACCGCGCAATATTATGAAACATTGTATAACGCTTCCATCGCAAGAATAAAAGATTTAAGAAACGATCAGAGACTGGAATATATTCTCATTTTTAAAAATTACGGGGTTTTGGCAAACGCTGTTTTTGAACATCCGCATTCGCAGCTTATCGCGATGCCGATAGTTCCGAAAAGAGTGAGAGAAGAAATAGACGGAGCGAAAAAATATTTTTCTTATAAAGAAAGATGCGTTTTTTGTGATATGATTGCTCAGGAACTTTCCGACGCAGCCAGAGTTGTGGATGAAAACGAATTTTTTGTCGCTTTTTGTCCGTATGCGGCAAGATACCCTTTTGAAACATGGATTTTACCGAAAAATCACGCATCGGATTTTGATTCCATTTCCGAAAGAGAAATTACGTCTTACGCGCAGATAACGAAATCGGTTTTTTCAAAAATATCTAAAGTTTTAGACGACTGCGCTTACAGTTTTTTGATACATACCGGACCTCTGAAAGAAAGAAACATACCATATTACCACTGGCATGCGGAAATAATACCGAAACTTATCAAAACAGCAGGCTTCGAATGGGGAACCGGTCTATATGTAAACCCTGTTTCTCCTGAAGACGCGGCAAAATATTTGAGAGAAGCCGAATAATGAACATATTAATGGTTGCTTCCGAATGCGTCCCTTTTGTTAAAGTCGGCGGTCTTGCCGACGTAGTAGGAACTCTTCCTAAATATCTGAAAAACGCAGGACATGATGTACGCATAATTCTTCCTAAATACAGAACCATTGACGGCAAAAAATATAATCTTCAAACGCTTCCCTACAGGCTTCAGGTTAAAGTCGGCAGAGATACTGAAAGTTTCAGAATAAAATATTGCGTGCATGAAGGAATAACCGTTTATTTTATAGAAAATATGCGTTTTTTCAACCGTCCCGGAATTTACGGCGACAACGGCGTTGATTACGGCGACAACAGGGAAAGATTTATTTTTTTCTGCCGCGCGGCTCTTGAATCAGTAAAGGCTTTGATGTTCAGACCCGATATTGTCCACTGCCACGATTGGGAAACAGGATTAATACCTGCCTATTTAAAAACCAACTTAAAAGACGACGGTTTCTTTTGGAATACTTCGTCGGTTTTTACGATACACAATATAGCTTATCAAGGTTCATTCGGCGCCGATACAGTTGCTGCCGCGGGTTTTTCATGGGAAGATTTTACGGCGGACAAACTTGAATTTTTTAATAATTTAAACTGTATGAAATGCGGTATACAGCTTTCTGACGCCGTTTCTACCGTAAGCCCTACTTACGCAAAAGAAATAAAAGAATTTAACGGCAGGGGAATGGAAAGTGTTTTGAATTCAAGACATGATGAAGTTTACGGTAGATTAAACGGAATTGACTATGATTACTGGAATCCCGTTACGGATGAATATATCGCGGCAAATTATTCAAAAGATGATGTGTCTGGCAAAAAAATATGTAAAGCCGATCTTCAGAAACTTTGCGGTTTTGACGTTAATGACGACGCTTATATGCTCGGCTGTGTTTCCCGTTTGGATAACCAGAAAGGTTTTGACATAATAATAGACGCCCTTTACAGGCTTGAGGATAAAAACAGGCAGTTTGTCATTTTAGGTTCCGGTGACCAGTACATAAAACAAGCTTTGGAAGAAGCTAAAAATAAAATGCCAAAAAACGTTGCCGTGTTTTTTGAGTATAACGAACCGCTTGCCCATAAAATATATTCGGGCTGCGACGCTTATATGATGCCTTCGCGTTTTGAGCCTTGCGGTTTAAGTCAGATGATTTCCTTAAAATACGGGACAATTCCGGTCGTTAACCGTACGGGCGGGCTTTCCGACAGCATCGTTTATTACAATCATTACACAAAAGAAGGCAACGGTTTTATGTTTAACATAACTTACGGGGAAGATTTCGTTCAGACTATCCGTAAATCCGAAGAAATATTTAATGACAAACAGAATTGGAATGCCCTTGTGCAGAATGCTTTTACGAGCGATTTTTCATGGGACAGGTCAGTTTTGCAATATATTGAAATGTATCAAAACCTCATTGACAAGAAACGATATGAAACTGTTTTTGTCAGGAGTTGATAATAATGAACGCAAGTCCTAATCCTGCCGTTATACTTTCAAAAATCGTAAAATTTATTTCATTGTCGGTTTTTTGCGCGTTCTGTGTTTTTTTGTCCAATTATTATTATGAACTCCGTACTGACGCCGAAAATCTAGTGCCTAAGTTTTCAATAATTGTTTTTATTGATAAAACCGTCAAAGATACCGCCGGAATTTTAGAAGCAGTTGAATCTTTGGGAATTGTTTCCGTCGAGGAATTTGTTTCGGGTGAGGACGTTTATTCAAAAGCCGTTGAAAGAAATCCTTTTTTAAAAGATATTTCCGTTCCCGGAGATAAAGATGTTTTCCAGTCATATTTAAAGGTTTTGCCTAAAGATTTTCCTACAGAAGAACATTTGCTCTCTATTAAAAAAGGGCTTTTAGAAACAGAAGGTGTGGATGAAGTCATATTTGAACAGGAATTTTTTGCCGAATACGTAAAAATAAAAAATATTTTGGAGTTTTATTCCGAAGCATTTTTTATTTTTGCGATTGTCATTTTTGTTCTTTTTGTGTTCAAATCTGTTCTGTTTGTTTTGGAAAATGAATCTAACGCGAAAAAGTTTATAGCTAATTTATTAGTTTATCTTTTCGCGGGCGCTTTTGGCTTTGCCGTGCTGTGGAGCGTATGCGTTTTTATCCAATATCCTCTTCTTGTAAAAGAAGAAGCGGCTTTTTTCATAATCCCTTTTACCGCAATTTGCGGAATCATATTTAAAGACTAATTAACGGCAATTAATAAATAACAATTAACAAATAATAATTAATAAGTGTTGAATTTTTGCGAAGTAAAATGTTTTAATATGTTTCGCTTTTGGCGAAACTCCGAAATTATTATCTATTAATTATTCACTATTAATTAAACAGAGATTTTATCAATATGAAAAAATACATAGTAGCATTTATTATATTTTTCTTTCCGTTTGTTTGCGTTTTCGCGCAGGAAGGCGATATAAAAAAACAAACCAGCCAGCTTTCAGAGGTAAATAAAACAATCAAAGCCAAGCAAATTGAAAAAGACAAGCTTGCTCTTCAGGAAAAAGTTTTTCAAAGAGAGCTTAAAGCCCTTAACGATTCCATAGAGAAAAATGAAAAGCATCTTGATGAACTTTCAAAAGACATAAAAAACGCGCAAAATAATCTTGAAGCCGCGTCGATCCGGTATAACAGCGCTTTTTCAAAAAGCCTCGACTGGAATAAGATTATGCTTGATGAAATTTCTCTTTTTCATAAAAAGACGTTTTTGTTGCCGTACGAAAAAGATCCGCTGGTTTATAAGATAACGGAACATGCTTTAAATATGAAAAAGGAAAGTTTTGAGAAAGAAAAGAAAACCGCCGACGCTTCTTCCGTTGATATAAAAAAATGGGAAAAAGCAAAAAGTGAACTCTTAAATCTGAATGAGAAAGAAAAGAAACTCGTACAGGAAAGAAAAAAACTTATGGATGAAAAAAACGCTCTTCTTAAAAATACCGCAGGAAGACGCGCCGCCGCGGAAGCGGAAATTAAAGCTTTAAATGAAAGCGCGAAAGCCATGCAGGCTCTTATAAAAAAATTGACTCAGGCTCAGGCAGCTCAGGCGCAAAAAGAAAAATTGGAGCGTGAACAAAGAGAAAGAGAGCAGCAGCAAAAAACGGGAACGCGCAAGCCGGCTACGGATACCAAAAGAAGAATGTCTCTGCCATGGCCTGTTGACGGCAAAGTGATAACTAATTTCGGAAAAAACAAGCATGAAGAACTCGATACATATGTTATAAGCAACGGTATCAAAATAAAGGCTGCTGATTTTTCTCAGGTTAAAAGTGTGGATTTAGGCACAGTTGTTTTTACCGGAAACTTCCGTTCTTACGGAAAAGTTGTTATAATAGACCATAAGACGTATTTTAGCGTTTACGGTCAGCTGGATAAGATTTTAGTCAAAGATGAACAAAAAGTTTCAAAAGGTACGGTTTTAGCAACTTTAGGTTCGGGAAATGAAAGTGTTTTATATTTTGAAATAAGGCAGAATAACGTTCCCGATAATCCTATGCTGTGGATTACAAAATAAGACATAAATGTTAAACATAATGGAGAGAAAAATGAAATTTATTTTAAAAAAGTTTTTGGCAGTGTCTGCGGCCTGTTTTTTATTTTCAGCTAATCTTTTTGCCTCATCAGACGAAACATACGATAAGCTCAGAATTATGATTGACGTAATGGAAATAATTGGCGCCAATTACGTTTATGAAACAAATCCCAGGGATTTAGTTACCGGCGCGATAAACGGCGTGGTAAGAACGCTCGACCCTTTTTCACAGTTTATGGAAGAAAAAGCCTATAAAGATATGAAAAATGAAACAGAAGGCGCTTACAGCGGAGTCGGTTTGCGAATAATGGTGAAAAATAGTTTCATTACTGTTGTTTCTCCTCTGCCTGACACTCCGGCTTACAGAGCAGGGATACTTCCCGAAGACAGAATTATTAAAATTGATTCAAAATCTGCGATAGGAATGTCCAGCGACGAAGCGGTAAATTTAATGCGAGGCAAAGCCGGCGCAAAAGTAAAACTTACTATTTCAAGAGACAATGTCCTTGAAGATTTAGAGTTTACGCTTGTACGCGAGAAAATTAAAATTGAAACCATAAGAAGCGTTCTTTTAGACGGCGGTATAGCTTATATAAGGCTTTCGGAATTTAATGCCCAAAGCGCGTCGGATTTAAATAAAGCGCTTACGGATTATTCAAAACAGGGAATGAAAGCTCTCGTTTTGGATTTAAGAAATAACCCCGGAGGTCTTTTGGATTCTGCCATAGATATTATCAGCTTGTTTATAAAAGAAAAAACTATTGCTCTTACCACCAGAGGCAGACACGAGGAAATGAAAAAAGAATATTTTACCAAAGGCGGCGGTGAGTTTGCCGATATACCTTTCGTGATACTTGTCAACAGAGGTTCCGCCTCGGCTTCTGAAATTGTGGCAGGCGCCATGCAGGATTTTAAAAGAGCGCTGATAATAGGAAACAATACTTTCGGAAAGGGCAGCGTTCAGACTGTTATTCCGTTGTCTGACGGTACTGCATTAAGGCTTACAATAGCCAAATATTATCTTCCATCCGGAAGACCTATTAACCGGTTTGACGATAAACTCGCAAAGAACGGAATTTTTCCGGATATAGAAATAAAAGTTCCTGTTGAAGACGAGGTTAAGCTCTACACGCAGTCAGAGATGATTTTTTCAAAAGATAAAAAACCGAAATCCGTCGTAGCCGATGAGAATAAAATTTCGGATGCTGTTTTAAACAGAGCGATAGAAATAATAAACGAAGGCAAAGTTTTTGAGATGATAAAAGAGTTAAATGTAACAACAGAACAAAAAGATAAATAATAAAATTATTAATTACCGTTATCGGAGTTTTTGGTGTCCAAAGAAAGCAGGCAGGAAAATCCGCTTATCAAGCTGTATATAATTATCTTATTTTTTTGCGGAATAGGATTGTGGTTTGCAATGCAGTCGCAGCCGAAACAAAAAATGTCCGTTGATTTGGAGCTTGATAAAAGAGTTATAGATGTTTTGGTTGCCAACGGCGTTACACAGAGCGATATTTTAAGCCAGTATATAAGAGAACGGACTACATCGTCTGCGGAATGGAATGAATTTTATAAAAGAATCCGGCTGCAGTCAGGTAAAAAATCGGATGCTTTTGAAATGTCATTCAGATCTATCGCGCGTTCCATGAAGCTTGGTTTAAGCAAAACCGAAAATCTTGACGGTTCTGTTACATATAAATTTTATGCCCCTAACAGGAATTATTCAAATATAACCTTTGTTGAATCTCCCCAAAAAAGCGGTAAAAAATGAATATTTTAGCCATAGAAACATCATGCGATGAAACTTCGGCATCTGTAGTTTCAAACGGAGTTAATATCAAATCTGTAGTGATATCATCGCAAATCGCCATTCATTCAAAGTTTTTCGGCGTTGTTCCAGAACTTGCCAGCCGCGCTCATATTGAAAATATAAACAGCGTAATTTTAAAAGCATTAACAGATGCGAACATAAATTTTGACAATTTTTCTGACAAAATAGACGCCGTGGCTTTTACATACGGTCCTGGCCTGGCGGGCGCTTTGCTTGTAGGAACTGTTGCCGCTAAATCTTTGGCGTCGGTCTATTCCAAACCTTTAATCCCGGTAAATCACATAGAAGGGCATTTATATTCGGCTTTAATTGAAAACAAGTCTGTAAAACCGCCTTTTTTAAGCGTTATTATTTCCGGCGGTCATACGGAGCTTATTATTGTGGAAGATTTCGGAAAATATAAGCTTTTGGGCGCCACAAGGGACGATGCCGCGGGAGAAGCTTTTGATAAAGCCGCGAAAATGCTGGGTCTTTCATATCCCGGCGGTCCGGTAATTGACAAAAGAGCCGAAAAAGGAAATCCGAAAAGCGTTCATTTTACAAGACCGTATCTTAAAGGTTCATGGGACTTTTCTTTTTCCGGAATCAAAACGGCTCTTTTAAATTATTTAAAGAAAAATCCGGTTAAAAATGATAAACATTTGAATGATATATGCGCCTCTTTCAGGGAATCCGTAGCCGAAACTTTGTGTTTTAAGGCATTTGAAGCAGCGGAACAATTCGGGTTAAAACAAATAGTTTTGGGCGGAGGAGTTGCTGCAAATTCGCTTATAAGAAAAATGTTTATCAAAACGGGAAAAGATAAAAAAATAAAGGTATTCATTCCATCGTTGCTATATTGTACAGACAATGCCGCTATGATAGGCTGCGCCGCGTATTTAAAACAGAAAAAACGCGGATTTGATTATTCGCCGCCGGAACTAAAACCTTCGCCGTCTCTGCCGCTTACAAACTGGCTGTAACGGCAATTACGAATTACAAATTACGAATTACGAAAGTCGTTGCCGTCATTGCGGGGAAGAGTGAAACTCTGACGAAGCAATTCAGGTTATTTTCTTTATCTTTCGCCTTTATAAAAAAATGAAAAAAATCAAAATCGGAAAAATCGAACTTAAAAATAATTTAATGCTTGCTCCTATGGCAGGCATAACCGATTTGCCTTTGAGAATACTTGCCAAAGAAAACGGAGCGGGACTTGTTTATAGCGAAATGGCTTCCGCGAAAGCGCTGGTTTACGGAGACGATAAAACAAAAAAACTCTTAAAAATTGACAATGCCGAAAGACCTGTCGCAGCCCAGATTTTCGGAGGCGACACGCACAGTATGAGCGAAGCCGCGAAAATTGTTCAGGGATTAGGCGCGGATATTATAGATATAAATCTCGGCTGTCCTGTCCGTAAAATAGCCAAAGCCGGCGCGGGAGCAAAACTTCTTGCCGACGAAAAACTTATATCAAAAATTCTTTTGGCTGTGGTAAAAAGCGTTGAAATTCCGGTTACGATAAAGATACGCACAGGGTTGGTTGAGGGTCAAAACGTTGCTCCCGAAATAATTAAAATTGCCGCTGAAAACGGAGTAAAAATGGTCGCGGTTCACGCAAGACCCGCTTCAAGAGGGCATTCGGGGGAACCGGATTTGCAGGCTTTCACTGAGGCATGCTTAGGAGCAGAGATACCTGTTATTGCCAACGGCGGAATTATTGATGAAATAACCGCGGATCGTTTTATGAAAATTCCGAACTGCTCGGGCCTTATGATAGGCAGAGGAGCAATAGGTAACTACAGTTTATTTGACAGGTTAAACAGTTTTTTTGATAAAGGGGAAACTCTCCCCAAAGCGGGTAAAGCTGAAAAAATAGAATGGTTCAAAAAACACGCTGAAATGTCGGCAAAATATTATGGCGAGCCCAAAGGTCTTATAATGATGAGGAAAGTTTGCCATTATTATGTAAAAGATTTGCCTAATGCCTCAAGAATAAGAGATATGTTTAACAAAACACAAACCTTGTCTGAATTTAATAAAATTCTTGAATTTTGCAGTTAATCGTTGCTTCATTTCTCAATCCAAATGGGTCTGTCATTCCGGACTTGATCCGGAATCCATTGTTCCATGCTATTCCTTTATGGATACCGTTTTTAACGGTATGACAACTGGATCGTTTATACGCATAGCTAAAGTTTTTTGATTCAAAATAAAAAAAGCCGTTCCGGAAATAACCGGAACGGCTTTGAATTTTTGTTGTTATTTATTTAGACAATCCTGCCACTTTTTTCGAAAGTCTTGCTTTCTGGTTTGCCGCGGCTTTGTAATGTATAACATTTTTCTTTGCTGCTTTATCCCACTGCGAAAAAGCAATGGTTAATTGTTCCTGCGCAAGTTTGGTATCCTTGTTTTTTACGGCAGCTTCTACTTTTTTTACAGCCGTTCTGATTTTGCTTTTTGTAGCTGCGTTTCTTTCTGTTCTTTTTTCTGCTTTTCTTGCTTCTTTAAGAGCCGACGTATGTCTGCCTGTTTTAAGTTTTGCCATTACTGATTCCTCCGAAATTTTACTGCGTTTTTTAACAAGTCCGATGATTATATATTATTATTGCGTTGCCTGTCAAATCGGAAAGGCAGAAGATTAGAAGGTGAGAGGTTGAGAAGCTGAGCAAAAAAAGCCGTTGCCCAACTTCCCATCATCCCATCGTCTCAACTTCTGCTGTTTAATAAAATAGTCAAAATATGTTATAATACCGCTGTTTTATTAATAATCCAAGGGGGATTTATAATATGTGCGCGAAAGCAAATGTTTCAGAACTGCAGATTGAAAGATCAAAATTTATTCCGGTTTTGCCGGAAGTTTTAAAAAATGGTCCTGCTTCCGTAAAAGCGAAAAACGGCAGGCCGACAAAGTCTATTTCCGACCAGGCGAAAGTAAAAGAAATATTTAAAAATACTTACGGATTGCCTGAAGTCAGTTTTGTGAAAGGCGCTAATGCTTCCATAGCAAAGAAAGCAGTTAAAGTCGCGGTTGTTCTTTCCGGCGGTCAGGCTCCGGGCGGACATAACGTTATAGCCGGATTATTTGACGGTTTGAAAAAAGCCAATCCTAAAAACGTATTAATAGGTTATTTGGGCGGACCTTCGGGGATACTTGAGAATAAATATAAAGTTATTTCAAAAGAAGTTTTGGCGGAATACAGAAATACCGGCGGTTTTGATTTTATACAGTCCGGCAGAACAAAAATAGAGTCAGCCGAACAGTTTTTGGCGACAAAAAATAATTGTATAGCCAATAAGCTTGACGCTTTGGTTGTTGTCGGTGGCGACGATTCCAATACAAATGCGGCTCTTATTGCCGAATACTTTAAAAAAGACAATGTAAAAATGTGCGTTGTCGGCGTGCCTAAGACCATTGACGGCGATTTGAAAAACGAGCATATTGAAACATCTTTTGGTTTTGATACCGCTACAAAAATTTATTCGGAGCTGGTCGGAAATATATGCAGAGACGTAAATTCAGCGCAAAAATACTGGCATTTTGTCCGTCTTATGGGCAGAAGCGCGTCGCATATAACTTTGGAAGTAGGCTTTAAAACGCAGCCTAATATAGTTTTAATCGGCGAAGAAGTACTGGCAAAGAAAATGACTCTTGCGCAGATTGTTGACGGCATAATCAAAACCGTAATAAAACGTTCCGAAAAAGGGAAAAATTTCGGTGTTGCTTTAGTGCCGGAAGGATTGATAGAATTTATTCCCGAAATGAAAGAACTTATTTCGGCGCTTAACGACGTTTTGGCTGAAAATTCCGACGATTTATCCAAAATGAGTTCGATAGAAGAAAAGAAAGAATTCGTGTTTAAAAATCTTCCGTCAAATCTTTCGGTTTTAATGAAATCTCTTCCCGCGGGAATTGCTTCGCAGCTGATGCTTGACAGAGATCCTCACGGCAATGTTCAGGTTTCTTTGATTGAAACCGAAAAACTTTTGATTGAAATGATACATAAGAAACTTACGGAACTTAAAAAAGCGGGAAAATTTAAAGGTAAATTTTCTGCGATAACGCACTTTTTCGGATACGAAGGACGCTGCGGCATTCCTTCAAATTTTGACGCTAATTACTGTTATGCTTTAGGTTATAATGCGGCGGTTTTAGCTCTTAATAATATGACAGCCTATTTGTCATCTGTAAAAAATCTTACAAAACCTCCTAAACAATGGGTTTGCGGCGGAATACCATTAACAATGATGATGAATATTGAAAGAAGACACGGCAAAGAAAAGCCCGTAATACAAAAAGCATTAGTTGATTTAAAAGGCAAGCCGTTTAAAGAGCTTGTGAAAAACAGGGATAAGTGGGCGGTTACTGAAAGTTATATGTTTCCCGGGCCTATACAATATTTTGGTCCTGCGGCAGTAACAGATATGACTACAAAAACCTTGAAGTACGAAAAAAGCAAATAACAAAATACAATTAACAAAGTACAAATAACAAAGAACAAAAAAACGGCTCTAAATAACTTAGAGCCGTTTTTTATTTTTGTAGTTAAATACCTGGTTTTGTTTGCGACAGGCATCAAAAAGAGGTTTAGAAGATGGGAAGATGAGAGGTTGAGCAGAAGAAAAGGCAGTGTCGTTGCTCAACTTCCCAACATCTAATCATCTCATCTTCTTTTTGTTTTGCTATAATTACAGAATGCAAAAATTTAAATTAGTTTCAAAATTTAAACCTTCAGGCGACCAGCCTGCCGCTATCGACGAACTCTGCCGTAATTACGGGAATAAAATAAATTCCCAGGTTTTACTGGGCGTTACGGGTTCCGGCAAAACATTTGTTATGGCAAATGTTATAGAGCGGCTTCAAAAACCTACTTTGATAATTTCGCCCAATAAAATTTTGGCGGCGCAGACTTACGCGGAGTTTAAATCGTTCTTTCCGCATAATGCCGTTGAATATTTTATTTCATATTACGATTATTATCAGCCGGAAGCGTATATCCCGTCAAGCGATACTTATATAGAAAAAGACTCGTCTGTTAACGACCACATAGACAGGCTCAGACTTAAAGCCACGACTTCTCTGCTTGAACGCAAAGACGTTATAGTTGTGGCTTCTGTTTCTTGTATTTATAATCTGGGTTCTCCTAAAGATTACCAGAATATGTGCGTTGAAATTATAGCGGGACAGCAAAAGTCAAGAGAACGTCTTTTGACGGAGCTTGTCTCAATACATTATGAAAGAAACGAAATCGAGTTTATAAGAGGACGTTTTCGCGTTAAAGGAGATACGGTCGAAATATTTCCGGCGTATCTTGAAACTGCGGTCAGAATCGAATTTTACGGCGATACTGTTGAGAGCATAAAAGAATTTAATCCGCTGACAGGCGAAATTCTAGTTAAAAAAGAAAAATCGTATATTTATCCGGCAAAACATTTTGTTACTACACAGCCGAAAATAGAACATGCCTTACAAACTATTAAGGCTGAATTAGACGAAAGACTTGAGGTTTTGAACTCGCAAAAAAGGCTTATTGAAGCGCAAAGGCTTGAGCAGAGAACAAAATACGATATGGAGATGCTGAGAGAAACCGGTTTTTGTAACGGCGTGGAAAACTATTCAAGGCATTTGTCGGGAAATCCCGAAGGGACAAGACCCACTACCTTAATAGATTATTTTCTGAATGATAACGATGACTTTCTGATGATAGCAGATGAATCGCATATATCTCTGCCGCAAATACGCGGTATGTATGAAGGAGACAGAAGCAGAAAACAAACCCTTGTGGATTTCGGTTTCAGGCTGCCGTCCGCTTTAGATAACAGACCTCTGAAATTTCCGGAATTTGAAAAACTTATAAAGAAATTCATGATGGTTTCCGCTACGCCGGGTGTTTATGAGCTTGAACGCAGCCAAAAACATATAGTGGATTTAATAATTCGTCCGACAGGACTTGTTGACCCGGAAGTTATAATACGTCCGATTGACGGGCAGATTAAAGATTTGATGAGCGAAATTCAAAAAAATGTCGATAAAAAGCAGAGAACTTTGGTAACAACGCTTACTAAAAAAATGTCGGAAGATTTGGCGGGTTATCTCAAAGAGAAAGGTTTTAAAGTCGAATATCTGCATTCCGAAATAGATACTCTTACAAGAATAGAAATACTTAAAAATTTACGGCTTGGGAAATTCGACGTTCTTGTAGGCATAAATCTTTTAAGAGAAGGCTTGGATTTGCCGGAAGTTTCTTTAGTCGCGGTTTTAGACGCTGACAAAGAGGGTTTTTTACGTTCGGAACCTACTCTTATACAGATATGCGGAAGAGCCGCTAGAAATGTTGACGGCAGGGTTATATTTTATGCCGATACGATGACAGGTTCCATGCAAAGGGCTTTAACAGAAATGAACCGCCGCCGGAATAAACAGCTTGAATATAATGCCGAGAATAATATAACCCCGAAATCTATTATAAAAGCGGTTCACGATCTTGATGAATTCCAGAATTTGTCCAGATCCGAATCCGTTACGCATATGGTTGACGAAAATATTGCGGATTACAATATTACGCCTAAAAATATAGACAGTATCATAAAAAAAATAGAGTCTCAGATGAAAGAAGCCGCTGATAATCTGGATTTTGAATCCGCCGCGGTTTTAAGGGACAAAATGATGGATTTAAAATCCATGAAAGTATTGAAAAAAAGAAGATGAGATGATGAGAAGTTGAGCAGCTGAGCAAAGACAAAAGCAGTTGCCTAACCTTCCAACATCCAACCTTCCCATATTCTGTTGTTTTGACATTGACAGTTTGTGCAGGAAAAGATAAAATATAACGAATTAAAACATCCTTGTTTTAATAAGAAAATCAAGAGGGGGAGTTTGTATGAAGAAACTTTTGCTGTGCGCTTTTTTAGGAGTTATGTTGATTGCCGCGGGCTGTGCAAAAAAACAGAGTATTAATCCTACAACGGATGATTATTCTTCTTATGATGAACATTCGATGGAGACAGTTGATTTTGCAGATGAACCTTCAGTAAGAGGCGAGCGTGAAAGAGACGCTAATTTGAAAACAATAAATTTTGATTTTGACAAAAGTGATTTGACTGCGGACGCGCGTACAATTTTGAAAACAAACGCGGCTTTTCTTTTAAGCAATCCTAACGTAAATGTAGTTGTTGAAGGTCATTGCGATGAAAGGGGCACTATAGCATATAACCTTGCGCTCAGCCAGCGCAGAGCCGTAAAGGTTAAAGAATATTATGTACAGCTCGGAGTTTCTCCTAACAGAATAGCCACGATATCATACGGGCACGAAAAACCGGTTGATTACAGATCAAACGAAACTGCCTGGGCTAAAAACAGAAGAGCTGAAACGAAAGTCATTGTAAAGTAGATTCTGAATGATGAAAATTTCACTTAATGTAATAATATTATCAGCATTGACGCTTGCGGGCTGTATGTCTGTAAATCCGAGAGAAGTTACTGAATTAAAAGGCCAAGTCGCTCAAATGCAGATACAGCTTAAAGAACTTCAGAGAAACCACGCGGATTTATACGCGAAAGCTGATACTTCTTTTGTATCTATAGACGTTCTTTCCGCTTCTGTTCAGGATTTGCGGAACAGGGTTTCAATGCTTGCTCAGAATATACAGGATGTTGAAGTTTCGTCAAAGAAGAGAGCCGCCGGGGGCAGCGCCGTAACTGCGCTTCCTTCCGATATTTACCAGAGCGCTTACAGCGATTTTGCTATGGGAAAATACGATTTGGCTTATGACGGATTTAAATCGTTTATAGAAAAATATCCGAATGCAGAACTTGCTCCGCAGGCTCAATATTATATGGGCGAATGTTTCTATTCGCGAAGCATGTGGAGCCAGGCTGTGACGGAATATGAAAAAGTTATTCAAAATTACAAACGTTCAGAGTTGACAGTTTCTGCAAAGCTGAAAATAGCTCTCAGTTATGAACTTCTCGGAAAAAAGACCGAAGCGATAAATCTTTTTTCTTCAATAATAAAGGATCATCCTCAGAGTTCTGAAGCTTTAACTGCTAAGGAAAAAATAAGAATATACAATAATGCTCAGAGAAAGTGAGTTAAACACTTATTTTACGGTTGCTCTTGCGGTTTCGGTCGCGTTGCATTTTGCCGTATGGTTTGCTGTATCTCATTCGCGTATAAAAGATACGATGATATTCAGTTCCGTTCCGATAGAAGTTTCTTTTTATACGCCCGCGGTGCAGCGTTCCGAACCCGAGCCTGTTGATGTACCGGAACAGAAAACAACTGTAAAACCTGCAGAAGAACAGCCTCCTGTCACAAAGGAAGATGTTGTCGTAAAAAAGAAAGAAGTGCCTAAACCGAAGCCTCCGCCGCCAAAACCTAAACCGGCAGAAAAGCCAAAACCAGCGGAAGCTCCAAAAACAAATAATAATAACGTTCAAACAGTTCAGTCTCCGGTAAACGCGGAGCCGCGTTATGAAGCAAGCGGTTCCCAGTACGGGGAAATTTCTTTAGATAATAAAAATTTTAAATACGCGTTTTATACCAATCAGATAGTGCGTACAATAGGCAGATACTGGCAGTGGTCTGAAAGTTACGGTAAGCTGAGAGCGGTAGTTTATTTTAAGATACTTAAAGACGGCACTGTAACGGACATAGTTGTTAAAGAATCTTCGGGAGATTCGGGATTTGACAAAAACGCTGAAAACTCGATAAGGCGCGTCGGAAAGTTTCCTCCTCTTCCGGACGCATACGACGGAAAATTTCTGGGAGTTTATTTTGAATTCAAATATAGAAATTAGAGCTATAAAAAAAATATTTTTTGTTTTATTCGTTTTGTGCGTCTGTAAAGTTTTTGCTTACGCGCAAAGCGACGTTTATCTTTCGCTTTCAGCGATTGGAAAAAGATCAGATATAGCGATTGAAACCTTTGTAAGCGGAGACAGATCTCTCGAAACTTTGAAAGCCTCACGGCTTTTGCAGGAAATTGTTGAAAATGATTTGATTTTAAGCAGATATTTCAACATAATCAAAGGTGATCCCGAAGTTAAAATGACCTTTAAAAACAGGCTTGTTTTCTGGGACCAAAAAGGCGCGACGGCTCTTCTTACCGCGACCGTTAAGTTAGAAAAGAATATGTTAACCATAATCCCAAAACTTTACGACGTTATTACCGGCGAGGTAATATGGCAGCACTCTTATAGCATCGAAGTGACGGATTACAGGCTTTTAGCGCATGAAGTCAGTGACGAAGTTGTAAGAAGATTTACCGGAGAAGACGGAATAGCCCGTTCTAAAATAGTTTTTATAAATAACAGCACCAGATTCAAAGAGCTTTATGTAATAGATTATGACGGACATAATTTAAGAAGGCTTACAAAAGACAATAAACTTAATGTTTTGCCGAAATGGGCTCCAAGCGGCGAGCAGGTTATATATACAAGCTATCTTTACGACAATCCGGATTTATTCTCTTTAGACCTTATCAAAAACAGGCGCAGTGTAATTTCAAAATATCAGGGTTTGAATGCCGCGGGAGCCTATTCTCCGGACGGGGAAAGAATAGCTTTGACTTTGTCCAGAGGCAGATTCCCGAATTTGTTTTTAATAAACCGTACGGGTGAAATTTTACGCAGAATGACAGACGGTACTTACATTGACACAAGCCCGTCTTTCGCGCCTAACGGCCAGGAAATAGTTTTTATTTCCGACAGACCGGGTTATCCGCAGCTTTATATAATGAATGTTGACGGCGGAAATATAAGGCGCCTTACTACAAACGGACATTGTGATTCTCCGGCATGGTCGCCCAGAGGTGATAAAATAGTTTTTACCATGAGGCAGCCTAGAGGAAATTACGATTTATACGTATATGATCTTCCCACTTCCAAAATTACAAAAATTACCAATAACCAGAGAAATAATGAAAATCCGACATGGTCGCCGGACGGAAGGTTTGTAACTTTTGCCTCAAGCAGATCCGGGAAAAGTGAAATATATATTATGGCTATAGACGGCTCGGGAACAAGAAAACTCGCGGAAATTCCGGGAAGTTCTTATTCTCCGGCATGGTCGCCGGTATTGAAAAGAAGATAAATTAACAGCAATTACGAATTCAAAATTACGAATCAACGGCAACAGACTTTTTAGTTTTTTATTCGTAATTGATACAACTAGGGGAAAACAATGTTCGAAGGTAAAAGTCTTATTGAAATAATACGGTTGGGCGGTTGGACATTTTCTGTTCTTATTATTATTTCAATAGTTTCTGTTACGGTTATTGCGTATAAGCTTTTTGAATTTTGGGTAAAATCTAAAATCACAAGGCAAAGATTCATTTCAACGCTTATGGACAGACTCAGAAAAAACAGAATTGACGCCGCTATAGAGATTTGTGAAAATATTAATACTCCTATGGCCCCTGTGGCTAAAGCCGGACTAATCTCCTACAGAGACGGTGAAGGCACAATGCGGGAATCCATGGACATGGAAATTATGATACAAACCGTCAAACTTGAAAAATTTACGACGATTATCGGTACTGTAGGCAGCGTTGCTGTTTATATAGGTTTGTTCGGTACGGTTTTGGGAATAATAAGAGCTTTTCACGATATAGCAAAAGTCGGAGCAGGCGGGATTTCCATAGTAATCGGCGGCGTTTCGGAAGCATTGATAGCTACTGCCGCGGGTCTTTTTGTCGCAATTCCTGCCGTAGTGGCTTACAACTTTTTAATGAAATACGTTGAAAAATTTGCCGTGGATATGGAGTACACTGCGTCGACAGTAATAGATTTTTTATCTGTAAAAGACAATATTCCGGATAAAGGCAATACGAATGAAACGCAGCAAATATAAATCCAAAGTAATGGCAGAAATAAATATAGCGCCGTTTACCGACGTTATACTTGTTTTGCTCATTATTTTTATGATAACGACTCCCATGCTTACGCAGCCGGGAATAAAAGTCAATCTTCCGAAAACCCAGACTACAGACCACGAAGATCCGAAAAACATAGAGATTCTTATTGATAAAGAAGGGTTTGTTTATATGGAAGGCAAGCAAATTCATGATTCAAATATTGACGCGACTATAAAGTCGCTTATACTGCAGTCTCCCGAAAAGCCCATTGTGATAAAGGGAGATCAGGATGTCAGATATGATTACGTTGTCCAGTTTATGGATAAAGCGAGAAAAGCCGGAGCGACCAGGTTTGCGCTTGCAGTCGATAACACCGTTGTTAAAAAGGACGCGGCAATTAAAGTAACTGAATAAAAAATGAAAGCAATAAATCGTATGTTGTTATGTATATGCGTAATCGGCCTTACGGGGCTGGTTTTTTATTCTCCGGTTCCGTTATACGATTTAATAACCGGAACCGCCGTACCGGGATTTTCTATTGGCTGGCCTGTTGTAAGAATTTTAACCGAACCTTTTTATGCTTTCAGTTTATATCTTCTCACCCTTGACAGAAATTTTTACCAGCCCGCGATTATTTCCTGGTTTGTATGGCTTGCCGCAGGCATGTTTATTTATTGCCGCATAAAAAAAAGAACAGTCAGCTGTTGTATTAAAAGCATTATATACGCGGTTATGCTTTTTGCGACTGTTTCGGTTTTAGTCGTTTTGATTCCGCTTCCGGGTCCGAAACTTGTAAAACCTGAAGGATATGTTGCCGCGGACATTCATTCGCACACTTTTTTTTCTCACGACGCAATCGGAACGCCTGTTTCGAATTTAAAATTTCACGAACTTCAGGGTTTTGATTTCTTTTTTATTACGGAACATAACCATACTAAAGGTTTTTTTAAGTTTCCGGAAAACTCGCTCTATAAAAAGGTTTTTCCCGGAATGCAGATGCGTACCACAAACGGAGTTTCGGTACTGCTCCTTTCCGGTAAAGAATTTAACGGCGATGAATACCGCAATAAAACTTTGCCTGAAATAATAGAAAAAGCGCATCAAAACAATATGCTTGTAATTATGCCTCACTGGTGGAAATGGCATAAATTTTCTTATGAAGAATTGAGAGATTTCGGAATAGACGGCTTTGAAGTTTATAACTGCGGGTACAGAAATTTTAATGCCAAAGAGCAGCAGGAGCTGATTTCTTTTTGCAGAGATAATAATCTCTTGATGTTTGGTACGACAGACTGGCACGGCTGGGGTTATATGACGGACGTCTGGACTATCTTTGCCGGCGATACGGAAAGGAATTTAAAAGACCAGCTTGCCGGAAAGCCTGAACTGAAAATTATAACTTTTAGAGAGAAGCAGTCGGGCTCGATATTAAGATTTATTTTTGAACCTTTTGCCGCTTACTATTATTACGTTAAAAACGCCGGTTTAACCGCTATTCTTTCTTTTATGATATGGTTTTGTATTATTTTTATCGTATTTTCAAGCCGCGCGGCAAAACACATAAAATCTTATTTGCCGGCGGGATTGGCCTTATTTTTTTTCATAGCAGCAATTTATTATTCTATTATGGCTATGGCTGTTATTGAAACAAACAAAATTATAATCACCTCTGTTGTGCCGGTTTTAGGCGGTATGGCTTTGCTGTGGTTTATTTTATGGAGAATAAATGGAAAAGATATTCAATAAAAAAAATACGATGCTGGCGGTCGGCGCGTCAATCGTTTTTAAGGCTTTTTTATCGGCTTTTTTAGAACTTCATCCGGATGAAGCGTATTATTGGCTTTGGTCAAAAAAATTGGCTTTAGGTTATTATGATCATTCTCCGATGGTCGCATATTTTATAAAAATTACCACTATTTTTTCGGATGCCGAGATTTTTGTCCGCTTATCCTCAACAATCGTTGCCGTAATTTTAAGCGTTTTGATGTGGAAATTCGTCAAAAAACTTTTCAACGAAACCATAGCCGCGGCATCGGTTATAATAGTGAACACAATACCGCTTATGATGGCGGCGTCTTTTATAATCACCCCCGACACTCCTGTTTTTCTTTTTTACGCGTTCACCGTTTATTTCCTGTGGCGTCTTGTTGATTCAAGCGAAACAAAATACTGGTATTTGACGGGTGTTTTTTTCGGGCTGACTCTCCTTTCAAAATATACGGGAGTTTTATTTGCTCCGTGTCTTTTAGTTTATATGATTTTAGACAAAAAACTTTCGTGGTTTAAAAATAAACATTTTTATCTTATGTTTTTGACGGCTTTTATTGTTTTTTTGCCTGTCGTAATATGGAACGCGCAGCACGGCTGGATATCTTTTACTTATCAGTTAGGTCACGGTTTATACAATACCAGTCTTAATATAGGGTATGTTTTTGAGTATTTAGGAGCGCAGGCTCTTGTGGCGGGACCGGTTATTTTTATAGCCGGATTTATTGCTGCGTACGGATATTTTGTTTCAAAAGATTCCAAAAAGATTTTTCTTGCGTCTTTTTCAATTCCGGTTATACTCTTTTTCGCATTTACCGCTTTAAAAAGGCTGCCGGGTGCAAATTGGCCGTCTTTTGCGTATTTTACATTCTGCATAATGGCGGCGCAGTACCTGCTGTCAGATAATTCAAAAGTTAAGCGTAAAATTCTAGTCATAGGAATTTTGATTAATGTATTCCTATCAATAATTGTCGGACTTCATGCCAAATATTCAATAGTTCCAATATATAAGTTTTCGCAAGACGCGGCCGTTGCGGACGCTACAAACTGGTTTTCCGGCTGGAAAGTTTTAGGAAACAAGCTTGTGAAACGCGACGTAAAGTACGCGGTTACGAATTCTCACCAGTGGGCAGGCGCGATTGCTTATTATACAAAAGGCGAAGTTGAGGTGACCTTGGATAGCCATAGGCTAAATCAGTTTGCATATTGGGAAGTTCCCGCCGGTTTAGGAACTGAAAAAACGGTTGTTGTAAAAGTTGACAATAAAATGAGAGAAAATTTCAGGGATTTGAAAGACGCAGAAGTCTTTTTTATAGATAAAAATGATATTCCCATAAGGCAATACGCGATAATAGAAACAAATAACAAAGAGCAAATAACAGAACCTTGAAAACAACTTTGTCTGTCATTGCGGGCTCCGACCCGCAATCTATGATTCACAACGAGATTGCGGCTCAAGGCCGCAATGACGATACCGGAAGTTCAAAGGCTCTGTAATAGATAATAGGGCGGACAATTGAAAGCAAACAAAATAATATTATTTTCTATACTGCCTGTATTTTTTTTCACGTCTTTAGTTTTTTCTGCTAACTATGACATAGAACTCATGAATGCCGTAAAATCAAATGATTTTATAAGCGTCATAAGAGCTCTTGAAAACGGCGCAAGTCCTAATGCGAAAGATTCCGCCGGAAACTCTGCTCTTGTTACTTCAATAAATAACGGTAATGAGAGAATTGCCGAAATTCTTATAAAAAGAGGCGCATATTCCAGTGATAGTTATATGCGGGGAATGAGCGCTCTTATGATTGCTATAAACAAAAATCTTGAAAATACCGCGAATCTTCTTATAAGACACGGCGCGGATGTCAGCGCTAAATTGAGCAACGGTATGAACGCGTTGATGCTTGCCGCCGAAAAGAATCTGTTAAGCGTTGCCGAAAATATTATAAATAAAAATATGGTTGATATAAATGCAAAAAATGACCATGGAATGACTGCTCTTTCAATAGCTTTAAGAGTAAAAAATATGGAAATGGCAAGATTTTTGCATGAGAAAGAGGCGAACCCTTTGAGTATTCTTGAAGCTGCCGCTCTGTCGGATTTGTACGCGGTAACGGAATTTTTACGCAAAGGAATAGATATTGAAACTAAAAACGAGTTTGGAAGAACCGCTCTGCTGATTGCTTTTGCGAACGAGGATTCTAAACTTGCCGAGTTTCTTCTTTCAAGAGGAGCGAATGTCAATGTAAGGGATGCTTACGGGATTACTCCTGTTCTTGTAGCCGCGATGAAAGATAACGGATCTTTAGCCTATATTGCCATGAGCAACAAAGCCGATATTAGAGTAAGAGATATAAACGGTCTTACGCCGTTAATGCACGCCGTTTTTACGGGCGACAAATCTCTTGTTGATAATTTTCTTGCGTATAATTCATCATCTGTGAACAATATAGACAATAATCTTAATACGCCTTTGTCTCTTGCCGTTGTTCTCGGAAACAGAACTATAGCGGAAAAACTTATTGCTAAAGGTGCTTACGTGAACTCCAAAAACGGAAAACGCGCTCTTAATGTCGCAATTGAATCCGGAAATCTGCACATGGCAAAGTTTCTTATATCTAAAGGCGCGAGAGTCAACGGAAAAGATTTAAAAGGAGTTTCTCCTATAATGACCGCGATAAACAGAAACGATCCGGCAGCCGTTGAATTTCTTATTCAGCACAGGGCAAAAATAAATATAAGAGATAAAAACGGATATACTCCTTTGGATTATGCGATAGCGCGTGATAAAACAGAAATAATTGAAATACTGACTAAAGGCAAATAATAAAGTACAAATAACAAATAATAATGAATAAATGGTAAGTGTTGTCACCCTGAACTTGTTTCAGGGTCTGTTGTTATTTTAAACGGCGAGATGCTGAAACAAGTTCAGCATGACACACTTTTAAGATCTGCAATAACAAAATAATAAAAAAAACGCCGAGTTTAAATAACTCGGCGTTTTTTATTCCACTCTTCAAACTTCAATATGCCGTTATTAAAATGCGTATTTAAAACTTAACGCGATTATATGGCTTGAACCGTCTTCATAACTGACATTTACGCTGTTTATATACGGAATCGGAGAAGGTGCTGATTTGCCTTTCAAATCAGAAGCTTTTAAATAAGAGTAACCTAAATCAACTCCCCAATTGTTCATTTTATAGCCCGCGCCGAAACTGAAAATGTTTCTGTCATGCGCAGGTATAAGAGTGTCCATATATTTGGGGTTTATCGGGGATTCGTCGAAAGTATAACCCGCGCGAAGATCCCAATTTTCTGTAAGAGAATATTCCGCTCCCAAAGCAATTCTGATAGTATCTTTGAAATTTTTAGGTTCAATCAAAGATATGTTAGAATCATTATAGTCAACTCTTAACGTTTTATAACTGCTCCAGAAAGTGCCGGTTACGTTAATTTCAACCACAAGTTCTTCTATGGGTTTGTTTGATATACCGAAACTTACGCTGTCCGGCAAAGTTAACGGTGCTGTACCGTGTCCGGACGGTATGTCCATAATCATCGGATGTGCAAATGCTCCCGAAGTAGTAACTTTACCGCTTACTATGTGGTTTGCTTTTGTTCTGTAAGTTAAAGCGGCAGCCCATTTGTCTGCCCATGAAGGGTTGTAATATGCTCCGAAATTTCCGCCCCACGATATGCTGTCTCCTTCAAGAGTTAAATCGCCCGGCATTCCAAAAAGACTTGCCGGCGCGTATTTTTTTTCTTTGAAGGAAAGGGTCATGACTTCAAGTCCCATGGCAAGGGATAAATCTTCATTAATTTTTACCGCTATGTTCGGATTTGCCGAAAATGTTTCTAATAAAGCGGAATACGCCATCATTGAGCCGACCCAAGTTTTGTAATTTTGATAGGTTGCGCCGAGTCCGAATCTGGAGAATAAACCTATGCCTAAAAAGACGTTGTCACTTATTTTGCTTGTAAAATAAGCGTTCGGAATAAAAAATGTGTCATTTTCAATTGCTCTCTGCTGCGTACCTACTGTCGCGTTGCCTGATACGTTGACCAGAGTAAATCCAACCTGCGCCTGCGTGCCTTCCAGCTGCGTAATCAATGCAGGATTTGCTGCTAATGATGCCGGTTCCGCTTTGTTTGCCATCACGGCTCCGCCCATTGCAACTCCGCGCGCGCTCCATTCATACAGGGCAAAACCTGCCGCGTGTAATGTTCCTGCGCCTGCGATTGATACTGCAACTGCCAGGGATACTGCCAACTTCAAATTTAACTTCACTATAACTGCCTCCTTTTGCGGGTTATTTACCCGTTTTTTTTACTGCAACGCCTTTGGCGTCAAAATCTAAAATATAAGCTTTTACCGAAACGCTTTCTTTTTTCCATAATTTAACTATTGCTTTTTTTACGGTTTCAGCTTTTTCTGCGTCGCATAAAGCCGCAATGGTCGGGCCCGAGCCTGAAAGGTAAGCGCCGTATGCTCCGTTGTCCAAAGCCGCTTTTAAAACTTCATTCATGGCTGGTATCATTTTTCCGCGGTAAGGCTGGTGGATTTTGTCCTGCATGCCTTTTGCCAAAAGCGTAAAATCGCCGGTGCAAAACGCCGCGGTAAGAAACGCGACTCTTGATGTATTAAAAACAACGTCTTCTAAATTTAAGGTTTTAGGCAATATCTGTCTTGAACGTTTTGTTCTTAGTTCAAAAGACGGCACGCACAAAACGACTTTCAGTTTTGGGATGGGCAAATGTATTACAGTTCCGTGTCCGTCTTCTTCTTTACCGCAGACGCACAGTCCGCCGAAAACAGCGGGGGCGACATTGTCAGGGTGTCCTTCAATTTTTATGGCAAGTTCGGCAATTTGCGATTTTGTCAGTTTATTTTTGCTCAAAGCGTTTGCCAGTTCTATGCCGCCGACAATCGCCGACGCGCTTGAACCTAAACCGCCGCTTAAGGGGGTTCCGGTGTTAACCGTAATGTTGAGATTTTTTAAATTATATCTGGTTTCTTTCAAAATATTGAAAGTTTCCTGCATTGACTGCCAGAGAAGATTTTTTTCGCCTTTAGGCAGAGATTTCTTTCCTTCGCCTTTAAGAATAAATTTTCCGCCCATACCGTTTCCGGCAACTTCGGCTTCAAATTCATTATAAATTGATAAAGCAGCTCCGAAAACATCAAATCCCGGACCTAAATTCGCCGTAGTAGCCGGCACTTTTACATTAACTTTCATTGTTTGTCCTTTTATACGTTTACTATAATAGTAGTTTAACCTGATAATTATACAATTTTTATATATTATGTACAAAAAATAAAAATCTGTTACAGATAATATTTAAAACGAAGGTAACTTTATATCTATACCATATTTTGAAATTATTTTTTTCAATTCCAAACTATAAATATATTCTTTATTACTAAGGATTAATTCTTCAATTACTTCGTTCATTATATAATTAAAATTTTCTTTTTGACTAAGTTTTTCAATCACATACATTTTATACTCCATATGAACAGTATCATTAGCTTTTGCATAACGCAAATAATCTTTCAAGGAAATGCGTAACAATTCTTTAAATTTTTTTATGTTGGACCATTTATTAATTATATAATCAAGAACTTTTTTGTTAGGAAATGTTTGTGTAATTAATACATTATTATAGACTTCCTGGTCATCCCTAGGCAAAATATATTTTGTAACCTCGTCATTTTCTATTAAAAGATCTGAAAAATGCTTAGCTTCTAAAGATCTTGAAGGCTGAGGTTTATATATGTCCATAACTAGAATTATATGTTTAGCAATCCATCCAATATGTAATGGAAGAAAAGAGTTTTCTTTATTTAAAACTGATTCTATAGATTTAATAAAATGGAAATGGAAGTCATCAATCGCAAGAATATTGCCTTTTACGAGTTCAACGAAAGAAATATATTTTTTAATATCTTGTTCTTCTTTAGGGAATTCCAGTTTTCTACTTTTGTCCTGAAATATTTTCGGTAGCTGCTTAACACAATCTTGTCCTTTAAGAATGTTTTTTAGTTCTTCCGGCGCATCATCATTATAAAGAGCATGTCTTATTGTAAAAGAATAAATAAATACAGTATCAAAATTAGTGATTCCAGCAATGCTTTTGCTAAGGTAGTGAGCAAAAGAGTCTTTGTAATCGTTATAAATTGTATGGAGAGATGAATGGTCATTACTATTTAAGGCATGTTTTATTTGCTCTTCAACAAGTATTTCCAATCCTTTTTCTTTGGAAACAATAAATACTAAGGATGCAAATTCAGATACAGTATCTTTAAAATTTTCAAACAAATATATTACACTAGGATTTAGCAAACTTCTGTTTATTAGCATAGTTCTGATGTCTTTAAGGGATTTATCTTTAATGTTTTTCAACAAAGAATAATATGCAATTGCCGGTATGCTGATGTTATATTCATTATATTGCAATATAAGCATTTGTATACTGTTTAAATAGTTATTTATTATTCTTGGAGTTATTTTTTCTTCATCAAAGTTTGTTGTATTTCTTAAGATTGATAAAATCTTGTCAATAGTATCTTTGTCGTCAAATATCTCTTCTGCTCTATTTTTAGCATACAAGCTAATATCCGAAGTTATAGGTTTAGGAACATCGACTATTATCTGGAAACATTTGTCCATAAATGATTTTGAGCAATCTTTACTTTCAGAATTTTCACAGTCTGCATTATCCCAAAGTTTTTTAAGACCGTTGGAATCAAACGGAACAATGACATACGTTTTTTCTTTGATTTTTTCATTCTGTAAAAATACTTGGAGGGTTGACCACATTTTTAAAGCAATATCCGAATCAATTCTGTCTAAATTATCTATAACTATCAAATTTTTTTTATTTATCTTTTCTAATATTTTAGAAAAGTAGTATTCAAACTCTACGGAAGAACATTCATTATCTGTTAAGCATAGATTGTTTTCTATTTTATTCTCATCTTCTTTAAATGTCCAATTATTACCGTCAAAAACATCTTTTTCTTTAGTCAAAAGAT
The DNA here is from genome assembly GCA_009778965.1 of Candidatus Endomicrobium labiotermitis. Classification (GTDB taxonomy): domain Bacteria; phylum Elusimicrobiota; class Endomicrobiia; order Endomicrobiales; family Endomicrobiaceae; genus Endomicrobium; species Endomicrobium labiotermitis. The sequence goes on from WRFE01000010.1 coordinate 30,499, forward strand.
ATATAGCCCAACCTATAAATACCAATATTACAATTCCGATGTATTGTAGATATCTTTCATCTGTTGCAAAGATAGGAGCAAAAATAAAAACAAATGCTAATATTTTTAAGAGCCCAGAATAGCGATTTTTAGTTATTGTTAAATCCTCTTTTTGTTTGCCGGATATGATTCTTTTTAGCTCAGATAATGAAGTTTCTTTTGGTGTTATTACACCATCTTTCAAATTTGGTCTGTCAATTGTGACAAAGACTTCATTATTTTTATGTTTTTCCTTGTTTTTCAATTGTTTGTATTCAAAATCTTTATAAAGGGTTTCTTTTTTTCTTTGATCTTCAATGTTTCTTAAGAGTTTTTTCTCATTTTCTGTAAGTTGTATTGTTTGATCTTCTTCAAGTTTAATTATAAGTTGTTCCAAAAAAATTCTTCTTAATTTATCTTCCTCATGTACCCATGTATCAAATTTAAATATAAAGACTTTTTTATCATCTTCGATGTCTTTATTTTCATTATATTCATTAATTTTGTTGTTCAAAATTTCAATTACTGTTGATTTCCCGGAGCCCCATTCTCCTTCAAGTCCTATAGTCAATCCTTTTTTTGTTTTTGTAAGTACTTCCATCACGGAATTTGCTATGTTTTCATGGGTTTCAGATTTAATTTTATCTGTTTCAGAAGGTTCAAAGTTAATAAATTTAATTTCATTTGTCATACAAATCTCTCATATAGTATTTTATATATTATACATAAAAAAACAGCTCAACTTTGCAAAGTTGAGCTGTTTTTTGTTATTTGTAAATTAGAGAACTTGGTTCCCCGATTAAGACACTCGGGGATGACAAAGAAAGGAATTAAAACCTGCTTTTGTCAGTTATTTGCCTTTATTCGTCTCTCATAGCGCAGAATTCTCCGCACATAGTGCAAACATCTTCATGCTGTGGGGGAAGTTTAGCTCTTTCGCTGGCAAGTTTTTCGGGGTCTATGCAGAATTCTTTTTGTTTTTCCCAGTTGCGCGCTTTACGCCATTTTGACATTTCATCATCCTGCTCTTTCGCGCCTTTCACGCCTTTTACAATATCAGCTGCGTGTCCGGCTATTCTTGAGGCAATAACGCCTTCGCGGACGTCCGCTACGTCAGGAAGCCTTATATGTTCCGCCGGAGTTACATAGCAGATAAAATCAACGCCGTAAGAAGCAGCCAAAGCTCCGCCTATTGCCGAAGTTATGTGGTCGTATCCGGGAGCAATGTCTGTTACCAAAGGTCCTAAAAAGTATAAGGGCGCGTCGTGACCCAATCTTTTTGCAAGCCTGACGTTTGCTTCAATTTGATTTAACGGAACATGTCCGGGACCTTCAATCATTGTTTGCACGCCCGCTTTTCTTGCTCTTAAAACAAGTTCGCCAAGTACCGCAAGTTCGCCAAGCTGTACCGCATCCGAAGCGTCAAAAGCCGCGCCCGGGCGAAAACCGTCGCCAAGCGATAAAGTCACGTCATATTTTGCTGCTATTTTCAAAAGTCTGTCATATTGTTCGTATAAAGGATTTTCCTTGCCTGTGGCATTTATGCATTTAACTAAAAAAGATCCGCCGCGGCTTACAACTCCGGCAAGCCGTCCCTGGCGGTTTAATATATCGACGGTGGCTTTATTTATTCCGCAATGAACCGTTATAAAATCAACGCCTTGTTCGGCTTGTTCTTCAATAACGTCGAACAGCGCTTCACTGTCTATTTGAGAGATTTTTTTGCCTGCCGCTACTGTTCTGCATGCCGCTTCATATATAGGCACGGTACCGACTTGAACCGGACAATGCGCAAGTATTTCTTTTCTTATTTGCGTAAGGTTTCCGCCTGTTGATAAATCCATAACCGCGTCAGCACCGGCTTTTACGGCCGCGTCAAGTTTAGTTAATTCTTCTTTTAAATCTATATGGTCAGGGGAAGTGCCGATATTCGCATTGACCTTGGTTTTTAAGCCTTTTCCTACGGCAACGATCTTTGACAGGTTTCTGTTTATATTTTTGGGAATTACTATAGTTCCGGCGGCAACGCCTTCCCTTATAAATTCTTCGGTTAAATTTTCAGATTTTGCCGCGGCTGTTATTAATTCGTTTGATTTTTTTTCGATTGCATCCGTCATTAATGTCATAACTTTTCCTCTTTTGCTTTAGTTATTAATAATTTTGTTATAATAGCATTTTTAAACATCAATTACGAATTACGAATGTCGAATTACGGATAAAAAACAAACCCGCAGAACTGTTATTATTGACAAACCGCTTTAGCAGTTGTATATTGATTTTAACGCTGTACTTGGGGAGGATTTTAATGAAAAAAATTCTGATTGTTGGCGGGGTTGCAGGCGGAGCGTCGGCAGCGGCAAGGCTTAGGCGGCTTGATGAAACTGCACAAATAATTATGTTTGAACGCGGAGAGTATATATCTTTCGCGAATTGCGCTCTTCCTTATTATATCGGCGGAGTAATAAAAAATAAGTCGGTTTTGACTCTGCAGACTCCGGAAAGCTTTAAAGCTCGTTTTAATGTTGATGTACGTATTCAAAATGAAGTTACCTCAATAGACAGGCAAAAAAAATCTGTGACGGTTACCAATCTTAAAACCGGCGAGAAATATTTAGAAAGTTATGATGATTTAATTCTTTCCCCGGGAGCCGAGCCGGTTAAGCCAAACATACCCGGAATCAATTCTTCAAAGGTTTTTACTCTTCGCAATATATCTGATACTTACAAAATTAAAGATTTTATTGATAACAGCCATCCTAAAACCGCGGTTGTTGTCGGAGGCGGTTTTATCGGCGTTGAAGTTGCGGAAAATTTAGTAAATGCCGGGCTTTCTGTAACTCTTGCTGAAATGTCGGATCAGGTTTTGGCAGTATTAGATTATGATATGGCATGTGAAATACATACTCATATTAAACAAAAAGGCGTGAATCTGCTTTTGGGAACCGCCGTACAAAAAATTGAGGAAGACGAAAATGGCTTGAATGTTGTTTTAAGCAGCGGAAATGTCCGCGCTGATATACTGATCATGTCGGTCGGCGTTCGTCCTGAAAGCGCACTTGCAAAAAATGCCGGTATTAGCGTCAGCGACCGCGGAGCTATTATAGTTGACGAATATATGAAAACCTCGGATAAAAACATATATGCCGTTGGCGACGCGGTGGAAGTTAAAAATTTTGTTACCGGTCAAAAGGGGATGTTTCATCTTGCCGGACCCGCGAATAAACAAGGTCGTATAGCGGCTGATAATATATGCGGCGTTTTGTCTAAATATGAGGGGACCCAGGGGTCGGCAATTATTCAGGTGTTTGATATGACTGCTGCCGTAACAGGAATAGATGAAAAAAAGGCAAAAAAACTGGGTATTGCTTATGACAAGACTTTTACATATTCGGCGAATCACGCGAGTTATTACCCCGGAGCTGTTAATATGTGTATAAAGACTTTATTTGAAAAAGTCAGCGGGAAAATACTCGGCGCGCAGATAACCGGTTTTGAAGGCGTTGATAAACGGTGCGATGTAATTGCCGTTGCCATACGCGCCGGAATGACCGCTTTTGATTTGACGAAACTAGAATTGTGTTACGCGCCTCCGTATTCATCTGCAAAAGATCCTGTAAATATGGCAGGATTCGCGATTGAAAACGTACTTACCGGGAAATTAAAAAGTTTTCACTGGCATGATGTCAGCGCTTTGCCGCGCGACGGAAGCGTTATTTTGCTTGACGCGCGTATGCCTATTGAATATGAAAACGGACATATAGACGGTTTTATTAACATTCCGATTGACGAGCTTAGAAACCGTATTCCGGAATTAGATAAAAATAAAAAAATATATTTAATGTGCCAGAGCGGGCTTCGCGGATATGTCGCGGCAAGAATGCTTTCACAAAGCGGTTTTGACGTTTCCAATCTGATCGGCGGTTACAGGCTTTACAGTTCTATCTTCGGCAAGAAAACTTCTCATCATGAAACAACGGTAAAACCTGTTGCTGTAAATTCCGCGCAAAATCTTGCTCAAAAGGATAATAACAATATGAAAGTAAATAAAATAGATGCAAGCGGTTTGCAATGTCCCGGTCCGATTCTTGCGCTTTCCGCGGCTGTTAAAGATGCGCAAAACGGTGATGTAATTGAAATTACCACAACCGACCCTGCTTTTGTCAGCGATGTTGAGGGTTACTGCCGCAGAACAGGCAATGTCTTTTTAGGTTCGGAGGGAAATAAGGGCGTTAATGTTACGAGAATCAAAAAATCCGCAGACGGAATACAAAACGCAACCGCGGCTTCGGCGGCAAACGGTAAAAATTTTATTGTTTTTTCGGGTGACTTGGACAAAGCCATAGCGTCTTTTATTATGGCAAACGCATCCGCGGCTTTAGGCAGAAACGTCAGCATGTTTTTCACGTTTTGGGGTCTTAACCTGCTCAGAAAATCCGGAAAAGTAAAAGTTAAAAAAGATTTTATTTCAAAAATGTTCGGTTTTATGATGCCGAAAGGTTCGCAAAAGCTTGGGTTATCAAAAATGAATATGGGCGGCATGGGCGCCAAAATGATACGGTATGTTATGAAAAAGAAAAACGTAAACA
>WRFE01000011.1 GCA_009778965.1 Candidatus Endomicrobium labiotermitis
TTACCGCGGCAATTATGAAAGCCGCAGAAGTTACAAAAGAATTCGACGCGCAATCCGCAGAATTTTTAACCCACGCTACAGTATCACTGCTTAAAGCCAAACACGGTCTTCTTAATCAGCCGAATATTGAAGAAATACAGGATGTTGTTGAAGAAGTCTTAATGGCTTCCCAGTATAAAAAAACCGCCAAAGCCTACATAATTTACCGCCAGCAGCAGTCAAAAATAAGGGATTTTGTATCAGCATCCAACAATGACATGGTTGACGAATATCTTTCCCAGCTTGACTGGCAGGTGAAAGAAAATTCAAATATGTCTTATTCGATACAAGGGCTTAACAATTATATATCTTCAAATGTAAGTAAAAATTACTGGCTTAATAAAATCTATCCTACGGAAGTAAAAAAAGCGCATCTATCAGGAGATATTCACATACATGATTTAAACATAATATCAGTTTACTGCGTAGGCTGGGACTTAAAAGATTTGCTTATTGAAGGTTTTAAAGGCGTAAAGGGGAAAGTAGAAAGTTCGCCTGCAAAACATTTCCGTACGGCGCTCGGGCAAATGGTAAACTTTTTATACACAATGCAGGGCGAATCCGCGGGCGCTCAGGCTTTTTCAAATTTTGATACATTGCTTGCGCCGTTTATCAGGTATGACAATCTTAATTATGAGCAGGTAAAACAATGTTTGCAGGAATTTGTTTTTAATATGAATGTGCCGACAAGGGTCGGCTTTCAGACGCCTTTTTCAAACATAACCATGGATTTAAACGTGCCAAGCTACTACGCCGACCAAAGCGTTATAATAGGCGGAAAATTTCAGGAACAGACATATAAAGAATTTCAGCCTGAAATGGATATGATAAACAAAGCGTTTTTTGACGTTATGATGAAAGGCGACAGTGCGGGCAGAGTTTTTACTTTTCCGATACCTACCTACAATATAACTAAAGATTTTGACTGGGATAATAAAAACATCGAAGGTCTTTGGGAAATGAGCGCAAAGTACGGAATCCCTTATTTTTCGAACTTTATTAATTCCGACATGAACCCGGAAGACGCGCGTTCAATGTGCTGCAGGCTTAGAATTGATAACCGTGAACTTGAATACAGAGGCGGCGGGCTTTTTGGTTCCAACCCTTTGACAGGTTCTATCGGAGTAGTTACGTTAAATCTTCCTAAAATAGGCTTTTTGGCAAAGAGTAAAGAAGAGTTTTTTGATCTTTTAAAAGAACGCATGATTCTTGCGAAAAATTCTCTTGAAATAAAGAGAAAACTGCTGGAAAAGTCTACTGACAGCAATTTATATCCTTACACAAAATTTTATTTAAGAGGCGTAAAAGAACGCTTTGACGTTTATTGGAAAAATCATTTTTCAACCATAGGGCTTGTAGGCATGAACGAAGCCTGCGTTAATTTTTTAGGCGAAGATATAGCAAGCACCGCCGGATATAAATTTTCGCTTGAAGTTATGGATTTTATGAGGAAACTGATAACGGAGTTCCAAAAAGAAACAGGAAACAATTATAACCTTGAAGCAACGCCTGCCGAAGGCACAAGCTACCGTCTTGCGAAATTAGATAAAGAAAATCTTAAAGACATAAAATGCGCTAATGAGTTTGAATATACCAAAAGCAAAGCCTACCCTTATTACAGCAATTCAACGCAGCTTCCCGTAAATTATACCGATGACATTTTTGAAGTTTTAGATCATCAGGATGAACTCCAAACCAAATATACAGGCGGTACGGTAGTCCATATTTTTGCCGGCGAACGCATCCGCGACAACGAAACAATGAAAAATCTTGTAAAAAAAGTCTGCGGCGCTTATAAACTGCCTTACTTTACTTTTTCGCCGACTTTTTCCACATGCCAAAACCACGGATATGTTTCGGGAGAACACGCGAAATGTCCTCATTGCGGCGAACCTTGCGAAATTTATTCAAGGGTTGTTGGCTATATACGCCCCGTAAATCAGTGGAACGAAGGAAAACAAAGTGAATTCCACGCAAGAAAAACATATAAAATGGGAGAAGCGCAAGCTATTCTGATATGATGTCTTTTGTGATAGGCGGTTTGCAAAAAACCTCTTTACTGGATTATCCGGGAAAATTGTCGGCAATAGTTTTTACGCAAGGCTGCAATTTTAAGTGCGGCTATTGCCACAATCCCGAATTAAATAAAATTAAGACCCGCCCGCTTTATACAGTGCCCGCGATTTTAGAATTTTTAAAAACAAGAATGGGAAAACTCGACGGTGTTGTTATTACCGGAGGGGAAACCTGCATACAAAAAGATTTAAAAAGTTTTGTTGCGGAAATTAAAGGTATGGGTTTTTCAGTAAAGCTTGACACAAACGGTTCAATGCCGGAAGTTTTGGAAGATTTGCTCGAAAACCGTCTGCTTGATTATATAGCAATGGACATAAAAGCTCCGTTAGATAAATACTGCCGCATAACAAAAACAAATATTGATACCGAAAAAATCAAAAGAAGCATTAATATAATCATGAATTCCGGAATTGAATATGAATTCAGAACAACCGCGATTAAAGGACAGCTGGAAGAAAAAGATTTTATCGAAATCGGCGACTTGATCAGCGGCGCGAAAAAGTATTATCTGCAAAAGTTTGTTCCGACCAAAATACTTGACGCGGATTTTTTTGATAAACCTACTTTTTCGGATATGGAATTCGGAAATATTGTAAGTTTTTTAAGAGGGAAAGTAGAATTAATTTCAGTCAGATAAATGTACATATTTGTCATTTCGGAAAGCAGGAGTCGGATTGTCATCCCGTTGAAAAACGGGATCCATGTTCGTAGTTTAAAGACATGATAAAGAGATTGCGGGTCGGTGCCCGCAATGACGATAATAGTAATAATGGATTCCGCATCTAGTGCGGAATGACACAGCAGAGTATTATAGCGACTTCGCGCAGGGTGACAGCATGGGGTAAGGATTAGATTGCGGATCAAGTCCGCAATGACGATAATAGTAAAATGGGTTCCCGACTAATACTTTCGGGAATGACAAATAAACGAGGTAATCGTGATAATCGTAAACACAGGTGACGGCAAGGGTAAAACAACAGCTGCTATAGGGCAGATTATACGTTCCTTAGGACAGGGTTTTAAAGTCTGCTTAATACAGCTGTTTAAAGGCGAGAACTTTTACGGTGAACAAAATGTCCTTACAAAACTGGACGGGTTAGATTTTTTCTCGTTTTCCAAGGAACATCCTTTTTGCATAAAAGACGTTACAATGCAGGAAGCAGCTGAAAGATGCAAACCCGCAATCTCAAAAATAAAAGAAATAGTAAGCAGCGGGAAAGTCTATGACCTTATAGTATTAGAAGAGTTTTGTATTGCTTTAAGAGAAAATTTTATAGATAAAACCGAATTTATTAAACTTGTAAAACTATTGTCCGAAAAATCAGACGTTATTATAACAGGCAGAGGCGCTCCGCAGGAATTAATAGATACGGCGGATTTGGTTACCGAAATGAAAGAGATAAAACACCCGTATGCCAAAGGCGTTAAATCCAGAAAAGGAATAGAGTTTTAATACAGATTGAATATTGGAGAGTGAAGAGTGAAATTAATAACGGCAATTACGAATTACGAATTACGAATTACGAAAAATGTTTTGTTTTTCTCGTCATTGCGAGGAAGAATACGCAGTATTCTGACGCGGCAATCCATTTTGTCATTTTTCTTATTGTTTTTTGTATCTTTTGCGTTTGCGGACTATAAGCGCATTGTTTCTCTTGCGCCTTTAGTGACTGAAAGTCTCTATGAACTCGGTATGGACAATGAAATCGCCGGAATAACTACGTATTGCCCTAAGGGAAATCATAAAAAAGAAATAGTCGGCACGCTTCTGGAACCGGATCTTGAAAAAATAGCCCTTATGAAGCCCGATTTGATAATTTCCACAAAAGACGGTAATAATAAGGCAGCCGTAGAAAAGCTTATGCGTTTAGACTTTAACGTCTATGTTATGGAAACCTCAGAAAATTTTGACGCTATATGTTCTAATTTTCTTGCTCTTGCAAAAGTTGTAGGCAAAGAAAAAGAAGCGGAAAAAATAATTTCGGATTCAAAGGAAAGCGTCAAAAAGATAGAAAAGCGATTAGCTCCGCAAAAAAAGCAAAGCGTCCTTTGGCAGGTGGGCGCGAAACCGCTTTATGTGGCTGCCGGGGAAAGTTTTGTAAACAGTTATAACTATTACACTAAAACCTTAAATGTTTATGCGGATGTAATGCTGCGTTACCCGGCTGTGGAAATAGAAAATGTTCTGCAAAAAGATCCGGATATTATTATTCTTGTAAATATGGGCGATATAACGCCGCATGAAATAAAATTTTGGAAAAAATATAAAAATATAACCGCTGTAAAAAACGATAAAATTTTTATGATTGACGTGAACGATATGTTTACGCCCACGCCTTCAACTTTTGCGAAAGGCGTAACGCTTTTGGCGCATACAATATATCCGGATGTATTTGAAGACGATTACGATGATGATGAATAATAGGCAGCATTGTCACCCTCTCCTTTATCAAGTAACGTGGATTGCGGGTCGGCGCCCGCAATGACGACAAAAACTACAATGACGAAAATAACCGGCAGTATTGTCATTGCGAGTCTGCGAAGCAGGCGTGGCAATCTAGATATGAATATGTCGTTTCCGTTAGCTTTCCGGATTGAAGTGGCTGTCATTGCGGACTTGATCCGCAATCTATTTCTTTGTCACCCTGAACTTGTTTCAGGGGTCGCAGTGCGACGAATAAGGAGCACAAGCCTGCGACGGGTGCGAGATGTTAGTGCCCCGGAACTGGTAGTTCATATTTTTAAGACTAGATGCTGAAACGAGTTCAGCATGACATGCTTTATACAAGGCCGCAATGGCGGCTAAGGAAAAATAATTGAACAAAAAGACGGTTTTTACATTTATAATTCTCATTTTACTGCTGTTTGCCGTAGTTCTGATATCTTTATCTGTCGGTTCAAGCGGCATTTCTTTTTGGGAAACTCTCAAAGCGCTTTTCGGAAAATCCGACGAAAACACGGTCATGATAATACAACAAATAAGACTGCCGCGCGTTATAATGGCGGTAATCGCAGGCGCTGCTCTTGCCGTAAGCGGCTGCGTTTTTCAGGGCGTATTAAAAAATCCTTTGGCGGATCCTTTTACTCTGGGTATTTCCGGCGGAGCGGCTTTCGGAGCCACTGCCGCTTTTGTTTTCGGTTTTGCGGCTTTAAGCAGATTTTTCGTGCCAACGTTTGCTTTTGCAGGCGCCTTAATTTCGGTATTTATAGTTTACCTTTTAAGTTCCCGCAAACGTTTCGGCGCGGATTCAATGATTCTTTCCGGCGTAATCATAAGCTATATTTTTTCTTCAGCAGTAATGCTTCTTTACGCGTTATTTTATTCCAATCATATTCAGGCTGCTTTTATGTGGCTTATGGGCAATTTGTCGGTTGTTGACGAACGCCTGCTTGTTTATGTGTCTGTAATCGTAATCGCGGGAGTTGTGGCATTATGCTTATGCGGAAATATAATCAATATGCTTTCTTTGGGCGGCGATAAATCAAAAACTCTCGGAGTTAATGTAGAAAAAACAACGAAAATATTATTTTTAACGGCGTCTCTTATTACAGCGTCGGTTGTTTCCATTTGCGGCGTAATAGGCTTTGTCGGGCTTATGATACCGCATATTATGCGTAAAATAAGCGGCGGTGATAATTCGTCATTAATACCCGTTTCGGCTGTTGCCGGAGCGGTTTTTCTTTTATTTTGCGATACATTAAGCAGAGTGTTATTTGCGCCTGTAAATATTCCGGTCGGTGTAATAACAAATATAGCAGGCGGCGCATTTTTTATTTTTCTTTTGGTAAGTTCAAAAGAATGATAAAAGTTAATTAAGTCTGTAGGTTATTCGTTTTGTTCCCTTCGCCCCTTGCGGGAGAAGGACTTGCGAAGCAAGAGGATGAGGGGTTGCTGTTGTCAATTTTTTGTACATAGTTAGAAACGACAACCCCTCACCCTGCCCTCTCCCGCAAGGGGAGAGGGAAAAATGATTGATACGTGGGGAATAGATAGTGGATGAAATGAAAAACATTATAGAACTCAAAAATATTTCCGCGGGATATCATAAAACTGAAATTTTAAAGAATATCGGTTTAGATATACGCCGCGGTTCTTTTACGGGGATTATCGGCAGAAACGGCGCGGGAAAAAGCACTTTATTGAAAGTTATATGCGGACTGCTTAAACCGTTTTCAGGAACTGCTGTTCTAAACGGCAAAAATATAAATTCTTACTCAAAAAAGGAGTTTGCCCTTACAACCGCTTTTATGCCGCAAAATGTTGATACGTCTATGCCTTTTAGCGTTGAAAGTTTTGTAATGTTCGGCAGATACCCGTATATGAATGCTTTTAAAATTCCTTCTAAAAAAGATTATGAGGCTGTTGCAGAAGTTATGGAAACTGCTGGAATTATGGATTTAAGAAAAAGGAATATCTGTGAGCTTTCAGGCGGAGAAAAACAAAGGGTTTTAATAGCCCAGACAATAGCGCAGGGAACAGAAATACTTATTTTTGACGAACCGGCGTCCCATTTGGATATAGGCAGCCAAAGCGATATTATGCGGCTGCTAAGAATATTAAATGAAAAACATAATAAAACAATAGTCGTAACGCTGCACGATTTAAACGCAGCAGGGGAATTTTGCGATACTCTTGTTCTTATGGACAGCGGTAAAATTAAAAACACCGGCAGTCCGCAGGAAGTTTTAAACTATAAAGATATTGAAGAAGTATATAAAACTACGGTAATAGTGAAAACAAATCCTATTTCAAATAAACCGTATGTTATTCCGGTAACAAAAAAGAGTGAAGATTGAAGAGTTAAGAGTTGAGATAAGATGTATCTTCACTTTTCACTCTCAACTCTAAAATCTGCTGTTAAGCAGGGGAATCCCGTGTAAATCGGGAACAGTCCGGCTACTGTGATAAAACGCATAAAGCGTTTTTAAGTCAGAAGACCTGCAAAATAAAAACGCCCCAAGGAGGCAAAATGAAAAGACAATTAATAATCAATAGTGAATAGAGTTAACTTTTGCCGTCATTACCGAAAGTCGTTATCGGGAATCCACGTTATAAGGAATAGATTGCGGATCGAGTCCGCAATGACGATAATAGTGAAAATGGATACCCGACAAAAACATTCGGGTATGCCACTACTCTTAGATTGGTTAAGATAAAAAAGGAAAAATAAATGAAAAAAATAATATCAGCATTGTTGCTTACAGTTTTCGCGGCAAATATTGCTTTTGCGCAGCAGGAAGTATTTTTAACTCTTACAAAATATGAGGAAGCGATAGAAAGATTACCCACTAATGTTACGGTTATTACGCAGGAACAAATAGAAAAAAGCAACGCCGCTTCAGTCGCGGATCTTTTACAGAGCGAAGTCGGTATAAACGTCAGACAATACGGAAGTATAGGCTCCGCGGCGTCGGTTTCAATAAGAGGCGCGGATTCCAAACATACTTTGGTTTTGCTTGACGGAAGAAGAATAAACGACGCCGGTCTCGGAAGCGCGGATTGGACAGCTCTTCCGCTTGTAAATATCGAAAGAATCGAAATTATAAGAGGAGCGGGAGCGGCTGTTTACGGAACGAACGGTTTTGGCGGAGTAGTAAATATAATTACGAAAAGAGCGACTCCCAAGTCTCCTTTAGTTGACGCGAATATTTCCTATGGAAGTTTTAATACTTTCACCGCCTCTTTAACAGGCGCATATTCCGATGAAAAACATGCCATACTTGCCGCTGCGTCGAATATTTCAAGCGACGGGGACAGAGAGAGTTCTAATTTCAGAAATTTCAACGGTTTTTTTAATACTTCGTATAATGTTTCGGAAAAAGTTCAATTTAATTTAACCGGAAACATTTATGAAGGAATACTTATGACTCCGGGATCCGCATTTTTTGCTCCTTATGAAGCGCGCCAAAACGATTCCAGCCGCTACGCAAAACTAGACTCCAATATTTTGCTTAACGAAGATTCGTCTCTTCTTGTTTCGGTATATGGTTCCGCAGCTGAAAGAAGATATAGAGATACGTACGGTTCGGATGATAATTATACGAATGAAACCGTCGGAACACAGGCGGATTATGTCTGGAAAAAGTTATTGGTGGGAGCGGAGTGGTGGAACGAACAGTATGAAAAAAAAGACAATATAGTGAATGTCATTATGACCGACAAGAGCAGGGTAAATTCGGCGGTTTACGCCCAATATAATCTTGAATTAGGAAAATTTTCTTTGATACCCACTTTGAGAGGCGACAGCAATTCTTCTTTCGGCGAAGTTTTTACGCCGGCAGTGTCAGCTGTTTATAATCTAAACGAAAAAATAAAGTTTTCCGCGAATTCCGGGAGAGTATGGAGAGCGCCGAGTTTTAGCGAGTTATACGATGATTATATTTGGGGAATGCCGGATTGGGATTTTTACGGAAACCCTGATTTAAAGCCGGAATACGGCATTTCAAGCGATATAGGAGCAGAGTATGTTTACAAAAGAATAAAGTTAGTTGTTTCGGCTTATTATATAGCTACTGACAATTTAATCAATACGGATTTTATTCCTTCTTACGGAACTACGTATGTAAACGTTGATAAAACGCGCCAGTATGGTTTTGAATTTGCCGCGGGTTATATTACAAACTCATGGCTAAGCCATAATTTCAACTATACGTATCTGAAAGCCGAAGACGCAAAGACCGGAAAAACGTTAAGCTACAGACCGGAAAGCACCATTAATTATGATTTAACGGTTAAACCCGTAAAAGATTTGTCAATTACCGCGTCAAATTTTTACAGAAGCAGCCAGCTTACCGGCGAATATACAGGTTCTCCGCGTCCGCAAAAACTGGACGGCTTTTATACTCTTGATTTAAACATAAATTACTCGGTGGATAAAAATTTGGGTTTGTGGCTGAAAGGACTTAACTTAACAAATACTAAATATGAAATGATGTCGGGTTATCCTATGCCGGGAGCGGTTGTTTACGGGGGAGTAAGATACGCTTTCTGACGGCAAATACGAATTCACCCTCACCTTTATCCTCTCCCTGATTAGGGAGAGGGCAGGGTGAGGGTTTATAATTAATAAATTTAACGGTTAAGGCATATTAATTTTTGTTTTAGCCGTTGTTATTCTATCTGATAAAACCACGCTGTCAGCGTCAAGTTTTGGCGCGATTGTCGTCATTGCGGTCTCCGAACCGCAATCTAATAATAAGCAATAGATTCCGGGTCAAGCCCGGAATGACAATAATAGCGTTTGTTTTTTGTCCATTTTTTTGATTTAATTTTAGACATTAAGGCATTTATATGTATTTTTTTGTAATTAGTAATTTGTGATTGTCGTTAAAAAGGGGAATATAATGAAGAAACTAATTTGTTTTTTGCTTTGCTTTTGTTTTGCCATTGTTTTTACGGGCTGCGATGAGAGAAATCTTTTTTCCTGGGCGCACAATCCGGGAAGCGGGGATTATGAGTCTCTTATGTCGGACGGACAAGCCGCAATGAATGCTAGAAAATTCGGTCGCGCCGCGGGTTTTTTCAAAAAAGCCATTAAGATAAGACCAAAGTCCAATGAAGCTATTTATGCCTACGCGTCCGCTGTTTTTGCAGATATTATACAGCCTGTATTTTCTGAAATTCTTACCGCGTTAATCTCAAGCAACACCTCATCCGTAGAGTCAACTTTAAACAATTTGCAAGGACCGCAAGGGCAGAAAATTTTAGAAGCGTTAAAAGAATTAACAGGTCCTAATATGCTTGGTCAGATTATTAACAGCCAAAATGGTTCTGTGGATCAGTTTTTGAATATAGCTCTGCTTTACATACTTTCCGGACTGCTTGCCGCTTTAAATGACCCGGACATACAGGCAATAGGAAATGTAATACTTAACGGCGACTTAAGTATTGATGTTGTCGGAGATATAGCCAGCATCAAGGATAAATTGATAGCTATATTTGGTCCCATATATACGGCAGTAAAGCAATGCCTTGCAATTTTAGCGTCAAAGGGTATTAGTAACGATATTACGCGGGCTATAGATGATAATATTGATAATATATGGAATTCCGTACTCGCTTTGCCGTAGATATTTTTATAAAAAGGATCAAAGATGAAACTAAAAATTATTTTTTTAACCGCAGTTTTACTTACTTTTAACGCTTTATTTGCTTATGCTAATGAAGATACTCCGGCAAGACTTAACGGTTTGCGCCCCATGAGCATGGGCGGAGCGTTTACAGCCGTAGCTGATGATGAAAACGCATTTTTCTATAACCCCGCAGGGATAGCCTACAGACAAAGCTGGATGCTTCAGATTTTGAGTTTAGACGTTTCAATAAACCAAGACTTACTGGATTTTGTGAAGTTTTTTACGGATAATCTTGACGATCTGAAAGATTTTAATGATTTAACCGATGAACAACAGACTGACATTATAAATAAAATTAACAACGAAATAGTCGGTAAAACTCCCAATGTCGGGATTTCCGTACCGAATATAGCGTTTATTTCAAGCCCGATTCAAATGCCAAAAAATAACAGTCTTTCATGGGGGCTTGGAGGATTTTCTTACGCGCAGGCGCAGTTTAGATTTAACAGAAGCCTTCTTGTTCCGAGTTTAAGCTATTTGGCGCAGGTAACAGGCGTTGTGTCAGTTCCGGTTGCTTATAAAATAGATTCTCTTGAAAAAATAAAACTTCCCGGAAAATTGTCTGTCGGCGCGACTGCAAAATATATTATCAGAGGGCAAACCAAAAATGATGATTTGTCCGTAGCGGAATTTGAGGATTTTGACTTTGATTTGCAATTGGGAAAAGGATACGGGCTTGATTTCGGCGCGATATACACTCTGAATTCGCAATGGAGTTTCGGAACTGTACTGACGGACGCTTTTTACACAAATATTAAATATGAAAGTTTAGATATTGACGGCAGTCCTTCGGCATCCAGAGAACCTTTTACAGCCTCAATCCGTCCCAGATGGAATATCGGCGTGGCTTATGTTCCTGAAAGGATTTACTTTTGGCCCGGAAAATATATCAATACAAATAACAGATTTCTTTTTGCCGGAGATTTAACAGACATAGCAAATTCAGATGAAACTTTGACGGGTTCATTTTTCAAAAAGACTCATTTCGGAGGGGAATACAGACTTAACCCGCTTGTAGTAAGAGCCGGATTTAATTCGGGCTATCCTACAATAGGGTTCGGCCTTGTTTCCAACGTTGTTCAGTTTCAATACGCTTTCTACGGAGTTGAAGAAGGCAGATATTCAGGTCAAAAACCGTCATGGTTTCACAGATTTGTTTTCTCCATTAAAATAGGTCACAACGACGGCAGAGTTTACGGCGGAGCCGCGAAAAAAGAAAGACAGGAAGAGAAAAAAGCAGAAGATAAAAAAGAACAGGCTGCAGAAGATAAAACTGAATTGAAAGAAGAAGAAAAACCGGTTAAAGTTTCCGGCGAAGATAAAAAAGAAATAAGCAATGAAGCAGAAATAACTAAAGTAAACGAATAAGATGTCATACTGAGCGATATACTGTTAAAAAAGACAGATGTTTCGAATTCGCAACTGTGTTGCGGAGTTTACCCTCGAGGGGCTCAACATGACAATGCGAAATAATCAGATAAAAGCCAAAGTCAGCCATTAAAATGGCTGACTTTGGCTTTTATCTGATAAGTTATGCAATAAAAAACGTGTTTGATGCGTTAATGTAATAAGATTCGGGATTTTTTTGATAATACCTATACAAAAATGTTATACTTTCAAAATAATACAATGCGGCAAAACAAGGCCAAAATATGAGAAACACACAATATAAATGTACCATGTTTTATAAAATTATTGTTGAAGATAAAATAAAGCCTTTGTCTGAAAAATTCAGACAAAGTCTTGTTTTTCACTGGTGTAGGCGAAATTGGAGTTCGTAAGGGCATAGTGACGGGTTGCCGTAGTTGCTGTCGTACTTGCGAAAGCTGGGATTCATATATATTACATTTTTAATGTTTTTAAAAACGGAGGAGAAAATGTTCAAGAAATTAAAAATCAAAACGCTGGCGGTTATGGTCTTTTCATTTTGTTTTTACGGAGGATTGTTTGCTACCAATGTCAATAACTGGGCTGATTTGAACAACGCGGTTAATTCAAAAGACACAACTATAACATTTACAACAACTACGCTACAGTTTAGCAATAAGCTTTCGACGGTAAATTATTCGAATTCAATCAATTTTTACGGCGATGTAACGCTTGACGGCAACGGTCTTTGCAGAGCATTTTACTTTAACGATGCGCCGTTTATTAATACAGCGGTTGTATTTAACAGCGATATAAATTTTGTAAATTTTACGGCAACAACCGGCGTAGTGCTGTCTCAGTTAATCGGCGGAGTGATATTGTCGTCAAATTCAACGGTAAGCTTTGCCGGCGCTGTAAACTTTAGCGGCAATACGGCGGATTTTTGCGGCGGAGCTATATATTCAGATATGTCAATAATGAATTTTAATACAAATAATAAAAATATAATATTTGATTCAAACCGCTCAAATTTTGAAAAAGGAGGAGCGATATATATAATCAGGTCAGTTTCGAGTTTCAGCCAGTCGCTTATGAATTTCTCCACGGTAAACGGCGATATTATATTCAGTTCAAACTGTGCGGGTTATGGCGGCGGAGCGATATATGCGTCTAAATCAACAATGAGTTTTACCGCAACTAATGGGGATATAATATTCAGTTCAAACACCTCAACATCCAGCGCCGGCGGCGGACGCGGCGGTGCGGCATATGCGGATCAGTCAATAATGAATTTTAATGTTTCAACCGGTAATATAATATTCAATTCAAATGCTTCGTTTTCTCATGGCGGAGCGATAGCCGCAGAGCAGTCGAAAATTGATTTTAACGCGATAAACGGTAATATAATATTTGATTCAAATATGTCCAATTTAGACGGAGGAGCAATACATGCAAGTCAGTCGACAATGAGTTTTAGAGCGACAAACGGGGATATAGTATTCAATTCAAATGTTTCGCTTTCTCACGGCGGAGCGATATATAATACTGATAATTCAACAATAACTTTTTCAAACGCAAATGTAATTTTCAGCAGCAATGCGGCAATTTCCGGCGGAGCAATACGTAATTATGATAATGCAAAAATGACTTTTAAAGACGCGAATGTAATTTTCAGCAACAATGCGGCAGGCGTATACGGCGGAGCTATAAGTAATTATGGTTCTATATCATTTATCGGAAGCACGGTAATCTTTAGCAGTAATAGCGCCAGAGCGATATACAATAGTAATTATGGAGCAACAATAACGTTTATAAATGCAAATGTTACTTTTAACGGAAATAGCGGTGCAATATGCAATTATTATCATTCAAGAATATTGTTTACAGAAAGTACGGTAACTTTCAGCGGGAATACGGCAGCTTATGGCGGAGCGATATGGAATTACGGAAGCGGTGATATCGTCAGTGGTTCGTTAATAACCTTTTCAAACAGCAATGTAATATTTGATGGCAATGTCGCTTTAAGTTCAGGTGGCGCGATATTCAATCAATACAGGTCAACAATAACTTTTACAGGCGCAAATGTAATCTTTAGCGGCAATACGGCAGATAATGGCGGAGCGATATACAGCAATGGCACAGGTATTTTAAATTCTATAATAAACTTTACAAACTCAAATGTAATATTTGACGGCAATATTGCTGCAAGTTCCGGCGGAGCGATATACAACAACAACCACAGCAACAGCAGAATAAATTTTGAAACGGCATCAGGAATCACAATAACATTTATAAATAATTATGCCGCTTTTGGAAATGATATATACAACGACGGAATAATAAATATAAGCGGTGCTGGCAACATAATATTCGGCGGCGGGATAGAAGGCGCCGGAACAATAAACAAAAGCGGTACGGGAAACGTATATTTTGAAGCAGGTTCTAAAAATGATTTCGGAATTCTTAATTTAACCGGCGGAAATGTACATTTTTCAACGTCTGCAAAAATAAACAGCATGAATGTCGGAGCGGCGGGAACGTTATCTTTAGATGTAGATTTTATAGGTTCGCTGACAAGCGTGCTGTATTTTGACAATATAACTATAAGCACTACAAACAGTAAGCTGAATATTAATGATATATCGGCAGGAGCGGTATCGCAAGGAGCAGAGAGAGCTATATTTTATTCAAACACGCAAAACAGCGGAACATTCGGAGCCGGCAATATATATGATTTGTCAAGCGGAAGCACGACAAGTTATAAATTGTCATGGGTGTCCGGACTTTATGACGGCGGATACAGTTGGATGGGACTTTTAACTTATGGCAGCCTGGGTCAGTGGAACACATTTGCAGCGGGATATAAAGCGGTAACTTCAGGAAATACGATAAATTTAACAAGTAATATAACTGCAACAAGCGGCGATGAAAATCCTTTTGGTTTGCCGGGATACAATAATATTACAATAGACGGATTAGGAAATACTATTGACGCTGACGGAAGAGCAGGGCTTGGTTTTATTTTTGATGGTTCATCAATAACATTTAGGGATATAAATTTTGAAAAATTCATTACAACGGCAACATATGGTGGTGTAATATCTTCATCAAATTCAATAGTAAATTTAGCCGGAGCAATAACATTTAGCAGCAATACTGCGCTGACTGCAGGCGGAGCGATATATGCGGCATACGCGTCAGGAATGATTTTTGATGCGGCAGAAGATGATATAATCTTCAATTCAAACAGAGCTGATATATTCGGCGGAGCAATATATTCACAATCCTCGGCAATGAGCTTTAACGCAACAAACGGTAATATAATATTCAGCTCAAACAACGCGAATTATGGAGGCGGAGCAATATATGCCGCTCAGTCAACAATAAGTTTTACAACAGATGGCAATATAATTTTCAGTTTGAACACAAGCAGTTCCGGAGGAGCAATATCTGCGCAGCAATCAATAATGAATTTTAATGTTTCAACCGGTAATATAATATTTAATTCAAATGTTTCGTTTTCTTCCGGAAGCGCGATATATGCGGCATACGGGTCAATGATGAGCTTTAACGCAACAAACGGAAATATAGAGTTTAATTCAAATACTGCAGGCTATTCCTATTATGGCGGGGCGATATTCGTAAATCAATCAATGTTGAGTTTTAATACAATATACGGCAATACAATCTTCAGTTCAAATAGCGCTGGAGCCGGCGGGGCAATATATTTACAATCTTCAGTAGTGAATTTTACAGCAGGCGGTAATTTAATCTTTAATTCAAACATCGCAAACAACTTCGGATATGGCGGAGGTATATATGCATGGCAGTCAACAATGACTTTTACAGCCTATAACATAATATTCAATTCAAACAGCGCAAACGGCAATGGTGGAGCAATATATGCTATGTATTCAACAATGAGTTTCGTATCAACAGGTGGTAATATAGAATTTAATAGTAATACGACATCATATGGTGAAGGCGGAGCGATAGATGCTCAAAATTCAATAATGAATTTTACAACAGATGGCAATATAATATTTAGTTCTAACAGTGCAACATATGGTAGTGGCGGCGGAGCAATATTTTCAGTAGTATCAAAAATGAATTTTGCGGTTTCAACAGGAGATATAATATTCAACTCAAACAGCGCAAGACAAGGCGGAGCGATAGATGCTCAAAATTCAATAATGAATTTTACAACAGATGGCAATATAATATTTAATTCAAACAGTGTAACATATGGTAATGGAGGAGCGATATCAGCATCGTTTTCAACAATGAGTTTCAAAGTAACAGATGGCAATATAATATTCAGTTCAAACAGTGCAAACTATGTAGGCGGAGCGATTTATAATACAGCTAATTCAAAAATAATTTTCACAGACTCAAATGTAATTTTTGCCGGCAATATTGCGGTAAGTTCCGGCGGTGCGATTTATAACGAGGGGGAATTATATTTTATCGGCGGCGCTGCTGAATTTAAAAATAATAATGCTGCGCAGGGCAAGGATATTTATAATACTGGAACGATAAATATTGACGGCGGTGTTTTAAGGTTTCATTCGGAAATATCCGGCAATGGAACTATAAATGTCCTTAACGGCGGCGTTCTTAAATTAATGGATAACGCGCAGTTGTCAGTCGGTGATATATTTGTTTCTTCTACAGGCGTTCTAAGCGCGCAAAACGGAACATTCGACGTTATAACTGTTGATAATCTTACTCTTTACGGATTGCTGGAACTTGACGCCAGCCAAACAGAAAATGATAGAGTAAACGTCGCAAATACGGCAAATATCAACGGGCGTTTAAACGTTAAAACAGGGCTTGGCGTTTATAATGACGTTCAGCTTGAAATTATGAATTACGGTTCTCTTATAGGCGGGTTTTCTGAAGTTTCAGCAGGGAATTTGGATTATTTGACATCTTATGAACATGACAAATTGGTTTTGACTCTAAATTCAACAGGAACGGCAGCGCCCGTATTTTCCGCAGTTTCCAATCTTAATTCTAACGCTTCCGCCGCCGCAAAAGCATTAGACAAACTTATAAATACAGAAAGTTACGACAGTCCTATAATGCAGGTTGCAAACGTTATAAACGAGATGGAAAGCGAAAGCGCCAAAGCGCAAGCCGTACATAAACTTGCAGGACATTTTCTTGCAAACGTGATAAGAAATGCGGCGGCAGACAGCCCCAATAACGAAATATACGATAAAATAAAGAATAACGGCGAAGGACACGGAAGCTGGGCGCAGTTAAAAGGCGGCGTAGAGACCTTTAATTCCGACGAAAATTCGCCTTATCACTATAAAGACCATTCCGTGGGAGTTATGTTCGGCTATGATAAATATTCAGAACAGAATAATATCATATACGGAGTTTACGCGAGATTTAATAAAGATAATATAAGTTATGGAGACAGCGACAATAAAGCCGAAGGCGTAAAAAAAGGGCTTGGTTTTTACGGCGGTTATCTGAAAGAGAAATATGAATTAAAGGCAATGCTTTTGGGCAGTTATGACCAGTTTGAAACTCAAAGAGACGTCAGAATAGGACATCTCGGCGGTATAGCAAGAGCCGATATTAACGCGTTTACTATTAATGCCGACGCTGAAGCTGCTTTGAGATATGCTGTGAAAGAGGATTTAGCGGTAAAACCTTATGTGGGTTTTGAAATGGAAAATACTAATTATGGAAGTTTTAAAGAAAGAGACGCCAGCGGAGTAAATCTTGAAGTCGACGGCGGCACTTATTTGAGAACAGCCGTAAGAGCGGGAGTGGGCGGGGAATACGATAATAAAAAGTTAAACGCTTATACAAGGCTTGAAGGCAAAGTTATTACCAGCGGGAGAGAACCTGTGACGTCAAATAGTTTCGAGAATACAAGCGTCATTTTTGATTCTGTAGGAAGTGAGGAAGGAGCGCTCCAGATAGGCATAGGCGGCGGAGCCGAATTGAAATTGACGGGAAACATCAGCGCTTTTGCAAATATCCAAACCTATTTTGCAGCCAGATACAGCAATGTTTACGGTAATTTGGGTGTAAGATATATGTTTGGTAAAAACAGAGAATAATTTTAGCCAATAACAAAAAGAGGAGAATAAGATGAACAAGTTTTTTGCGGTAGCCGGAATTGTGATGTTGGGAATGTCGTTTTTGATAGCAGGCTGCTCAAACGACAAGGAGAAAAGGAAAATACTCGGAGACTTTACCCCGAACGTATATGATATGACAATTTATCCCGCAGACGGGACTTCTTTTAACGCGGGGACAACCTTTAAAATTTACGCGGTTACAACGATTAACGGCGTTGAAAGTGATAACGAAAGTCTCGGCAGTTTTCAGCTGGCGCGTTCAACTGCTCCTGCGGCAGCCTATACTATGGGCGGAGTTTTGCAATATTCGGGCGAAAGTAAAGGCGTAAACTTAACTATTAACGGAAGTTCGGAATCAGGCGGCTGGGTTAGCGTGACAATAGGCTGGGTAAGTAAAAATGTTTCAAAAACCGCAAAGTATTACGTGAATTAAAATATACTATAAATGAGTTTATATTAATAACAATTTAACGGAGTTTTTATGAAAAAGATTTTAATTTGTTTTGCGGCTTCTGTTTTGTTTGTTTCCAATGCTTTTGCCGGCGCAGGTTTTTACGGGGCTTTATCAACGGGTAATACGGATAATAATTTTGGCGGTTACGGTTCGGGTTATCAGACTGTCGGAAGTAGCACGAGGTATAGCGGCGGACCGTTTATTTCAGGGGCGTCATTTATAAAATTCGGCGCTTTTTATGAATATAATATCAAAGAAAATAAATATCTGGGTATTAAGGTCGGTTACGGCGGGCTTGGCGAGATTTCCTATGAATATGCATTATATGATGATACGTATAATTTTGCATTTGAATTGTCTTCCAAGGCCAGCGAAATTCCGGTTATTCTTTATTATAAATACAATGCAAACGAAAAATTTGCTTTTAAGGCAGGCGGCGGCGCAGCGTATGTAAATAATAAATGGACTCTTGATTTTAACGGACAAAATTATTCTGAGGAAACAACAAAATTGATGCCTATGGTTGATGCGGGCATTGAGTGGCTGTTTAGCAGATATGTAAGTCTTGGCATAAATTTATCATATGTGCTTAACGGTAAAATGGAAGCTCCGTACGATTTGCGTTTGACTCAATCCGAAGAGTTTTTATATAGAGATTTAAGCGGCGTAAGATTTATGCTGTCGCTAAACGTTTATGTTTTGCAATAAGGCGTTTTAAAGACTTGATAGATAAACAAAGCAACGGCAATCATTACAATATTACCGTTGCTTTTTTGTTTGGATTAAATGATGAAGTTGTCACACTGCGCGAAGTCGCAGTGTCTATGAATTTATAGATTCTGCGATTGCTATATGCAACGCAGAATTGACATAAGAATGCTTTATTAAATAACTTAAATAATTTTTATTATTGTACCCTGGGAATGTACCGATACAGCCGTGATTTTATGGCTGTCAATAACAAGTTCTGTTTCTTTTCCCGGATTTTCTGCAGCGGTGTTGACGATTTCTATTATTTTGGGATTTAATGACGATTCGACTATATGTTTTCCTGTTTCAAAACCTTTTTTAAGGAATTTTTCAGTTTTGTCATAAGCAAAAACAATATTGTCCGAAGCGTTGAGTATTATAAACGCCTGATATTGTTCTCCGGACATATATGAGTATTCTATAATTTTTGCCAGACTTTCATTGTCAGTTTGTAAAGTTTTTATTGTTTTTCCGTATTTATCTCTTTCCGTGGCAAAAATATCGGTAATTTCGTTGTACGCGTCTTTTTTTATTTCTTCAGCCGTATGTTTCTCAAGAGATTTTTTCATTCTGGCAAAAGGCCAAACAATAAAAAGCTTGGCAAGAAAATAAAATATTGCCGTTATCAAAAATAATGTACCGGCGGCAATAGTGAAATATTTTATTCTCCAGAATCTTGAATCGTCTTGCGCTTTTTGAATTGAAAATACGCAGCATAACGTGTAATCTTTTACGAGATGGGAAGAAAATAACATAGAATTGCCGTCAGTCATAATTTGCGTAAGTTCGCCGTCATAATTTATCGCTCTGTCATAGGTGCTGTCTTTTTTTACCGAGTTCCAATCGTTCGTATTATTGTGTATAATTACTTTGTTGTTTTTGTCGAGAATAAAACACGATGAAATGTTTTCAACTTTCGCGATGCTTTCTATAGCGTGAAGAAGAGCCAAATCGTCGGATTCTTCAATGGCTTTATTTATAGTCCCGATATTAAAATTTACCACGGCGCGGGCTTTTTCTACGGTAAGGTTTTCTAAATCCGATTCTTTATTATTGGAAAGCAGACCGGTTAAAAAATAGAAAATTCCGCCGACAGCAAGAAACGCAAAAAAAGTTAATACGATAATATTTTTTTTCATAAAAGGATTATACAAAAAAATGAATATTATAGAAAATATTAAAATTGTACAGGCAAAAACTTTTTGGCAGCGTTTTTACGGTTTTATGCTTAAAAAAGACGCGGATTACGCATTGCTTTTTCAAAATTGTTCCAGCGTACATACATTTTTTATGCGTTTCAATATAGACGTTTTATTTATTGATAAAAATGATAAAGTCATAAAAGTTAAAAACAATGTAAAACCGTGGCGTATAGTAATGCCTGTTAAAAATGCCGTATCCATTATTGAAATTCCTTCAAGTTTAAATAAAACAAAAATATTCTAAAAACAGATTGATTTTTTAGGCAGAATCGCAAAATTATAATTTTGACTAAAGAGTCAAAAAAATGCTATATATTAAAGGTTTAAAACTATAATTCTAAATTCTAATAAAAGGTGATATAAAATGCAGAACAAAGAACAGACGTCAGCAGAGCAAAATCCGACGGAAAATGCGGCTCCTATCGAACAGATAATGCAGCAGAGAAAACAAAAAGCCAAAGATTTGGCGAAAATGGGAATAGATCCTTATCCGGCGCGTTATAAATGCGAAAAGAATATATCGGCGCTGCAGCAGGAATTTTCGTATCTTGAAAAAGAGCAAATGGCTGAAAATACGCATGTAAAAGCGGCAGGCAGAGTTATGACGTACAGAAATATGGGTAAGGCTGCTTTTATCGATATACGCGACGGCTATGGTAAAATACAAATTTATGTCCGCGCAGATAAATTAGGCGCAGAGCAATATAAGCTTTTTAAAGATATGGTTGACCTTTCCGATATTATTGCGGTTGAAGGTATGCCTTTCAGAACAAAAACCAATGAGTTAAGCATAATGGTTGATAAATGGCAGATGCTTACAAAAGCGTTCAGGCCTTTGCCCGAAAAATGGCATGGTCTTAAAGATATTGAAACAAGATACAGACAAAGATATCTTGATTTAATAGCAAACAATGAAGTCAAAGACGTTTTTATAAAAAGAGGTCAGATAATTTCGGCAATAAGACGTAAACTCGAAGATCTTAACTTTATTGAGGTGGAAACGCCTGTGTTGCAGTCTTTGGCCGGCGGAGCTAACGCAAGACCTTTTGTAACGCATCACAATGCTTTAGATATCAGTTTATTTTTGAGAATAGCTCCGGAATTGTTTTTGAAAAGGCTTGTTGTCGGCGGAATGGAAAGAGTTTTTGAAATGGGCAGAAATTTCAGAAACGAGGGGATAGACAAAAACCATAATCCCGAATTTACGATGATGGAACTTTATCAGGCTTATGCCGATTACAACGATATGATGGATATAACCGAAACCCTTATAAAAACCGCCGCTGAAAAAATAGGTTCGCAGGTTAATCTTAATTTCAGACGCGCAAAACTGTTTGATTTGATAAAAGAATATACCGGGCTTGAGTTGCTTCAATATGTGGAAACAGGCAAAATGTATGACGTTGTTAAACATTTGAATCTTGATTTGCCCGAGAACGCGCCGGACAAAAAAGTTTTAGATCAGGTTTTTGACGAAAAAGTCGTGCCGCATTTAACCGAGCCGACTTTTGTTATGGATTATCCGGCGATATATTCGCCGCTATCAAAAGTTAAGTTTGAAAATCCCGAAATTGCAGAAAGGTTTGAGCTTTATATAAGAGGCATGGAAATAGCAAACGCGTATTCAGAGTTAAACGATCCGGAACTTCAAAAACTCCGTTTCTCTCAGCAAATGGAAGCTAAAAAGAAAGGCGATGATGAAGTTATGCCTTTTGACGAAGATTTCATATTTGCTTTAGAACAGGGTCTTCCGCCTACAGGCGGGCTTGGCATAGGAATAGACAGGCTTGTTATGATTTTGACGGGAGTGGAGTCAATACGTGAAGTAATCACATTCCCTGCGATGCGGCCGGAATAAAGGCAATTAACAATTAATAGATAATAATTAATAAATAACGACAAAGGCAACCCTCACCCTTCCTCTCCCTCGTCAGGGAGAGGAGTAAGGAGAGGGCGAAAAATTATAACAAATGAAACTTCCGACGGAAATTTTTATAGCAATAAGATATTTAAAAGCCAGAAAAAAAGGTTTTTTCTCGGTTCTTACTACATTGATAGCCGTGGGGGGAACAAGCCTCGGCGTTGCCGCGCTTGTAATAACCTTGGCGATTATGACCGGTTTTCAAACCGATATAAGAGACAAAATACTCGGTATTCAGCCGCATATAGTTATTACAAGAATTGACGGAGAACCTTTTAAAGATTATGACGCTGTTGAAGAAAAGCTTAGAGAAAACAAATCGGTTGTAAGTTATTCGCCCTTTGTTTATAAGCAGGGTCTGATAAGGGGTCTGGTTTCGTCGGCTTCTACGGGAATAATACTTAAAGCCATAGATTTTGAAGCTGAAAACAATATAGTAAATCTTTCAAAACAGATAACGGTTTCGGATATGCGTTTTGACGGCACAAGAATAGGCGAAAAGAGCATAATGCTCGGAAGCGAGCTTGCCAAAACGCTTTTAGTTACGGCAGGCGATGAAGTTGTTTTGGTGTTTCCGGGAAATTTTGCGAGTATTCCTAAAATGTATAAATTTACCGTATCAGCCGTGATACATTCCGGAATGTATGACTATGACTCTTCTTTAGGTTTTATGGATTTAAGCGAAGCCCAGAGGATGTTTGCAATGGAAGGGGAAGTCAGCGGTATAAGCGTTCATACGGATAATTTTGATAAAGCCATAGCAGTAGCGGAAAAACTTCAGGATTCGATTTCCTTTCCTTACAGAGCGAAATCCTGGATTGATTTAAATAAAAACCTGTTTTCTGCGCTTAAACTTGAAAAAATAATGATGTTCTTAATTTTAGGACTTATAATACTTGTCGCGGCGTTTAACATTATTTCGAATCTCTTGCTGCTGAGTGTTCAAAAATCCAAGGAAATAGGAATAATGTCGGCTATGGGATTTTCGAAGTTTTCAATAGCCAAAATATTTTTCTATGAAGGGATGGTCGTAGGTTCTATAGGCACGGTGTTAGGTATTATTGTCGGTACGGGAATAAGCCTGATACTTAAATATTTTGAAATTTTTAAACTTCCTCAGGGCATATATTATGTTGACAGGCTGCCTGTCGTAATAATGCCTATGGATATTTTAATGGTAGCCGCAAGCGCTTTTGTAATAACTGTTTTAGCGGGCATTTATCCCGCTTATCAGGTTTCAAAGCTAGATCCGCTGGAAGCGATAAGATACGGATAATAACAGCAGAAGATGAGAAGATGGGATGATGAGAAACTGAGTTAAAACAAAGGCTGTCTCGTTGTCGTCATTGCGAGGAATGAAATGACGAAGCAATCTAGAAAATAAATCTCTGGATTGCCGCGTCGGAAACAAAGTTTCCTCCTCGCAATGACATACAAAAAGAAATAATATGAATATAAAAGCGGTTAATTTAAACAAACATTATAAGAAAAACGATTCTCCGGATGTCGAGGTTTTAAAAAATATAAACCTTGAAATAAAAGCCGGGGAAAAAGTCGCTTTTACCGGTCCTTCAGGGGCGGGAAAAAGCACTCTTATACATATTCTGGGACTGATGGACAGACCTACTTCAGGCAATGTCTTTGTAGACGGAAAAGACTGCTTTGCTTCAAATGACAGTTATTTATGTTCAATGAGAAAAGAGAATATAGGTTTCGTATTTCAGTTTCATTATTTGCTAGCCGATTTCACGGTTTTGGAAAATGTTCTGCTTCCGGTATGGAAAGACAGAGCTGAAAAGTTGAAAAAGGCTGAAGCGGTTTTGGAAAAAGTCGGTCTTTTACATAGAAAGAATCATTTTCCTAACGAATTGTCAGGCGGAGAGCAGCAAAGAGCGGCATTGGCAAGAGCGTTGATAAACGACCCTAAAATTATTTTTGCTGACGAGCCTACCGGAAATCTGGACAGAGCTACCGGATTAGAAATAGAAAAACTATTGTTTGAAAGTTCCACGGAAAGAAATGCGACGCTTATTTTAGTTACGCATAACGAGGAACTTGCGGCAAAGTCAGACAGAATAATAAAAATGCAAGACGGAAAAATAAACAACACAGCAGAGGAGAAGAAACATGAAGATTTATCTTGACGGAAAACTGGTTGAGAAAGCGGACGCGAAAGTATCCGTTTTTGACCATGGTTTGCTTTACGGAGACGGAATTTTTGAAGGAATCAGAGCTTACAACGGCAGAGTGTTCAGGCTTAAAGAACATTTGGACAGGCTTTGGATGTCGGCTAAAGCGATTAATCTTAAAATACCGATAACAAAAGCTGAAATGGAAAAAGCCGTAATAAAAACTCTTTTGGCTAACAAAATGATGGAAGGCTATTTAAGGCTTGTAGTTACAAGAGGGGTAGGCGATTTAGGTCTTGACCCGAAAAAATGCACGCATCCGCCTTCAATAATTATTATTGCCGACAAAATAACTCTTTATCCTGAAGAAATGTATGAAAAAGGCGGCGAAATCATAACTGCAACAACAAGAAGAATCCGCCCGGATTCTTTAAGCCCTAACGTAAAATCGCTAAATTATTTGAATAATATTATGGCGAAAATGGAAGCCACAAGAGCCGGCGTTATGGAAGCTATAATGTTAAATTCCGAAGGATATGTCGCGGAATGCACCGGCGATAATATTTTCATCGTTAAAAACGGAGTTTTGTACACGCCTCCGGCTTCGGAAGGCGCTTTAATAGGCATAACCAGAGACACAGTCGTTGAACTTGCCAAAAATAAGCTTAAAATACCGGTAAGAGAAGAACGTATGACCCTTTATAACGTTTATACGGCGGATGAATGTTTTCTTACGGGAACAGCCGCGGAAGTTATACCGGTAGTATGCGTTGATTCAAGAGAAATAGGCGACGGGAAGCCGGGCAAAATTACTACGAAACTTATAAAAGAATTTCATGCTTTGACAAGACTTACGGGTGTTCCTATTAAGTAATATGACTGCCGCGGTTTTGAAAGAAATAATTTTCTCAGCCGCGGCGTTATTTAGTTGCCGGTAATTTATTGCTTAATGTTTTTTGTTGTCATGTTGAGCGAAGTAGCAAAGTTACGAAGTCGAAACATCTGGCTGTTAATTAATGATAAAAGGCAGATCCTTCACTTCGTTCAGGATGACAAATAAGTGAAATAAAATGCGAAAATATATAAGATACACTATCTATATAGCCGTTATTGCAGCGGTTATCGCCGCAGGGTATAGCGCGCGAAAATCGCTTTTAATTCCGTATCTTCAAAACTTCATACATAAACAAACAGGCAAGAATATAAAATTTGATAATTTCCACATTTTGCCTTTTCAAAACAGAATCGTTATTACGGATCTCAATTACGAAGATAAAGTTTCCGTAAAAAAGATTTCGGCAAGAGTCAGTCTGTTTAGGGTATTCAGACATATTAAGACCCCTGTAAATTATTTTAAAAGCGCGGAAATTTCAGATATCAATATATATCTTGATAATTTCCGGCAAACAGCCGAACCGGCTGAAAATATTGTTTCGCCGCCACAAAATAATGCTTTTGCTATTCCGCTGCCAAATTTACCGATAGACATACATGCGAACAGAGTATCTCTTATAACAGGTGCAAACCAAACGGATATCAACAATATCCAAATAATTGTTTCCCGTCCCGCTATAACATTTTCAGCGTCATCTTTTATTTTAAACTCGTCAATTACGGTTAATTCTTCAATGATTCTCAGACAAGACAGCTTGTATGATTTTAATTCTTCTATATTGTCGGAAGGGGATATAGACGCCATAATAAGCGCGAACGGAACCGCCGATTTAGTTACCTTTGATTTAGACCAAAGCATAAATATTGAAAAAATGTCTTATATGACTTTTGATATAAGCGAAACATCCGGAATACTGGTAAAAAAAGGCGGCGATTTTAAATTTGAGTTAAACGGTAATTTCGGGAAAATTGAAGTTATTTCCAATACTCCCGGGGAATTCGAAGCTTCGGCAAGTATTGATTTGGCAAAAATTAACAGAGAAATGGAAGCGCTTCTGGATATTGCTTTTTCGCATAAAGCTTCTGTAAGCAGAATACATATTAAAGCCGGCTCCGTAAAAACTTTTAATTTTGCCGTAAGAGATTTTAATATTACCGGAGAACGCGGCAAAGACGGAAATTATAATATCTTGCTGGATTACGGCGTAAAAAGTAAAATTTCAATAATTTATTCGGGCGGCGGAAATTACACCGCAAAACTCGTTTCCGACGGCAAAACCGAAGGAACTTTTACAGGAAATATCATAACCGGCGAATTTAAAGCCGATATGAAAAATGTTGATATTCACAGACTGCCTTTCTCATCGCTTCTTGATGAAAATCCACAAGGGAAAATCACAATAGAAGGCGTAATTGACGAACACCGCGGTAAAATCAACGTTGTTTTAAAAGATTTGCAGTTTAGAAACATGGATAAAACCAGCGTTTTCGGTTCAGTTATCCGCAATGAAGATACATACACTTTCAATTTTTATAACAGCGATAATTCGGCGGTTTTCAACAGCGTTATAAAAAGCAGGACAATTCTGTCCACTGATTTTAAATTTGTTAATACCAATATTTCAAATGTTTTAAGGCTGTTCGGCTTTTCGGCAAGCGATATTCAGGGCATTGCAAGCGGGCGTATAAGATATGAAAAAGACGGCACAACGGAATTTGACCTAAAAGCCGTTAACGGCGTTATATACAATAATAAATTCAAAACCCTTGAAGCTAAAGGCGACGTAAACTTAAAAAGAGTTTCGATAGAACACTTTATATTAAAAGATGATAAAAACGTTACGCGCGCGTCTCTGAAAGCATTGCTTGGTTTTACGGAAAGCAACCCGGATTCATCTTTAGATATGGAATTAAAAGATATTAATGTCGCCGGAGCAAAGCTTAACGGCAGAATCTCATTTAAGGGTATTCTTTCCGGCAGCAATGAAGTTAAAGGTAAATTTACGGGTGATGATATAAATATTTCCGGTGTTTCTTTTCCTAAGCTTTCTGCTGACTCCTTAATTTCGACAAAAAGGTTTGTCCTGTCCGAGCTGCAGTCTAAAAACGGATTATCCGGAAATTTTAAAGCGGATTTTGTAAAGAAACGCATGATAGGAACAATAAATTTAAAAAACACAGATCTTACAGGCCTTTATGAGGATTTAACCGCGGCTGTAAATGCAACGGTAAAGGTGTCAGGAAGCTTTCAAAAGCCGTCGGCTAAGATTACGGCAAACATTAAGAAAGGTACATTTTCAGGGCTTCAATTTGTCTTTGACGGAGATTTTATATTTGAATCCGGAAAAATAACCGTTAAAAAGCTTGATTTGGTTTCCGAAAAAACAAAAGTATTTATTGAAGGCGTTTATTCCAGAATCGGCAAACTTAATGTTGTTTTTGAAAAAATTCCGGATATGCTTATAAATAAATTCGTCGGATTTGTATCACCCGTTAAAGGGGATTTTTCAGGCAGCGGAACGCTTATTCAAAACCGCGGCAGAAAACATCTTAAAATGGTTTTAACAAGCGAGAATATGTTTGTAAAAAATGTAAAAGTAAATAATTTCAAATCGAATCTGGAAATACATGAAAACTGGATTTCTTTAAGTTCGGCGACGGCAAAAATTGCCGACAGCGAAATAAGCGCTCCTAAAGGAAACTTTAATTTCAGGAACGGCAAATACGGGCTTGAACTTAAACTTGTCAATTTCCATGCAGGACCTGTCGACTTATTCGGCAACATAACTTTATCGGGAGTTATGAATAAGAAAAAAGGCGGTTCCGATTACACCGGGACAATAAACCTTAATAATATCTGGATAAACAGATATAAACTTCCGCAATCGGAGTTCAAATATTTAATCCGTAATAAGACATTTGAATTTAATAATACCGGTTTAAAACCGGATCTGTTTAACGCCTCCGGAGCAATAACTTTCGGAGAAAGTCTTATAATTAAAAATTTTACCGTTAACAACAAGGATTCTTCTTTCATTATGAATTCCGACATCGGCGATGACAATATAAGAATATCCGTCAGAGGGAAAAAATTAAGTCTGGACTTTTTAACCGACGCGCTGGATGTTCCTGCGGATTTGTCAGGAACGGCAAATATAAGCGTTGATTTCGCCGGAAATCCCTCAAATCCGTCTGTTCTTATAAAAGGGCAGTCTACGGGCGGTTCGATAATGGAACTTCCTTACGATAATTTTGAGGTTGAAATAGTGTCCGAAAACAATAAAGCCGAAATAAAAAAAGCCGTTATTTATAAGAAGAACGAGATTAATGTTTCCGTAGGCGGTTTTTTCCCTTTTTGGATAGATTCAAGTTTAAGCGGGGAATTGAGAAAAGCGCCTGTCGATATAAGTTACAGTATAGAAGACCCGAAATTGACCATTCTAAAATATATTGCCGAAGACTATTTAAAACCGCTGTCAGGCAAAATAAGTTTAAAAGGTTCGGTTAAAGGAACTTTTGATAAAATTTCAAACAACGGCAGGTTCACGGTAACAGGCGGTTCTTTTGAATCAAAAAAATATGTCGACAGAGTCAAAGATTTTAACGCTGACATTTCGATTGTGGACAATTTAATTACGTTAGGCAAACTTTCGGCAAGCGTCGGATCGGGTAAAGTTAACGGAACAGGGACGGTTCTTCTTGACGGTTTTACGCCTCAAAACTTTGATTTACGGTTTTATACTGACAATAAAGGCATTCCTATTAAAGTGCCGGAGCTTGCTATGCCCGGTTTGATATTTCAGGATTATTCAAGCGGCGAACCCCGTTTTGACATAACTTTTCAAGGTTCGGCAGAAAGACCTAAAATCGCGGGCTGGGTGCTTTTGGAAAACACGCGTTTTACTTTCCCGTCGGCAAATAAATCTTCAGGCGGCGGGGATTTTTCTTTACCCGAAGGTATGGAATTTGATATAGAACTTAGAGCTGCGAAAAATACCAAATTTGAGAATACTTTTGCCACGGCCTGGATAAACGGAAGCATATTTTTGAGGGGTACAAAAGATCAGATAAAAGCAAACGGCATTATTGATACGCAGAGGGGAGCTATACACTATTTGGGCATAGAATTTAGCATAATTAACGCTAAAATAGAAATAATCGACAATAATACCTACATATCCGCAGAAGCGGAAAAAGAAGTTTTTTCCATAAACAGATCCGTGCCCGAAATAATAAAACTTATAATAGACAGGTCTGAAATAAGCGATTTAAGCATAAGGTTTTATTCAAAAGAAGACCCGACTGTGGATTCTCAAACGGCTTTGGCTAAAGTCACAAAAACCGAACAGAGCACTAACCGCCGCCCCAGAGACAGAATTTTGGGTATAGTAACGGAATTTGATTTAAGACAGCAGGCTTTGCGTCTGTTTGATACAAGTTTTGCCACGCCTCTCGCAAGATCTGTTTTAAGACGCACCGGGCTTGTCGATAATTTCAAAGTTTCATATGTCGCGCCGGACAGGGACCCCACAATGCTTGACGATACGTCTTTTGTTAATTTGATACTAGGATCAAAATATTCTTTTGAAAAGAATCTTACTAACCAGTTTTTGCTGGGTTATTCGTTTACTTTTGACCATTATGACCAGATGGAGAACAGGCTTGATTTAAAACACGAAATAGAAATGAAATACAGGCTTACGGATAATTTGTTTTTAAGCGGAAGTTACGAGCTTGAATCTGAAAAATCCATGCATCAGCCGGACAGAAAACTGATGCTGCAGCATCAGATACGTTTCGGACAGCCGGCTAAAAAAGACTAATAAATAAAAACAAAGTTAAAAGTGAAGAGTGAAAAGTGGAGATATTGAAATTCGGCAGAGCCGAAATCTAAATTATAGGTTTTCGCAAAGCGAAAACACTTTATTTTAACTCTTGACTCTTCAATCTTCACTCTGTAGTTAAAAAGGGGATTTAAAATGTTCAAATCATTTTTTAAAGAATTCAGGGATTTTGCAGTAAAGGGAAATGTAATAGACATGGCGGTCGGCGTAATTATAGGTGCAGCTTTCGGAAAAATTGTAGATTCGCTTGTTAAAGACATTATAATGCCGCCAATAGGCGTATTGCTCGGGAACGTCGATTTTACAAATTTATTTGTAGTATTAAAGCATGGCAAAGGTTCTGTGGAAGGCGCTCATTATCTTACTCTTGCGGCAGCGCAGCAGGCAGGCGCGATAACCATCAATATAGGCATATTTTTAAATACGGCAATATCTTTCATTATAGTGGCTTTCTGCGTATTCTTACTGATCAAGGGGATTAATAAATTGAAGCATGCCCCTGCTCCCAAACCTGTAAACACAAAAAGCTGCCCTTTTTGTTTTACGGACATACCTTTAAAAGCAATAAAATGCCCTAATTGTACCGCTGATTTGAAGTAAGAACCCCATTATAGAGGGAAGACACGACCCCTGCATTCCAGCAGCGGCCGTGTCTTCTGAAAAGAGTATAGCGAAATTATTTTTTAAAATCAAGCAATTTTTTTGATTTTGTTATTATAAGCAAATATTTGATACTTTTCGAGAGAGAAAATTCTTTTTTTAATTTGTTTATGCAGTTATCTTCCGGCATTGAATTTCTTCTCAAATCAAAAATAATATTTTGAGATTGCCTTAACGCTTCTTTGAATGCGTGCTGAAAAGTATATTTGCTATTGCCTTTTGGCGCTTTAATTTCCCAAAAAATTCCTTCCATTTTTATATCAGGTGTTTTTATATGATTTTTATCAGCAGGAACTAAAAACTCAACATCCTTGCCAATATCGTTTAAAAACCATGCGGTATTTAGTTCATGTCTTTCGGGAAATGCGCCTTTTGGAACAATCGTCTCGCCGTGTTTTGTTTTATTCATAGACATATATTATACACAAAAAACAGTAATATTACAAATGTATTCCTGTGCAATAAATAAAATAATATTTTCCGTTATATTAATATGCTTAATATATAACTAAAAAGGAAAATATTATTTATGAAATTCATTAAATTGTCTTATGTTTGTGCTGTTTTTATATTTATTACTTTAATTTGCTCCTGCGGTGGCAGAGGAACGCTGTATGAAGTAAAATATGAAATAGCAGGAACTACTTCGTCAGTAGATATCGTTATAGAAGTTGACGGAGAAACATATGAATATAATGATATCGATTTACCGTTTCAAAAAACTTTTAATGTATTACGTAAAGGCAGATCAGCGGTTGTATTGGATATTTATAAAAATAATTACGGGACAGCTATGGCAACAATATATATAGACAAAGATCCTGCCTGCTCTGCGATATATGAATCAGGAAGAATGGGATATACCCGGCTTGAAACTGTAATAGGATATTAAAACAAATCAAGCTGGCGGGATTGTTCTTTTGCTTTAAGCGCTTTTTCAATTTTGCTGAACTTTAACAAATCATTTTCAATTTTTTCCAGAAATGGCGACGGAGCCAGTTTTTTATAGGTTCCGAGCCATTTTCTTTTTATTGAACGCGTCAAAAACAACCTTTGTTCCGCTCTTGTCATACCTACGTATAACAAACGCCTTTCTTCTTCTTTTTCGTCTTGGGTTTTAGCGCGATAAAAAGGAATAATGTCCTGCTCAAGCCCAACTATAAAAACACATTTAAATTCTAAACCTTTTGAAGAATGTAATGTGAGTAATGAAATCCTGTCGGCTCTTTTATCAAGCGTGTCTATTTCGGACAGCATAGAAACTTCATGAATAAATTCATTTTTAGTTGTATAAGTCTGTGCAAGTTTTGTAAAGTATTGCAAAATATTGTCATCTATTTTATCGGAAAATTCCTTATTAAGCTTGCCTAATTGTTCAATAACCGGTTTTTCGTCGGTTAACAAGCTTAACAGTTTTACAACCGGTTTTTTGTCGCACAGCAAATCGTTAGATAACTTTACATAAGGCATTCCGGATCTTTTTAAAGCTTCAATAATTGGCGGCAGCTGTGAAGCGCTGCGGTATAAAACGGCAAAATCCGAAAATGAAAGATTAGTTTCTTCTCCGGCAGATCTGTTTGTATCAATAGAAAAGAAACTGTG
The DNA here is from genome assembly GCA_009778965.1 of Candidatus Endomicrobium labiotermitis. GTDB lineage: Bacteria > Elusimicrobiota > Endomicrobiia > Endomicrobiales > Endomicrobiaceae > Endomicrobium > Endomicrobium labiotermitis. Next base: position 32,177 of record WRFE01000011.1, read on the forward strand.
CCCTCCTATCATTTTTTCAATAGTGCTTACAACGAATTCGGCTTCCGCTTTGTCTGTCGGCGCAGTATGTATGGTAATTTTTTCGTGGGGTCTGTCATATTTTGCAATTATATTATGCGAATCAACTATCTGGTTTGACGCATTTACAATAGTCTCTGTGGAACGGTAATTGTTTTTTAAATTAATTATCTCTGCGTCAGGGTAATCTTTGGTAAAGTTGTTAAAAAACTTTGAATCTCCTCCGCGGAAACCGTAAATCGCCTGATTCGGGTCGCCTATTACGCACAAATTAGCGTTTGAATGCGTCAATAATCTGATTAATTCATACTGGGTTTCATCAATATCCTGGTATTCATCAATCGAAATATATTTAAACGTTTCTTTATATGATTTGGCAATATCAGGATTATCATTAAGGAGTTTCAGCGTAAGGCTTATTAAATCGTCAAAACCCAGCATATTATCATCGGATTTAGATAAACTCATCTCCTCTTTGCTTGCCACCTTAAAATCGAGGTTTAAGCCTGCTTTAGAGGCATTTTCTTTTAGAATGGAAAAACATAGAGAATGAAAAGTATGTACATTAACATTTGAATAATTTTTAGTAAGCAGCAAATTAAGTCTGTCCTGCATTTCTTTTGCAGCTCTGCGCGTAAAAGTTATGGCAAGGCAGTTTTCAGGGGAAATATTATTTTCCGAAACAGCAAAGGCAATGCGTTTTGTTAATACTGTAGTCTTTCCTGAGCCGGGTCCCGCTATGATTAAAAGCTGCTTTTTATTGTTTTTTACAACGCTTAACTGATATTCGTCAAGTCCCGACAGAATGCCTTTGTCATTATAAGACCTAAGAGTTTTGTCATCCCCGAATGTCTGTATCGGGGATCCATTTTTAAACGTGGTTTCCCGATAGAAACCCTCGGGAATGACAGACGAAGTAGTTTCTTTATCTTTCTTCTTCGGCTTCGCAGAAACTGCCATATCAAACATCAAATTAGTGCTATTCAGTTCGTCCTGCTCAAACAGCTTTATCACGCCGTATTCGCCGTCAAAGCCCGCTTGTCTTATAACTTTGCCTGCTCTTAAGCGCGATATTGCTTCTCCGAGGAGCGAAGAATGATTTTTTGATATTTCGTTTACAGGAATTTCTCGTAGTATAGATAATTCAGGTCCTAATTTTTGTATTAAGTTTTCATACGCGTTATTTACCGCATTGCTTGAAACTCCGACCTGTATAATTTCCGAAAGAATTTCCTGTAAAGGCACAAGGCTGAATGTTTTGCCTGCCGTTTTAGGAATTATCAAATTGCTGCCTTTACGGTCGGCTAATTCATTGACTCTGTTAAGAACTCCTATTGTCAGAGGTTTGTTGCATACCGGACAAATTCCTTTAAGTTTTACCGTTTCTTCGGGACTTAAACAAACATTACATTTTCTGTGTCCGTCTTCATGATATTTTCCCTCTTCGGGGAAAAATTCTACTGTACCGACATAGCCTTTACCGGTTTGCAATGCTTTCATTATGGAAAAATAGTCAGGGTCAGTATCAAAAACAGTGGCTTCACGGGCAAGTTTAGAGGGAGAATGAGCGTCGGAATTAGATATCAGTCTGTATTTATCAAGGCTTGAAACCCTGTAGTTCATTTCCGGATCTGATGATAAGCCTGTTTCTACTGCGAATATATGGTCTGCAAGGTCTGCGTAGCAATCTTTTACTGAATCAAAACCAGACTTTGAACCTAATACGGAAAACCACGGGGTCCAAATATGCGCAGGAACTATAAACGAACCCTCACCGGATTCTAAAGTGATTTCCAGAAGATTTCTTGAATCAAGCCCCAGTATAGGGCGTCCGTCTGAAACGATATTCCCTACGGCGGAAAGTTTTTGTCTCAGCTTTTCTGCGCTGTTGAAATCCGGAACAAATACTATATGATGGACTTTTCTTGTTTTATCGCCTTTTTTATAGATGGTTGATATTTCAACCGATAAAACAAATCTGACAATTTTGTTATCTTTTACAATTTGTTTTTCTATATCGTCTCGTAGTTTAAAAACGCCGGGACCCGCGGGAACAAGCTTTTCTTTTATTTCGGCAAACCAGGCAGGATGGGTAAAATCGCCCGTTGTTATTAGGGTTAGTCCTTTCTTTTGCGCCCATATAGCAAGCTCTTCCAAATTACAGCTTTTGCTTGTGGCGCGTGAATATTTTGAATGTATATGCAAATCCGCATAAAAAAACATATAAACCCTTATCTTTTCCGTTTATACTGCGTTACACGCAGGCTCACATACGGCGCTTCGCTCCAAAGTATGCTTCGCCTGCGCGTGCCTTGTCTAAACGAAAAATATTTTGTTTTTAGTATTGCTGTGTCACCCTGAACTTGTTTCAGGGTCTATTATCGTCATTCCGGGCTTGACCCGGAATCTAAACGACTAGATGCTGAATCAAGTTCAGCATGACAAAGTGTTTTTAACCTCAAAATTATAGCAA
>WRFE01000012.1 GCA_009778965.1 Candidatus Endomicrobium labiotermitis
AAAATCGTTAAAGTTTTTTCTTTGTCTTTGGGCAGCCTTGCTTCAATCGGAACATAATTCGATGCGTGATTTGAAAAGAACAAACAAGGAAAGTCTTCAAGGCGTTCCATAATTATTTTTAACTCTTCCAAAGATTCAAAATCATCTAAAAGTTTAAACTCTCCCTTTTGTATCATCTTAAAAAGTTGCGTATTTTTAGCCACCATAAGCGTTAATGCCGCTATTTGTTCAGGTTTTGAAGCATTAAGTATTTTTGCCGTATTTATCGCATGGGCATGCGTATGCTTTTTTCCGCCAAGACCCAAAATTACGGTTACATTAGACTTAATTCCGGCTTCTTTGAGCTTATTAACGGATTTTGCATTATCTTCAGGGCCGCCGTATTTTGAAATCATTTTATATACATCTGCATCGCCGGTTTCAAAACCTATATATGCAACAGACATTTTTCTTTTTCTTAATTCTTTAAGTTCTTCAACGCTTTTGAGAGCAATGCTTTTATTTGAAGCATAAAGAGATATACGCCGTACATCTACATCTTTAAAATTCTCAAGTATTCTGTCAAAAACGGCAATAAGCTGATTTTGCGGCATAATTAAAGCGTCACCATCGGCAAGAAATATTTTTCTTATTCCGGAATATTTATTTGAGATATAATCAATTTCTTTAAATATTATGTCCAAAGGTTTTATACGAAAAGTCTTGTCTTTGTATGCGGGACAAAAAATGCATGAATTGTCCGAACAACCTAATGTTATTTGAAAAATTAAGCTGTCGGCTTCGCTTGGAGGTCTTATTACAGTCCCTTCATAATTTAAAGGCATTTGCTTCTCCGTGGTTTGTAGTATTACTGTCGATTATATTACCAAAATCAGTGTCTTCATTCAATGAGGGGGTATAGCTCATTGTGTTGTCATACCGTTGAAAAACGGTATCTAAGTTGGTTGTTAAAGGCATAAGAATAGATTGCGTATAGGCGTCCGCAATTACGATAATAGTAACAATGGATTCCGTGTCAAGCACGGAATGACAACCCCTTTGTTGTGTTTTCATATTGTGGTGTTGGTAGTAAAATTAAAATAAAAAACCTCCGGCAAACTGCCGGAGGTTTTTCTTTTACAGATATTATAAAGTTTTTTTAAGCTTTTGTAAGGATTGCGGTTATATTTAAAATATCCAGCTGATCCGCGCCGCCCATTCTGTCGACATCTATAGTATCTGTTTTTATATCAGGAACAACAGGGTCAATAAATTTAAGGTCTGACGCAGCCAGAACAAGCATCATTCCTACTCTTATACCGTATAAATCTTTTTCTATATGACCGTCGAATTGAGAGAAATATTTATCAAAAAACTCGAGGAAAAACTGTTCTTTGCCTTTTATCGTAGGCCACCAAGCCCTGTTATATTTTTTGATATCTGTAATCAGCTCATTAATAATTTCAATTTCCATTTTGTTTCCGGGGTTTGGCATTAATACTAAATCATCTTTATTAATATCAAACAAAATTCCGATTCCGTCTTCATCTATTATTCCGTCGGTGGCTGTCAGATAAGGCATTTTATCTTTATAGAGTATCATATAAGCCATAAACCTGTCGAATAAATCCTGTTTTTTGCCGGTAAGATTATCGTAATAATCTTTTTTATCTAATATATAAATTTTATCTCCGTATGCTCCTTCCAGGTATTTGTTCTTAATATATTCCGTATATAGTCCCAGAAGGAATGATCTTGACATGGAATGCAAAGTCCTTTTAGATTCTACCACGAAATCAAAGAAATAAGGATGGTTATCCTTTATATATGTTATTCCCGATGTCCCTGACTTTCTAAGAATATCGGCTATTTTATTTGCTTCTTCTTCTGTCTCTATGACTTTTATTTTTTGCATTCTTGCAAATTTATAGGCGAAATATTTGCGCTCTACAATACCTTTGGTTTCTTTCATATATCTCATAAAACTGACCATGGAATTGATAACGTTCATATTGTAATCAAGACCTTCTCTTTCAGTATCTTTAAGAGGCTGTGAATAAACAAGATTTATCGGAAATGTAACTCTGGTTATCTCTCTGGAATTAAGGACTTTATTCATTATGTTTAACAAGCGGTCTTCCATCATGACTGTATCCGTATGTTCTTTTAAAATAGTTTCAAGCGGCTGGTTCGAACTTTCCCATTTCTCTATTATATTTCTTATGGTGCTGTTCGGAATTTCGCCGTAATTTAAAGAGCCGTCCGGGTTTTTAGCTCTATAATAAATATTATTGATAACGTGAATCATATGCTGGATTTTTCTTTCATATTCATGCTGGTTTTTGTAAACGGATATCTCATAATGCGAGTTGAAACTGTTTAACGCGTAATCGTTATCCATAAGTTCTTCCTTACTGGATAAAATTCTTGTTATTCCAAGCGTTAAAAAAGTATGTCCGAATTTATTCCACATTTTTTCCGACACGTAAACCGACATTTCACACGCGAGATCGGGTTTTCTCGAAGTGTAGGACCGCATATCTTTTATAAATTTTTCAATGTCTTTTTCATTGCAGTCAAAAAGATCAAATTTTACGCCGGCGTAGCCTATTTCTTTTTGTTCCGTTTCGAATTTATCTAAGAAATCGTCAAAATGTTCGTCTATTCGGGTGAAAGTGTATTCAAAAAGTATTTTCTTGTCGATTTTGCGTAAATCCGCGGCTAATTTTTTTAAATTTTCTTTTACGGTAGTATCTCTGCTTAATACTTTTAAATCTAAATTATTATCCCTTATAACTACATTGACAAAGTCTACGCCGATATCTGTCATTATGGATATAAACTCCGATTCTTCTTTGAGACTGTTGAATATATGTTCATCCGAAGCTATTTTAACACCGACAATAGACGCTTTTTGGTCAGTGAATAGTCCTAAAAAAGATTTTCGCTTTAAGGCTTTTACTACTCTTACGACATTTGACGTATGTACAACGGAAGCCGCCACGTGGGGATATTTTAGTTCTTTAGGATTTGCTCTGTCGGCAATAGAGCTTTGCTGTAAAATGAAAGGGAAGCCCATTTCCGTGACTGTTTCTTTGTCTTCCTGTGAAGAATTTTCAGACATTGTTACCACGGATTTATACGAATCTTCAAATACAGTATTAACTTTGGATTTTGGTATAGCCGGCGTTCCTTTAAATTCTATAATATTGTTTGAATATTTTGTAAGAAAAGGTTTAATTTCTTTTAATACTTCCGGCAGCCATAAGCCGTCATAGTCTTGAGGAAAATCGGATACGTCTATAAAATAAACGGAATGTTTGCCGTCAATTTGCTGTTTGTATATTCTTGCCGCCTTATTTCCTGATACAAAGCAGGTTCTTACCAATGTGCTGTTATTTTCCGATATTAAATTTTTATCTCTTGTAGGTAATATCAAAGAAGCTTCAAATCCGTGCCTTCTGATGACTTTAAAATAATCTCTTAAAAAATCAATGTCATAATTTTGTTCTCTATAAACCATAACCCAGTTTCCTTTCATATACATACGCGAAATGGGTCTTCTTAATGCGTCCGTCAAAATACTGCTGCTGTTGTAAATATCAGTAAGAACTCTTTGAAGTTCGTAAAAAATATAAGCTACAAACCCTTTTTTTATCGACGGATTCGCATTTATCAATAATTCATCGATGTTCAAATTTTCCTGCGTATATTCTTTATCGTGGTAAAAATATTTTATTGAGGCGTCTCTCCAAGGCAATTTTGTGTTGTCAAGAAAGTTATCGAAAGCTTTTCTTGCCTGGTGATATACATTTGTTAAACTTTCAAGATACGCGTTTTCATTATGGCCTCTGTTTCCTTCAGGATAGAAAGCAAAAGTCATGCCGTCTATTTTTATAATGCTAAGCGTCTGATTATGTCCCCAGTCTCCGCCCTTAAAATTTGTATCCGTTTGCGCGTAATCTTTGTTTGCGATCTTGTCTTTATAATAACTTTGAAAAGCAAAGGTCATATATGCGGGGATGAAAAATATAACATCGACGCCGTATTTTTTTTCTTTTTCTGCTTTATAATTTTTTGCCGATTCTATAAATTTTGTAAACGGTTCATAGGCCAGTTCAAACTTCGCGTCTTCCGGGTGAGCGTCTCCTATGCTGCTCGGATCATAAGTCAGCTTTGCCGATTCTACCGGCCATATAAACATTGTTACGTCTCTTTCAAAGCCGGGAAGATATTTCAAATATTCATTTTCTTCTTCACTTTTTACCGGTTTTGCTAGTTCTATTTGCGATATCGGATAGCGTATTATACTCTTATCTGTATTTATATATTCGGGCACCGGTTTCCCTTCGGAGTTTAGAGGGGTATGGGTTATTGTAATATTTTCAACGCCTACGGTATTTATAAAAAAGCTTACAAGTTCGTCAATATTATATTTAGTTTTATCAAGGTTGGTAAGGTCAAGTATAAGCCCTTCTTGTTCCTTTATTTTGTTAATATTTATTGTGGCAAACAATTTTCCGTAATCTATCGAGTAATCCTCTTTAAAAATACCGGATGCAGTCTCTTTTGATACGAAAGTATAATGGTCTTCGGGAACGTATCTGTTGTAAATGTTATCTACCGATCCTGACGCGCCGCCATCGCTCCATGAATCGCGCGCCGCGATAAATTTTTTCGGATTAATTGTATCTATGACGCAGAGATATTTATTGTCAATATCATTAATTCTGTTAAATTTTTCATCACTGGCGTAAATGGTTATATTAGTTTTTTTGCCGGCGTAAACAAGCGCTTTTTCCGGTTCCTGACCGGTAATTTCTTTTATGTATTTGTAAACTTTAAATAGGCCGTTTTCATAAGTTATTTCAAATATTCCCTTGTCTTCAATTTGTATACCCATGCTGCCATGTTCCGCGGTATTTATATTTTTAAATATTATTCTATTTTCTTCCGGAGTTTGAATTCCTATATATTCTGTTTGTGAGATTGACGAATTTACAAATGTGACTTGCGAGTTTGAAAGCATGGCTTCTTTACCTTCTATGCTTTGACCGTTTATAACTATTCTGGCATTTTCGTCTATATTGTTTTTTTCTTTAGGGGCTGTTTTTTTTGTCGTTTTTCCGGAGCTGATTCCTGCGCCGCCTACGCCGGTTATGCCGAGCGTTAAAAGCATGAGCGTAGTTTTGAAGATTGTTCCGAATGTTGAACTTTTTGAGGTTTTCTTTTTCGCGCCGGCATCCGCGGATGAAGTAATTACGCTGCCTTCATTAGCGCTTATTATAACTTCTCTTGTTTCTTTATTGCCTATAAGAACTTCCGCGACAAAAGTATTCTCATCCTGTTTGTGAAGTTTTGTTATTTTGGCGGTTTGGCTGATTTTTTTGTCAGAAAGTATTTTGGAAAGATAATTGTTAAGCGTATCGGTAATGTAATCATTTTTATCGCCCGTATGTTTCCATATCTCATCTAATAACGAAAAATTTAAAAAGTTAGAGAATATTACTTTTAAAGGATCCTGCCATTCAATATTAAAAATACTGCCTGTAACAAATACCTTGTAAGCGTTTCGCATTATCTCTTTTTTTATATGAAAATCTCTTTTAAATAAAATTTCAGTTTGTTTTGTGTCAAAAGAGGTTACAGCAGGCATTACTATGGCATAGTTAACGGAATTTACATTCATTAAGTCTTGCATTCCCTGCAAATGGAATCCGCCGGAAACAAGTATATCAATCTTGGCATTAGTTGTTTTAAGCATATCGGCAAGACTTAAATCAAATGAATTTTTTAAAGCTAACGATTGCCTTGCGCCGGATGGGTTTATAGTTGTTACAGGAGCGCCTAAAGCGTTAGAAAGAAAGTAATTGTTTCTTAAAAGATTATTTTCGTAGAATTTGGACGCTATGGAGAATTGTATTTTAATATCATTTATATAAGCGGCGGGAATATAATTTTCAAGCAATATGGAATATTTTGCAAAATTGTCTGATTCTGTCATATAGACATAATCTTCAGAAAGAAGCTTGTTGGTAAGCATATTTAACAATTTAGACGTGTAATTTTCGGTAAATATTAAGTCTTCTTCATTTTTTGTCCGCGCGTTTGCGTATAATAGTTCGCGGGATAAATAATCTTCCTGTATTAAAAGGGATCTATAATCAAAAGAATCCAATGCGGTTAAAAATAAAGTATAGTTTTTAATATTAGGGTATTTACCGGATTTGCCGCTGTCAGATAAATAAGAACTTATTTTTTTTATATATTCCAGCGGGTGATTTTGCGCAAGCTCCGATATTTGTCTGTATTCTTTGTAAGGGATATCGTTTTTTAAATCGTCAGATATGGTTTTTAACTCCTTGCTTAATTTTTTACCGTTTATTTTATCTAAAGATTTAACGGTAGAATTATATTGCGATATATATCTGTAATTAAAATACGGTATATCGCTTTTTTTTGCGGCTTTTTCCAAAGCCGAATAATACCGTTTCTCGCTTATTTTTCCTAGTTTATATTTTTGTTTAAGTTTGTATAAGCTTTTATTTTTAGCGCTAAATCGCGTTTGTGTTAATTTTGAAAGATGGTTTTGTATATAATTAATAAGCTCCGTGTTTTCCGCTTCTTTGTCGAACATTTGACCTAAAATTTTAAAGTTTTCAAGGTAAACGGCTTCATTTTCTATTCCTTCAAATTTTATAGAGGTTTTTGTATTATTGATTAAAAAATATTCCGCGCCGCTGATTTTACCGTCTTTAAGCAGTCTTTTCGCAATGGCTTCGCGTAAGACTGAATCAGTTTCTTCTTTTAGCCAGTTCATATTAATTGCGCCGTAAGCGCCTTCAAGGTATATGGAGCTTATTTCATGATTTTCATTAAGATAATCTATGATATCGGCGATATTTTTTTGGGTTGAATAATCGGAATGTAAATCTTGGATATTTATTATGGTGTTATCGCTGCCAAAGTAAAAATCGCACATTACATTTGCCATATCCTGCGGGACAAGAGATATGCTTTTGTTATTATGAACGGACGGCGCAGCGCCGGTTGTTTGCGATGAAAATACTTCTCCGGGCAGAGAAGAAATAATAAAACAAAAAGAAACAAAAAAGGCAATAAATTTTTTCAACATTTTAAACCCTTTTTTAAGCGTTACTATAAATATATAAAATCCTGCAGATATTATAACACTTTATTATCAAAAATCAACGTGTTTTGCGAGTTTTTGCATATTTTTCACAATTGACAAATATAATTCTGTTTTGCTATTACAATAACATAGGGGATAGAAATGAATATAAAAATATTTTGTAGCTTTTTAGCTTTGTTATTATTTATAAGTGTAGTTTCCGCAAGAGATATTGAGCTGACCGGAAGATTTATTCCTCCGGCCGGCAAAACGTATATTTTTGGCGGACAGAATAATGCCGACAGTGACAGTTTTGTCAAAATAAATAAGAGAGTTCCTTTCGGGTTTATGATTTATACGCCATTGAGCACTTTAGACGGTCTTGAGAAAGATGTCGATTTTGGCGCGGGCAAAACAAGCGGAAGACACATTTTAAAAAAATATCCGGGCGCCGCGCTGCAGATCGGACTGTATTTAGTCGGAGATTTACAAGCGGTTATTGACGGTGATTTTAATGAAAATATAATAAAATTCGCGGATTGGATTAAAAAAGCAGGCATTCCCATATTTTTAAGAATAGGCTATGAGTTTGATTATCCGGCAAACGGCTATGAACCGGAGTTATATATAAAAGCCTATAAAATAATAGTTGATAAATTTGATGAACTTGAAGTTAAAAATGTTTCGTATGTCTGGCATTCTTACGCGTCTATGAATCCGCGCGGAATAGAAGCATGGTATCCCGGCGATGAATATGTAGACTGGTGCGCGATTTCTTATTTTGAAAGTCCGCAATGGATTCCGATGTTAAAATTTTCGCAAAAGCATAATAAGCCGCTGATGATTGCGGAATGCGCCCCAATGTTAGGCTCCTATTTGAAACCAGAAAGAAAATTTGAATGGTATGAAAAACTTTTCAGATTTATAGAAAAGTATGATGTTAAAGCATTGTGTTATATAAATACCGACTGGAATAAGCTGCCGATGTTTGCAAACTATAATTGGGGAAACAGCAGGCTGGACGCTTCAAAAGAAATAAAAAAATTTTGGCTTGGACAAATGTCGGACGAACGGTTTGTTTTTAGAAAACAATAAAAAAGATTTACTTTTCTAACTCTTAGAATGCAGTTATTCCATGATGTATTATCCTCATTTGTCATTGCGAGGAAAGACATAGTCTTGACGAAGCAATCCATTTTAAAGTAACGTGGATTGCCGCGCTTCGCTCGCAATGACGACAAAGACAGACAATCCGCAAAAAAATCAAAACTCTCTTTTTTGCTATAATAGACCTATGAGAAAATTTTTATCTTATTTAATATCCATATTTATTTTTTCGAATTTGGTTTTTGCCCAGAGTATTTCGCCGGCTGAAATTCAGGATGCCGATATAAAAAGACTTGTTCAAAGTTTTGACGCTCATGCGCGCAAACTCCAGAAAGAATGGAACATTCCCGGAATGTCGGTTTGCATGGTTGTCGGAGATCAAATAGTTTATAAAAGGTCTTTCGGAGTAAAAGAAGTAAGAAAGGACGCGAAAGTTACCAATAAAACAATTTTCCAGATAGCTTCCTGTACAAAATCTTTTACGGCGGTTTTGACCGCTATTTTAGTAGATAAAGGCTATCTAAAATGGGATGATAAAGTCATAAAATACCTTCCTGATTTCAGGCTGCACAACAAAGAAATCAGTGACAGTGTTACAATAGAAGATCTTCTCGCGCAAAACCTGCCTCTTCCTCCTTATTCCCAGCATTTAATGATGCTTTTTGATTATGATAAAAAAAACGTAATAGAAACCATGAGATATATTCAGATTAAGGGTACTTTGGGCAAACAATACAGTTATCAGAATAACACATATCTTGTTATGGGTGAAGTTATAAAAAAAGCTACGGGAAAATCGTGGGAAGCCAATGTAAGAGAATATATTTTTAAGCCTCTCGGCATGAAAAGTTCTTCAATGGACTACAAAAGCTATTTAAAATCAAATGACAGGGCAATTGGGCATTATTATTCCGGCGGGAAACTCACGGCTATTTCCGATTCCCTGCCTTACAATCAGTGGCCATATAATTTTGCGCCGGCCGGCGGAATAAATTCCAATATTGACGATATGGCAAAATGGCTGGTATTTGTTATGAATAACGGAAGATACGGCAATAAAAAACTTGTTTCAAATGCTAATTTTAACAGACTGTTTGAACCTAAAACTTTTATAGATTATGATGTTTACGATAAAACGAAAAGAAATTATTATGGTCTTGGCTGGCGGTACGCGGAATATTATCCTGAAAATATTTCCTGGCACGCCGGAGTTACCGACGGGCAAGGCGCATTTGTTTCTTTTGTTAGAAAAGGAAAGATCGGCATTGTAGTGTTGATGAATCTTCCCAACGGCAAAATGGCGGATTCTCTTTCCCGTAAATTATACGATGAATATTTTGAAAAGCCTGAAGTAAACTGGAGTTCATTAAAACTTAAAGAAGCGCAGAAAAACGCAAACCGCAGAAATGCCGTAGCTCCTCCGGAAGTTATTGTCCCTCATATGGATTTAAAAAAGTATGTCGGAAAATATCATAATGTTTTATACGGAACCGCGGAAGTTACGCTTGAAGGCGGGAAACTGATGTTTAGCGCGGGTTCTATGAAAACATGGATTACCTTGAAGCATTTTAATAATCATAGTTTTGACGGAGGCGGCATTCCCGGGTGGAGATTTAAAAGACCGATGTTTGTTTTCAGGGTGCTTGAACAATCCAGCGTAAACGGTTTAGTGGTAGAGGGAATGACTGACGGCGTTGACGCGCGGTTTAATAAAATAAAATGACAAAAATTATTTATTTTTGTCACCCTGAGCGAAGCCGAAGGGTCTAGATGTTTCGACTTCGCAACTATGTTGCTTCGCTCAACATGACAATACAAGACATTGAGTGATAATTCTAATTGCCAGATTTATAAATACAAATGATAATCAAAAAAGACAAAGATACCATTCAAAATTATTTTGAAGACAATTCAGGCTTAAGAGGTTCTTATGCCGACTTTGCGGCTATTGCCGAAAATGAACAGGATGTCGTTGCATTTTTAGCCGAAATGTCCGAAAAAAAAATTCCTGTTACCATAGCCGGCGCGTTAACCGGAAACACAGCTTCAGGACTTGCTTTCGGCGGCACGGTTTTGTCTTTGGAGAAGCTGAATAAAATCGGCGATATTGAAAAAGTTGACGATAACACTGCTTATATAACCGTTCAGTCCGGAGCAAGAATACAAGACATAAAAGATAAGGCTTTCGGCAAAGGCTGGATGTATCCACCCGACCCGACTGAGAAAAATGCTTCTATCGGCGGAAATATTTCCACCAATGCTTCCGGCGGCAGAGGTTTTAAATTCGGCGTTACCAGAGATTATGTTCAGTCTTTAAAAATAGTTCTTGCTGACGGAAGTTCTGTTTTGATTGAGCGCGGAAAGAATTTTGCGGATGCCGCAGGCATTATAAATTTTGAAACAAGTACCGGAAAAAAAACAATAACTTTGCCTGAATATAAACTTCCTGTAATAAAAAACGCGGCAGGATATTACAATTATCCTAATGCCGATTTAATAGACATTTTTATAGGTTCGGACGGTACTTTGGGCGTAACCGTTGAAGCAAAACTCCGTTTGATACCTCATTTTAAAGAAGTTTTCGGAGGAATAATATTTTTTACTTCACGCGATGCGGCTTATAACTTTGTACAAAGTGTTAAAGAAGCTTCTAAAAAATCTAAAGCCGAAAATGACAAAAATTCAATTAGCGCAATGTCCTTGGAGTATTTTGATAAAAACGCGCTGCTTTTGATACGCGATGATTACCCTGTTATTCCTGAAAACGTTGAAGCGGGGATTATGTTTGAACAAGACGTTTACTATTACAATTTTGATATTTTAATGGAAAAATGGGTTGACATTATAGAACAAAGCGGTATAGATACGGACAAAGTATGGTTTGCTTCCAATATGGCAGAGCAGGAAGAATTCCGCCTTTTCAGGCATAGAATTCCCGAAAGAGTAAATGAACGTGTGAAAAAGAATAAAATTCCGAAAGTCGGTACGGATTTTGCAGTTCCTGAAGGCAAGCTTACTGAAATAGTTGATTTTTGCGATAAAGAATTTAAAGAATCGGGATTGTTTAATCTGACTTTTGGTCATATAGGGGAAAATCATCTTCATGCCAATATTATAGCGTCAAATGAGGATGAGTATAAAAAAACAAAAGAAATGTACGCCAGAATCGCCCAAAAAGCGGTGGAACTTGGCGGAACAGTTTCCGCGGAACACGGGATAGGCAAACTCAAACATATATTTCTTGAAAAAATGGTTGGCGAAGAAGGCTTTAAAGAGATGGCGAAATTCAAAAAAAGCCTTGATAAATCAGCGATTTTAGGTCAAGACAATATCTTTCCCAAAAAATATCTGTAATTCAAACCAAATAAAATAAAAAAATAGCTTTGACATTTATATCAGCAAATTATAAAATATGAGCATGGAAAATTTGGACATTTTAACCGCAAAAATAAAAAAAGCGGCTGAAAGTATAAAAAAACTCAATTTAGAGAACATGAAGCTTAACGCCGAAATAGACTCTCTACATAAAACTCTTGATTTTTATAAGCAGGAACATAAAAAATACGCGCAAAAGATGGGTGAATTTGCCCAATTTGAAAAAAATGCCGAAAACGCCATAGTGAAAATTGAAAGAATCTTAAAAAAAATTGATACGGCAAAGGCGTCTTAAAATGGATAATAAAATTAATACAAGAATTATGGGGCTGCCCGTATCTTTGAATCTTGAAGAAATGGATGATTTAAGTTTCAGCATTATAGAAAGCCGCATAAACGAAGAATGGCAGAAAGTAAAAAAAGATAATCCGGAAGTTGTAGATAGCTGGAAAACGGCGATTTTAACGATTGTAGAGATCACCAAAAAACTGATCAGATTAGAAAATTTACAGGGTAATATTTCAGATAAGTATGATAAAGAGATTAAAAAACTCATTAAGCATCTTGACGAAGCTGATTATTTAAACTGAAATATTTACTATATTTTCCCTGCAGCGTTGGTGATTGTTTTAAGCGTGTTTAATCCTACAAGTCTATTCAGGAGAACAGCAGTCGAGTGTATGCTCGCGGGCACATGCCACTGTATCTCACTTAAAAAATGGGCTTTAAACCGCTTGAGGCGCACGGTGCTGCGGGGTTTTTATTTAAGGCAGATTGGAGATTTAAGATTGAAGAGTTTAGATAAAGGATGTTTGTTGTTATCTTCACTTTCCACTCTTCACTTTTCAAACTTTAGTTATAACGGTGTTTGATATGTCCCAAACAGATTTTCTAACCAATGCCGCGACAGGTAAAAATAAGCCTTTAGCCGCCAGAATGGCTCCTAAAGATTTTGAAGATTTTATGGGTCAGGATAATATTGTCGGCGACGGTAAACTTTTGCGGCGTTCTATTGAAGCTGATAATTTAGGTTCCGTTATATTTTTTGGTCCTCCGGGTACGGGAAAAAGCGCTCTTGCAAGAATTATCGCTTCAAAAACAAAATCTTATTTTGCAGAAGCAAACGCGGTAACGATAGGTATAGCAGACATAAGAAATATTATAAGCCAGGCTAAAGCCAGGCTTGAAATGTCAGGCAAGAAAACGATTCTTATGCTTGACGAAATACACCATTTCAACCGTTCGCAGCAGGACGCTCTGCTGCCGGATGTTGAAAGGGGAACTATAACGCTGATAGGAATTACTACGGAAAATCCGTTTTTTTATATCAACGCTGCAATAATTTCAAGAAGTATAGTTTTTGAGTTTCAATTTTTGTCTAAAGATGCTCTTTTAAAAATTCTCGATACCGCTTTGACTGACAAAGAAAACGGTTTAGGGAAATTCAAATTAGAAATGTCAGCGCAGGCGAAGGAACATTTAGTATTAAACGCCGGCGGCGATGCGAGAAAACTTCTTAACGCTCTTGAAATAGGCGTTCTTTCCACTAAAATGAATGAGAAAGGCATAAGAGTTTTTGATATTGCCGTAGCGCAGGAATCCATGCAGAAAAGGGCGGTTTTATACGACCGTTCCGGCGATGCTCATTATGACCACATTTCCGCGTTCATTAAATCCATGAGGGGCACAGACCCCGATGCAGCGGTTTACTGGATGGCGAAAATGCTTGCGGCGGGGGAAGACCCTCGTTTTATCGCGAGAAGAATAATAATTTGCGCGGCGGAAGATGTAGGCATGGCAGACCCGCGGGCTTTAACAGTTGCTGTTTCAGCATTGCATGCCGTAGAATTTGTCGGCATGCCTGAAGCAAGAATAATTTTGGCACAAGCTGCGGTTTATGTGGCTACGGCTCCGAAATCAAACGCGTCTTATCTGGCTGTGGAAAACGCTCTGGCGGAAGTTAAAAACGGTAAAGCCAGAAACGTTCCAAACCATTTGAAAGATTCGAACCTTGACGGAAAAGAGCTGGGACACGGAAAGGGGTATAAATACCCGCATGACTATGACGGACATTACGTAGAGCAGGATTACTGGACCGATCCCGTGGAATTATACAATCCTTCGGGAGAAGGTTACGAGGGGAAAATTCGTGAAAGACTCTTTGGAATCAGAAAAAAGAAAAGTAAGGTTTGAGTTTTTGAATTTAAGAAACAGAATAGATCCTATTCTGGCGGCTGCTTACAGCAACGTTATTTTTTCAAAAATAGTTAAACTTCCCGTTTATGAAAAAGCGGAAACTGTAATGTTTTATCTTTCTTACGGTTCGGAAGTTGTAACCGACGCTATGATTGCGTCGGCTATTGAAGACGGAAAGACCGTTGTTGTTCCGGCCATAGCAAATCCGGGCGACGGTAAAATGGAAGCTGTAAAGATAGCAAGAATTGAAGAAGCTTATCAGTCTGTTTACGGAATAAGGCAGCCCGAAATAAATGCCGAAGATTTAGTCAATAAAGACGATATTGATTTAATTTTTGTACCGGGAATTGCTTTTGACGAAAAAGGTTTCAGAACGGGTTACGGAAAAGGTTATTTTGACAGATGGCTTAAAGGCGTTCCTTTGGAAAAAACTATAGGAATTGCTTATGATTTTCAGGTGACGGACAAGCTGCCCGCGGGGAAATATGACCTGCCGGTAGGTATGATTGTGACGGAAAAAAGAATTGTAGAAACAATTAAAAACTGAAAATTACAAATTACGAATGACGAATTAAAGACAAGGCAAAAAATATTGTTGTTTGCAGTTGATTCGTAATTTTGAATTTGTAATTCGTAATTGTAGTTAAAAAAGGGAGCGGAGAAATGGAACAAATGATCGCGATAGTGCTTATAACCGCTGTTGTTGCCTTTGTAATAGGATATGTTTTGCGTTTGGTATATGCGAAAATAAATGCAAAGTCAACGGAGCAGATCTCAGAAAGAATTATCAAAGAAGCGAAAATGATGGCAGAAACAAAATCGAAAGAAGCTATGCTTGACGCAAAGCTTATAGTAGATAAAGAAAGAAAAGAGTTTGAGCTGGAAATAAAAGAAAAGAAGCAGTCCGCTCAAAATACCGAAAACAGGCTTAATCAGCGCGAAGAAAATTTAGAACGCAAATTTGATACTTTGGATCAAAAAGAGAAAAATTTAGTTGCTAAAGAAAAAGCCGTAGCCGATAAAGAAATAAGTCTTAAAGTGAAGTTTGATGAAGCCGAAAAACTTAAAGAAGACCAGAGAAAAACTCTTGAAAGAATTTCAGGATTGACGCGCGAAGAAGCAAAGAAAGAGCTTGTTAGCGCGATGGAAGAAGAAGCAAAGCAGGACGCCGCAGTTTTGGCTCAAAGGATCGAACAGGAAGCGCGCGATAACGCGGACAGAAAATCCAAGGAAATTATTTCCGTGGCTATTCAGCGTATTGCGGCAGACCATACGGCGGACATTACTACTTCTACCGTTCAGATTCCCAATGACGAGATAAAAGGCAGGGTAATCGGCAGAGAAGGCAGAAATATAAGAGCTTTTGAACAGGCAACGGGAGTTGATTTGATAGTTGACGATACGCCCGAAGCCATAACGGTTTCCGCTTTTGACGGCGTAAGAAGACAAATTGCGAAAATTGCTTTAGAAAGGCTTATAGCTGACGGAAGAATTCATCCGGCTAGAATTGAAGAAGTTGTTGAAAAAGTAAAAAAAGAAATGGAAACGCATATTAAAGAAATCGGAGAGCAAGCGGCGATTGACGCGGGCATTCCGGGTCTTCATCCTGAAATTATCAAGCTGCTCGGCAAATTGAAATACAGAACTTCATACGGTCAAAACCAGCTGCAGCATACGCTGGAAGTTACATGGCTTGCGGGCGCTATAGCCGGCGAGCTTGGTCTTGACGTTATGTTTTGCAAAAAAGCCGCTTTGCTTCATGATATAGGCAAAGCCGTTGACCACGAAGTGGAAGGCACACATCATCAAATTTCCGCAGATGTCGCTAAAAAGTACGGCGAATCGCCGAAAATGATAAATGCGATTCTTTCGCATCATGAAGGCTTTGAAACGCCTAACAGCGCGGAAGCGTTTGTAATAGCCGCTGCCGACGCGATTTCCGCCGCAAGACCCGGCGCGAGAAGAGAGTCTGTCGAGCATTATCTCAAGAGACTTGAAAAACTCGAAAAAGTCGCAAAAGAATTTAAAGGCGTTTCAATGGCTTATGCGATACAAGCCGGCAGAGAAGTGCGTATTCTTGTGGAGCCTGAAGATGTTGACGATAAGCAGGCGCAGGTTTTGGCGCACGATATAGCTAAAAAAGTGGAACAGGAACTTGAATATCCCGGTCAGATAAAAATAACCGTAATAAGAGAAACAAGAGCTCAGGACATAGCGAAGTAAAACAGATGATGAGAAGTTGAGATGATGGGATGTTGAGAAACAACAAGGGAGTAGTGTCGTTGCCCAACATCTCGCCTTCCCACCCTCTCATCTTCTTTAACGGAGTTATTGTGTCAAAAGAACTTGAATTTGATTTTAGCGGCGGCGAAAAAGACGACGGCAGACTTATATACACTGTCTCTCAGATAAGCAATGAAATTAAATTAGTTTTGGAAGGTTCGTATCCGTCTGTGTGGCTTCGCGGAGAGATTTCAAATTATAAGCTTTACGGTTCGGGACATGCATATTTTAGTTTAAAAGACGAAGACGCGCAGATAAGAGCCGTAATGTTTAACGCGGCGGACAATTTGACTTTTGAGCCTGAAGACGGAATGGAAGTTTTGGTTTCCGGTCGGGTAAGTTCTTATCCTAAACGCGGCGATTATCAGATTATAATTAATTCTATAGAAAATTTCGGGCACGGCGATTTGGCTGCTGCTTTTGAAAAACTTAAAAAGAAACTTGAAGACGAAGGTCTTTTTGATGATTTTGTCAAAAAAGAAATTCCTGAACTTGTAAATAAAATCGGAATTGTTACTTCTCGCGATGGCGCGGCGTTACACGATATTTTAAAAGTTTTAGACAATTTAAACGCGAATGTTGAGGCGCTTATATATCCCGTAAGGGTTCAGGGAAAAGAAGCTGAAAAAGAAATACCTCAAGCTTTAAGGTATTTGAATAAGAATTATAAAGATTTGGATGTTTTGCTTGTAGGACGCGGCGGCGGTTCAATAGAAGATTTGTGGGCGTTTAATACGGAACCTGTGGCAAGAGCCATTTTTGATTCTGAAATTCCGGTTATATCCTGCGTAGGTCACGAAACGGATTATACGATAGCTGATTTTGTCGCGGATATGCGCGCTCCGACTCCGTCTGCGGCAGCCGAAATGGCTGTCCGGGCAAAAAGCGAATTAAAAAAGCGGCTCAAGGATATGAGCGCCGCGCTGTTTGACGGTATGAATTTTATTTTTGAAGATAACAAAAAGAAATTGGAAATTCTTTCATCTTCAAGAGCTTTGCAAAAACCGCATCTTATTTATGAAGACAAAATAAGCCATATTGAAGAAATTGGCGAGAGACTTCGTCTCTTAATTAAAAATACGGTTAATTTAAAAAGTTCCGCAATGGCTAATCTTTCGCATAAATTGGATTTGGTTTCTCCGCTTTCCGTTTTAAAAAGAGGTTTTGCGGTAGTTAAAAACCAAGCCGGAAAAATAGTAAAAGATTCCAAAACGTTAAAAGCAGGAGATAAGGTTAATGTCCGGCTTGCCGAAGGAAATTTTGAGGCAGGCGTAGAGGTAATAAACAATGGCTAAAAAACAAGCGTCTTTTGAAACTGCGTTAAAACGTCTTGAAGAAATAGTTGATAAAATGGAAAATGCCGAGCCTGATTTAGATAAAGCTCTTGCTTTATTTTCCGAAGGCGCGGAACTTGTAAAGTTTTGTTCCGCTAAACTTAACGAAACAAAAAAGAAAATTGAAATATTAGTTGACGGAGAAAAACAGAAGATAGGATGATGAGATGATGGGATGTTGAGAAACAACAAACAGCAAGTTGTTGCTCACCCTCTCACCTTCTCATCCTCTCATCTTCTTAAACGGAGTTCAAATTGGATTTAAAATCTTATCTTTCAAAGCAGGAAAAAATCGTAAATAATGCCTTAAAGAAATCTCTCCCAAAAGACAATTCCATAATCTCGCAGGCAATGCGTTACAGTCTGCTTGCCGGCGGAAAAAGACTCAGACCAATTTTTGTTATGTTAGCGGCGGAATTGTTCGGAGTTAAGGCGGAAAAAGTTATGCCGGCCGCGTGTGCGGTTGAGTATATTCATACATATTCTTTAGTGCATGACGATTTGCCGGCGATGGATAATGACGATTTAAGAAGAGGCAAACCTACAAGCCATAAAAAGTTTGGTGAAGCTGCGGCGATTTTGTGCGGCGACGCTTTGCTTACCGAAGCTTTTAACCTTATAACGAAATCATCAGCGGAAGGTAAAAATATAAGTAAAGCCGTTTCAATTCTTTCAACGTATGCCGGTTTTAAAGGTATGATTGCTGGACAAGCGGAAGATACGATTTTTGCCGGAAAGTGGAATAAAAAAGATAAAGCTTTTCTTTCAAAAAAACTTAGATTTATACAAATAACAAAAACAGCAGCTTTGCTTACGGCAAGTTTAAAAATGGGCGCGGTTTTAGCCGGCGCGGATGACAAAAGCGTTAAGGCTCTCGAAATATACGGAACTAATGCCGGAATAGCGTTTCAGATAGCCGATGATATTTTAGACGTTTACGCTGATAAAAAACTTCTTGGTAAAAAAGGAAGCGATAAAGATAACGATAAGCTTACGGAACTTTCGCTTTTTGGAAAAGAGCAGGCAGAAAAAAATGCCGCTTTGTATGTTAAAAAAGCTAAGAATGCTTTAAAAATATTTGGCAGCAAAGCCGAAAAATTAATTGCTTTAGCCGATTATATGACGGAAAGAAAATACTAAAATGGCAGAAAGTATGCCGTGTCATTCCGAACTTGTTTCGGAATCTAGTCGTTTAGCTGTAAGACCCTGAAACAAGTTCAGGGTGACATAATACGCGGGAGTAAACGTTGAACATTTTAGAAAAAATAAACAATCCGGGCGATTTAAAGAAAATCAAAAAAGAAGATTTGCCTAAAGTCGCTTCGGATATAAGAAAAAAAATAATAGAAACCGTTTCAAAAACCGGCGGACATCTTGCTTCAAGTCTTGGCGCGGTTGATTTAACCGTTGCTCTTCATTATGTTTATAATTCTCCGGCAGATAAAATAATTTGGGATGTTGGTCATCAGGCATACGCTCATAAAATTTTGACCGGCCGCAGAGATAAGTTTGAAACTTTAAGAACCCATAACGGCATAAGCGGATTTCCTAAGCGTTCCGAATCCGAGCACGATGCTTTTGGCGTCGGTCATTCGTCAACGTCAATTTCAGCGGCTTTAGGTTTTGCGGCTGCAAGAGATATAAAAAAAGAAGATTACAAAGTTGTCGCCGTGATTGGCGACGGTTCCATGACCGGAGGACTTGCTTTTGAGGGGCTTCAAAACGCGGGGCATTTGAAAAAAGATATGCTTGTTATTTTAAACGATAATGAAATGTTTATATCCCAGAAAGTCGGGGCAATCGCGGGTTACTTCGCGAAACTTTTAACAGGCGGAATGGTTAAAAAAGCCGAACAGAAAATCATGAAAACGGTAAGCCGTTTTAACAGTTTCGGCAAACTTATAAAAAGGGTAAAAGTAATGCTTTTTCCCGGAATGCTTTTTGAAGAAATGGGTTTTACTTATATTGGACCCGTTCAAGGCCATGATATATCAAATCTTACGAATATACTTACAAATATTAAAAATATGCAGGGTCCAGTCTTATTGCACTTGATAACCAAAAAAGGAAAAGGCTATGAGCCTGCAGAAGAAAATCCGACAAAATTTCACGGCATAGGTAAATTTGACATAAATACCGGAAAAACTCCTAGCAGTAAAGAGCTGACTTATACGCAGGTTTTTTCGGATACTCTTGTAAAACTTGCAGCTGCTAACGATAAAATTGTAGCCATAACAGCCGCTATGCCTGAAGGAACCGGACTTGATAAATTCGCGAAGGATTTTCCGGAAAGATATTTTGACGTGGGCATTGCCGAAGAGCATGCCGTTACTTTCGCCGCGGGAATGGCTGCCGACGGAATGCAGCCGGTTTGCGCTATATATTCAACTTTTATGCAAAGAGCTTTGGACAATATAATTCATGATGTTGCTTTGCAAAATCTTCCGGTTGTGCTTGCTTTAGACAGAGGCGGGCTTGTAGGCGAAGACGGCGGAACGCATCACGGCGCTTTTGATTTTTCGTTTTTAAATTTTGTGCCTAATTTGATTATTATGGCTCCCGCAGATGAAAATGAATTGCAGCATATGATTAAAACAGCTTTGAACTCAAACAAACCTTGCGCTTTAAGATACCCAAGAGGCGCGGGCAGCGGAGTTTCTCTTGATATGGCGCCGTCTGTTTTGCAGATAGGAAAAGCCAAAGTTGTTGCTGAAGGCAAAGATATATGTTTGCTTGCGATAGGCAATCATGTTGAAACGTGTATTAAAGCCGCGGAAATACTTGCGGAAAAAAATATTAAAGCGTCTGTAGTGAATATGAGATTTTTGAAACCTCTTGACGAGGAAATAATAAAAGAAATGCTTTCAAAAACCAAAAATTTTATTACGGTAGAGGAAAATGCCTTGATAGGCGGGTTTGGCGAAAGCGTTAAAAGTTTGTTGTGCGGAAGCGGCGCTGTTGTCGAATGTATAGGGCTTCCTGATAAATATATTGAACACGGAAGTTTAAAAGTTTTAAGAAAAAAATACGGTCTTACCGCGGAAAATATCGCGAAGACAGCTTTGAAAATGTTAGATAAATAAGATTTATGGAAAAAAAGAAAGATAAAAAACGTTTAGACGTTATGCTGTTTGAAAAAGGTTTAGCTGAAACGCGTACAAAAGCGCAGGCATTTATTATAGGCGGCAGTGTTTTTGTCAACGGAGAGGTTTGTTATAAGCCGGGAACGCTAGCCGGAGAAGAAGACTTAGTAGAAATAAAAAATATAAATCCTTATGTTTCCCGTGGCGGGTTAAAATTAGAATCGGCGTTAAATGCGTTAAATATAGATGTTTCGCGTTTTATATGTCTTGACATAGGCGCGTCTACCGGCGGTTTTACCGATTGTATGCTTCAAAAAGGCGCGGTCAAAGTTTACGCGGTAGATGTAGGTACGGGACAGCTTCATTATAAGTTAAGGCAGGACCCTAGAGTAATTAACATAGAAAACGTAAATTTCAGATATTTTGATAACGTTCTTTTGAAAGATAAAATAGATTTCGCGACAATAGACGTTTCGTTTATATCGCTTGATAAGATTTTGCCGATGGCTTACAAAAGCGTTAGCGAAAACGGTTATGTTTTAGCAATGATAAAGCCACAGTTTGAGCTTGAACCGTCTGAAATAAGAAAAGGCGTGGTAAGAGACGAGAAACTGAGGCAAAAGGCTATAGATAAAATTAAAAATTTTGCTTTAGGGTTGGGTTTTAAAATAATTTCGGAAGCGGATTCCGGATTAAAAGGTCCTAAAGGTAACTTAGAGCATTTTGTTTTGTTAAAAAAATAAAGATTTATGCAGCATTGTTTAAAGGATGTCATGCTGAACTTGTTTCAGCATCTTGTCTAAAAACTATAAACTACCAGACCCTGAAACGAGTTCAGGGTGACACTATGAGGTTGAAATGTCAGAATACAATTATTCGGAAGTTGAAAAAAAATGGCAGAAAAAATGGGCGGACGATAAAATTTTCAAGGCTGTCCCTCAAGACGGCAAAGAAAAGTATTATTGTCTTGTTATGCTTCCTTATCCTTCTGGAAATCTCCATATGGGGCATGTCAGAAACTACAGCATAGGCGATGTTTTTGCGCGTTTTCATAAAATGAAAGGCAAAAACGTAATTCACCCTATGGGCTGGGACGCTTTCGGTCTTCCTGCTGAAAACGCGGCTATTAAGGGTAAAACTCATCCCGCTAAATGGACAAAACAAAATATAGCCCGTATGAGAGAACAGCTTAAAGGTTTAGGCATATCTTATGATTGGGACAGAGAGCTTGCTACATGCGATCCCGAATATTATAAATGGAATCAATGGTTGTTTATAAAGATGTGGGAAAAAGGTTTGGTTTTCAGAAAAAAAGCGACCGTAAACTGGTGTAATTCCTGCAACACTGTTTTGGCAAACGAGCAGGTTTCAGAAGGCGTTTGCTGGAGATGCAAAAATCCTACTGAACACAGGGATCTTGAACAGTGGTTTGTAAAAATTACCGATTATGCGGATGAACTTCTTGAAGGGCATAAAGAACTTAGCGGCTGGCCTGAGCAAGTATTATCTATGCAAAGAAATTGGATAGGTAAATCTTTTGGCGCGGAAGTTGATTTTGAATTGGCAGCCGTCGATAATAAAACCGGAAAGAATTTAAAAGTTTTTACAACCCGTCCCGATACTCTTTTTGGTGCGACTTTTATGGTTGTCGCTCCTGAACACTCTATAATAAACGAGTTAAAATCTCAAATAATAAATTATGCCGAAGTTGAAAAATATATAACAGCCACAGCGTCAAAATCAAATATAGAACGTTCGCAAGGCAAAGATAAAACAGGCGTTTGTCTGCAGGGAATAAAGGCCGTAAATCCGGTTAACGGAAATCTAATTCCTATTTTTACAGCGGATTATGTTTTAACGGGTTACGGTACGGGCGCCATAATGGCTGTGCCCGCGCACGACCAAAGAGATCACGATTTCGCTAAAAAACATAATGTGCCGATTGTTGAAGTTATCAAAGGCGAAGCGCCGTTTGACGTTCAGGAAAAGGCTTATGAAGACGAAGGAGTCCTTGTAAATTCCGGGCAGTTTGACGGAATAAAATCAACGGATGCTTTTAATGTTGTTTCCGAATGGGTTGAGAAACAGGGTTTTGGTAAAAAGACCATAAACTTTAAATTGAAAGACTGGCTTATTTCCCGTCAGAGATATTGGGGAACGCCTATTCCTTTCATACATTGTAATATGTGCGGTACTGTTCCGGTTTCTATGAAAGATTTACCTGTAACTTTGCCCGAAGATGTTGAGTTTACAGGAGAGGGAGAATCTCCTTTAAAAACGAGCCAGAGTTTTGTAAATGTAAAATGCCCGAAATGCGGTATGGACGCAAAAAGAGAAACCGATACTATGGATACTTTTGTAGATTCTTCATGGTATTACGCAAGATACTGCGACGCTCATAACGATAACGCACCTTTTGACACCAAAGAATTAAATTATTGGATGCCCGTAAATCAGTATATCGGCGGAATAGAACACGCCTGTATGCATTTGATATATTCAAGATTTTGGTATAAGGTTATGAGAGATTTGGGTTTAACTAGAGACGGTGAGCCTTTTACAAATCTTTTAACGCAAGGTATGGTGACTCTTGGCGGATATGCTATGTCAAAGTCCAGAGGAAATACCGTAAGTCCTGACGAGATAGTCGATAAATACGGAGCAGACACAGCAAGGCTTTTTATTTTGTTTGCCGCGCCGCCTCAGAAACAGCTTGACTGGTCTTCCGACGGCGTTGAAGGCAGCTGGCGTTTTATCAACAGAATATGGAGACTTTACGAAATTGTAAATTCTAAATCTGAAAATTCTGCGTCAGATAAAGACAAAGAAGAACTTTTAAGAATAACGCATCAGACAATAAAAAAAGTTACCGGCGACATAGAAGCGGATTTCCAGTTTAATACGGCGATATCTTCGGTTATGGAACTCGTGAACGCTTTATATGCATATAAATTTCACGGAAATGACGGCGGAATTTCCAAAGATTCTTATAAAACAGTTGTTTTGCTTATGGCTCCGTTTACTCCGCATTTATGCGAAGAAATTTGGGAAAAGCTTGGGAATAATACTTATATTTCGTCTGCGCAGTGGGCTGAGTATGATGAAAAATTTATAAAGCAGAATGAAATTGAAATTCCGGTGCAGATAAACGGAAAACTTAAAGGCAAAATAGTTGTCGCGGCTGACAGCAGTGAAGAGCAGGTAAGAAAACAAGCTGAAATCGACGAAAAAATTGCCCAGCAGCTCAACGGCAAACAGATAGTTAAGTTTATATATGTTAAGAATAAAATTGTGACAATAGTTGTTAAAGACAAATAACAATTTTCAAATAACAAAGTTCAAAGTTGGAGTTTTCGTGAAACGCCATAATTGTTAATTGTACTTTGTAAATTGTTAATTAAAAGTTGTTTTTGGAGGAATCAATGAAAAAGGCGCTGCTTTATTTATCTTTATGTATGATATTTGTTTTAACGTCCTGCGCTTCAATTTATGACCCTGCTCCCCAGATTTTGCCCGAGCATATAAGAAATGTTTTTATCAGACCGATTACCAATAATACCAATCAATTCGGACTGGAAGCCAGATTTACAAACGCCTTAGTCGATGAAATTTTGCGCGACGGCAGACTTTCCGTTGTTAATAGTGAAGATGAAGCTAATGGAATGCTGAGCATTACAATAAGAAGATATATTTTGCAGCCTTTGACTTATGACGTGAACATGGTTGCGGAACAATTCAAACTTTGGATTATTGTAAGCGTTTCGTTTATAGACAGGGAAAATAATGTGACTTTGTGGACTGAACCGAATATGGAAGGAATACAGATTTACAGAGATATTACAAACAGAAGCACTACGGATTTTTCTATGGGTGAAGGCATGACGGAAGAAGACGCAAGAACATTTATTTGGGAAAAGCTTTCAAGAGATATAGTTAAAAGGACAATAAGAGGTTTTGGCTCGGTAACAAGCGTATCCGAGAGAAAAGTCCCTATTTAAAAACAAAGTGAAAAGTTAAGAGTGAAAAGTGAAAATGCTGTGTTTTCGCGTAGCGAAAACTAATAAATAAGTTTCGGCATAGCCGAAACACAATATCTGCACTCTCTACTCTTCAATCTTCACTCTATAAATTTATGGCATTACTTAAAATACAAGATTTCAATAAACATATATCATCAAAAAAGATTTCTCCCGTTTATTTATTTGCCGGAGAAGAAGCTTATCTTATAGACTACTGCCTTAAAAAAACCGAATCTTTTTTAGATGCCGGTGATTTAAATAAAGAAGTTTTTTATGCCGCTGATTCTTCCTCGGAAGATATTTTAAACGCTTTACAGACATTGCCTTTTTTAAGCGAAAAAAGAGTAATAGTAGTTAAAGATTTACATAAAATTAAAGCGGCAGATGCCGAACGTCTGAGCAGTTATATTGATAACCCGGTTGACACATCGTGCCTTATAATGCTTTATCCGTCAAACTATAAAAAAGAAACAATTTCAAAAAGAAAATCTCTTATCAATGACGCTATATCTTCAAAAATCTGTGTTTCCGCTGATTGCCGTAAACAATATGAAAGTGAAGTAAAAGAGTTTATAAGAAATGAATTTACCCAAAAAGGTAAAACTGCTTCCATTGGTGTAATTTCGCGGATAGTCGATGAGAACGGAACGGATTTGCTAAACATTTCAAACGAAATAGAAAAACTGTCTCTTTTTGCGGGAAAGGACAAAAAAAATATTACTGAAGAAGATATCGAAAAAATAAGCGGATATACCAAAGAGATCAACACTTATTCTTTGTCGTCTTATATAGAAGCCAAAGATTTAAAAAACGCGATGTTTGTTTTGGAAAAGCTTTTTGAGGAAGGGGAAGAACCTGTAATGATTCTTTCTGCCATAGTTTCAGCGGTCAGAAGAATGCTTGATGCGAAAAGTAAGATTGAAGAACAGAAAATGTCCGGGCAGGAAGCGGCGGCGTCTTTAAGAATACATTCGTTTTTTGCGGGACCGTTTTTGTCGAATCTTAAAAAGCACAGTTTAAAAAATTTAAAAGACAGTATGAAAATTATGCTGAAAGCTGATACTGCCATTAAAACAGGAACTTCCGATGCCGTATCGGCTTTAGAAAAAGCGATACTCTTCGTTTGTCGTTGAAACAGAAAATGAAACAGACTTCTAAAATAATAAGAAATACAGCGGCTATTATCGCGATTCCGGCTATAGCCGCGGCAATGTTTACTTTGTTTAAAAATTTTTTATCGTTTTCCGCTTCGGGCGGAAATGAGTATATGCCTTTTTGGGCAGGCGTTTTGTGTTATGTTGTTTTTCAAATAGCATTTTATAAGCCTTTGAGAACCTATATTTTCGGTCATGAGCTTTCCCATGCCGTTGCGGGAATTCTCAGCGGAGCGAGAATAAAAAGATTTAATGTCGGGAAACAGTCCGGCAGCGTTGTTTTGACTAAAGATAATATATGGATAACTTTAGCGCCGTATATGTTTCCGATATATACTTTCGTGCTGATAATAATATACATAATGCTCGGCTGGTTTGCGGATATTAAACTTTTTTATGGGTATTTTCTGTTTTTGCTTGGTTTTTCTATTTCTTTTCACGCGGCGTTAACGGTATATATATTGGGAATAGGGCAGCCGGATTTAAAAGTTTACGGAGTTTTTTTCTCGTGTGTAGTAATTGCTGCAGTAAATGTCATTGTATTCGGGCTGCTTATGGTATTGGCTTTTCCGGACGCAATAAATATAACGGAATTGTCCGTTGAAGTTTATAGTAATATTTTTTCATTTTATCATTTTATGTATTCAGGGGTAAGTGAGATATGGTTAGCGTTCCAAAAGACGAGTTAAAAAGAAAAGGGTTTCATTTATTGACGCTCATTTATGTGGCGGGTTATTGGTATCTTTCCAAGCCGACTGTCATATGGGGGCTGGCTATCGCAATTTTTGTAGTGGCTGTCTTAGAGTTTTTAAGATTTAAAGTTCCCGTATGCAATAATTTTTTCTGCAATAATTTTAAAGGTTTTTACAGACCCGAAGAAGCCGAAAAGATCAGTGGGCTTATATGGACTTTGTCCGGCGCTTTAATCACAATTATTTTGTTTCCTAACAAGTATATGGTTATGGCGAGTTTTTTATATTTGGCTTTTGGCGACGCCGCTGCAGCTCTTGTGGGTAAGACTTTCGGGAAACACAAGTCTATTGCCGGAAAAAGTATTGAAGGAAGCATTGCTTGCTTTGCCGTTTGTTTTGTTGTTGGGTTATTTCTGTTTAATTGGAAATTCGCTTTGATAGGAGCTCTTTTCGCTACAATAATTGAAGCAATGCCCTGGAAAGTAAACGATAATTTTTGGATGCAAATTATAAATGCCGGTTTTTTAACGGCGCTTTCTATATTTCTTGTATGGGGATGATAAAAGGATTGAAAATGAAACAAATTATAGCTATGTTTTTATTACTGTGCGTTTCTGTATGTTTTGCCGAAAACAAAATTTTTTATACTGACGGAGATAAAAATTCTAAAAAAATAGCGCTGACTTTTGATGACGGTCCCGGAGCAGCTACTGAGAAAATATTGGAAATATTGAAAGATAAAAATGTTAAAGCTACTTTTTTTCTGCTCGGCAGCAGGGTGGAAAGAAAGCCTGAACTTGCAAAAAAAGTCGCAGAAGAAGGGCATGAGGTTCAAAGTCATACGTATTCGCATATAAGTTTTTTTGCCTATAAAAATGAAGATAAAGATGAAAAAATGGAAAACGAACTTTTAAAAGCTCAAAAGTCCATAGAGAAAAATACGGGCGTTAAACCTTATCTTGTGAGGTTTCCTTACGGTTATTCCAAAGATGACGCGAAAAAAGTTGTTGAAAAAAACGGATATAAAATAATAAACTGGACTTTCGGCTGTGACTGGGACAGAAAACTTACTGCCGACGAAATGCATAAAAAGTATTCTGGTCACATAAGAAACGGCGCTATTTTTCTTATGCACGATTTAAATTATAATGAACGTCTGCTTTCTTTTCTGGGCGATTTCATAGATGAAATTAAAGCAAAGGGTTACGAACTTGTTACGGTAAGCGAGCTGTTGGATTTGAAAAAATAACCGGAGGGAAAAATGGCTGAAATCTTAGTTGTGTCTCTCGAAAAAAGAAGGGAAACTGCCGTTAAAGTTCAGGAAGTTCTTACGGATTTTGGATGCTCCATAAGAACGAGGATTGGATTGCACGAAAGCAATATTAATGCATGTTCCGATAATGGGATTATAATACTTGATCTTGTTTCAGATACGGACAAAAACAATGAACTTATGAAAAAGCTGGAAATTATTTCCGGCGTAAAAGTAAAATTTGTATCGATTTGAAGTCGCACATTTATCATTCTGCGTTGCAAGGCAATCGCAGAAGCTATAAATATTAATAGACCCTGCGACTTTGCGCAGGGAGACAACGATGAAAGATATTATTTCGTTAATATTTTTTCTTATTAGGAAGTGTTTTCCAAATTTTAAACGGAATAAGGCTGTCGGAATTTTTAATTTTTGTTTGTTTAATTTTTCTGCTGTTTTGCGGTTTTGAAAGTTCTTTAAAAATAAGTCCGTCTTTAAATCCGTATTTTGAAGCGGTTTTTGTGTCCGCGTAATAGTAATTTTTTTTTATATCAGCCCAGTATATAGCGCTTAAGCACATAGGGCAGGGCTGGCACGACGTATAAATTTCGCAGCCTGACAAACTGAAGTTTTTTAGTTTTTTTGCGGCTTTTCGTATTGCTTCTATTTCGGCATGGGCTGTCGGATCATTTTTTGAAATAACGTTGTTTGAAGCAGAAGATAAAATTTTGCCGTTTTTTACTATTATTGCGGAAAACGGACCGCCTTTATGTTTTTTTACGTTTTCGGCGGCAAGTTTTATCAATTTATCGTCAATTGTATTTTTAGATGTTTTCATATTTAAAATTATACTCTTTTTTGCGTTGTTTAACAATAAGGTTTTATTTGCGATAGGCATATTATAATTAAGGTAAGAGTGTTGTGTTGTTGCAGTTCCGCATACACGCGTATATGAGCGAGAATTTTTTAGGGGTATTCGGCGAGGACTGTTTGAGCGAAGCGAGTTTCGCAGCCGCCTAAAAAATGTGAGCGAATTCGTGTCAGCGGCGGGCGTTTTGTTTACTTTTTCGCTCGTGAAAAAGTAAGGCAGAGGTTGGGAGGCGCAGCGCTCCCTGTAAAAATAATGTAAAATACAAAAATGAGTGATAACAGAAAATCTAAATTATCTGATATAGTTTTTATAATTCTTCTTGCCTTGAGTTTTGCTTTGATAATAGCAAGGTCTACTCCTTTTGTAAGCCTTGTCAAAAATTTTGTTTTCTATGTTTCTTATCCTAATGTCAGCGCGGCAAATCAAATATTCCAATACGCAGGCAGTTTTGCCGAAAACATAAAGTCCATAGTATATATCAGTCAGGAAAATCTTTCATATAAACAAAAAAACCAGGAACTTACGGATAAGCTTCGCAATTATGACGCGGTAATAGAGCAATACGATAATTTAGCAAAACTTTTAAATGTTCCTAAAATTAAAGATACGCAATCCGTATTTGCGAGAATTTCTACAAGAGAGCCAAACGAGTGGTATCAGTGGTTTATAATAAATAAAGGCGAAGCTGACAGTTTGTCAAAAGAGCTTCCTGTTGTAATGCTTAGAAATAATGGAGAGCTTTGCGCCGTAGGAAGAATAATTGAAACGAGGCAGGGTTCAGCTAAAGTCGGTCTTATAACTAATTCTCTGTCTGCCGTTCCGGTGGAAATTAAAGGGAAAAAAATTAATTGTCTTGCCGAAGGTCTAAATTCTAATATGTTAAAAATAACATATATTCCGTTAAACGCCAATATTGAAGCCGGAGATGAAGTTATAGTAAGTCCATTCAGTTCCGTGTTTAATGCCGGCATGCCTATAGGCGTTATCAAAAGTGTATTGAAAGATCGTTCTCTTGATTTTAAAACCGCGATTGCAGAGGTTTATTTCGATTCTGTCAGTTTATACGAGGCGATTGTTCTTGTGCCTAAAGAGAGCATAAAATGAGAAGAACGACATATTACTTTTTATTTTACGCTTTTTTTTGTCTGCTGCAGTTTTTTTTCGGAAAATATATAAATATCGGCGGAGTATTTCCGAACTTTATTCTGATTGCGATAATTTATTTGGGTTTTACCCGCGGGCGTCTCGGCGCGCAAACAATGGGTTTTATATTCGGTCTTACATGGGATTCGTTTTCTACGGATATCTTCGGCGTCAGGGCATTGATGTTTACGATAATAGGTTATTTCGCCGGAATGTTCAACAGACAGTTTGACAAAGACCAAATTATTGCGCAGCTTATGGCTGTTTTGTGCGCGGAAATATTTTATTGGTTTGGCTTTAGTATGATATGTTTTATTTTACCGGAGGGAAGCGGAAGTTATACTCCGTTTGTCTTTACCCTTTCGGGATCTCTTAAAATACTCGTTACGGTTTTGGTAACTCCTCTTGTCTTTTTAGGTTTAAATTTTGCGTCAAAATCCGTAAGAAGGTACTTGTAAATGGTTTGGCAGAAAGAGAGTAAATTTATCTACGAAATTTTTCTTGAAAAACACAAGATAATACTTGTGTTTTTTGCGTTATTGTTTATTCTGCTGTCCGTAAGGCTTTTTTATCTTCAGATTCTCAAAGGCACGCATTACAGAAAAGTTTCCGACCAGCAAAGAATGTATAATACGCACGAGCGAGCGCCTAGAGGTATTATATATTCGGACAATGGTTCTATGATGGTAGGCAACGATTTTACTTATGTGGCGTTATTTTATCCTTTTGAGCAGCAGGAAACGCCTTCCGACGAAACTATAGAGCAGTTAAGTAAAATTTTAAAAAGAGATATTAAGCCCACCATAGACAGAGGCTGGCGTTACGGAAGAGTAGTAAAACTTGCCGATAATCTTACAATGGAAGAAATGTTTAAAATTCAGGAGAAAAAACTGATTTTAAGCGGAATATCGGTGGTCAAAGAGCCTAGAAGAGTATATTTTTATCCGGAGCAAAACAGTCACGTTACCGGCTATACGGGGGAAATAAACGCGGAGGAAGTAGCGAGGCTGTATGAGCAAGGTTATAAACCCGGCGATTATGTCGGAAGAGGCGGAATTGAACAGTATTATGACCGTTTCCTTCAGGGAACAGACGGCGGCTGGCAGCTTGAAGTTAACGCGAAAGGTAATCAAACAAGAGCTTTTAAATATATTCATCCTGAAATCGGCGCGAGCGTTCATTCGACAATAAGCCAGCAGCTTCAAAATGCCGCCTACGACGCTTTAAAAAACAGCGCGACCGGCAGAGGCGCTGTCGTAGTTTTAGACACAAAAACAGGAGCGGTTAAAGCTTTGGTTTCGCTGCCGGGATTTGACACAAATAAAGCAGGGACAAGAGAGTTCGCAAAATATCTTAAAGACAAAGATCTTCCGCTTTTTAACAGAGCCTTGCAGGCATTATATCCGCCGGGTTCGATTTTTAAAATAGTAACTTTTGCAGCTGCGGTTGAACTGCTTGATATAAATCTGAAAGAAACCGAAATCTGTACCGGAAGTTTTGAGCTTGGAGACAGATGGTACGCGTGCTGGCTTAAAAGCGGTCACGGGCGCGTTAATTTGATTGCCGCAATGGCGCAGTCATGCAATATTTACTTTTACGATTTGGCTTTGAAGCTGGGAGTCAGAAATATTGAAAGGTTTGCGAGAAAGTTTTATCTTGGAGAAAGAACAGGCATAGATTTGCCGAATGAAAAGAAAGGTTTTATTCCTAATCCCGAATGGAAAAAGATGAAAACTAAAATGTCATGGCTTCAGGGTGATACGCTGATTTTTGCCATCGGGCAGGGAGCTTTGTCGGTAACACCTATACAAATGGCGGATATGATAACTGCCGTAGCAAACAGAGGCGTATATTTAAGACCTTATATAGTTGATAATATCATCAATATAAAAGGAGAAGAAGTCTTCAAACATACTGTAAGAACAAGAGATACTATAGAATTGTCCGAAGAAACTTGGGACTTGCTTTATGAATCTCTGGTTGAAACCGTTGAAAACGGTACGGGAAGAAGAAGTAAGCTTTCTGGTATAAAAGTAGCGGGAAAAACCGGGACGGCGCAGAATCCGCATGGTGAGAATCACGCGTGGTTTGTGACTTTTGCACCCGCTGACAATCCTGAGATAGCGATTGCCGTTATAGTAGAAGCCGGCGGCGGCGGCGGGCTTAATGCCGTGCCGGTAGCGAGAAAAATATATGAATCATATTTCGGCATAGAAGATATTGAAGAAGAGGCTGTGGAAAAGCCAAAGAGGAAAAACAGATGATTAACGAAAAAAGTTTTTTCCATCGTTTTGCCAATGCAATAGATATATGGCTGCTTGCGTCGCTTTTTGCGCTTGTTTTAATAGGCGGTTTTGCCGTTTATTCCGCAAGTTTTAATTACGGCATATCTTCAAAATATGTAACCGTACAAACAGCGGCTTTTTTTCTGGGTATTGTGTTAATGCTTTTTACGGCAGGATTCAATTATCAATATTACAGGCAGCTCGATAAAGCTGTTTATATATTTTCGATTCTGCTTTTGGTGTCCGTGCTTATTTTCGGTGTAACGATTAATGGCGCGAAACGCTGGATCAATTTCGGATTTTTTTCATTTCAGCCGGTTGAAATAGCAAAGCTGGCTTATATTCTTGTCATTTCGTCTTTTTTAGATAAAAATTGGAAAAATATAAAAAAACCGTCGGCTCTTGCCTATACTTTCGCAATACTTATGGGACATTTTATACTTATTATGGCGCAGCCGGCTTTTTCATCAATACTTCCTTATTTTCTTGTTACGCTTGTGCTTTTATATGTCGCGGGCGCCGAAAGGTTTTATCTTTTGTGCATATCTCTCTTTTGCGGATTGAGCGTAGGAATACCGCTGCTGATAGAATTTTTAAAACTTCAGCCGTTTGTCGCAAATCCATCTTCGTATATAGGATATTTTATAAATTCGCTGCAAAGTAATGTTATCGGAATTTTCTACGTTGCGGTTGTAATAGTCGCGCTTATATTTGTTATTTGGTGGCTGTTATGGAAATTCAGGGTGAAAATTTCGATAATATATGCTGTCCTGCTCGGATTTGCCGTGATGTTTGGTTTTATGGCTTCAATGTCGGTTGAAAAGTCTCTTAAAGATTATCAAAGAAAAAGAATGGTTGTCTTTTTGTATCCGGAAACCGATTCGCGCGGCGCGGGATACAATGTAATACAATCTAAAATAGCGATGGGATCCGGTAAAATTTCAGGAAAAGGATTTCTTAAAGGAACTCAAACACAGCTCGGATTTCTTCCTGAACAGCATACTGATTTTATTTTTTCAGTGATAGGGGAGGAAGGAGGCTGGTTTTTTTCGCAGCTGGTTATTTTATTGTATTTTATTTTTATATGGCGCGCTTTGATAATTGCGCGAGAGTCGCGCGACAGATATGGTTCGCTTGTAGCGATGGGTATAGCAGCAATGTTTGTTTTTTACGCGGTTATTAATATAAGTATGGTTACCGGACTTATGCCCGTAGCCGGCGTTCCTTTGCTTTTCTTATCTTACGGAGGATCTTCAATGGTTTCATCAATGATTGCCGTAGGATTACTCTTTTCAATACACATGAGAAGATATACGTACTATTAAACACAGAAGATGGGAAGGTGAGAGGATGGGAGGTTGAGTAAAAACAAAGCCGTTGTCAAACATCTCATCTTCTCACCCTCTCAACATCTGCTGTATTGACATTTAAAATCGTTTTGTAGTATAATCAACAAGTTATTTTAAATTAAGAATAGAAAAGTTTCAAAAGCTCTTTTTTCCTTTTATATTAAACAGCAATAATTGCGGGGGTGTGGTCGAGCGGTCAAAGGCATCAGACTGTAAATCTGACGGACTATGTCCTACGAAGGTTCAAATCCTTCCGCCCCCATTTTTACAAAAAATTTAATTGTTGTTTTTGCGGGAGTAGCACAATGGTAGTGCTCCAGCCTTCCAAGCTGGCCACGCGGGTTCGATTCCCGTCTCCCGCTTATGAATTTCACCTCGTTAAACAATGCCGAGGTGGCTCAGTGGTAGAGCACCTCCTTGGTAAGGAGGTGGTCGTGGGTTCAATTCCCATCCTCGGCTAATGTTATGCAGGTATATATATAGTAAAATAAATTTTTAGGGAGCAGATTATGTCAAAAGAAAAGTTTGATAGAAGTAAACCGCACGTAAACGTAGGAACAATAGGGCACGTGGACCACGGCAAAACAACATTGACGGCAGCAATAACAAAAGTGTTAGGCGACAAAGGCTTAGCGCAGTACATATCTTATGACCAGGTAGCAAAAGCCTCCGAATCACAAGGAAGAAGAGACGATACGAAGATTGTGACAATCGCAGTATCGCACGTAGAATATTCGACAGAAAAA